>NZ_JBDZDJ010000010.1:0-185060 GCF_040049135.1 Gordonia sp. VNK1 | reverse complement strand
TTATGCGGCGACCGACGCACCGGGCCCGACGGGTGAGGCACTCACGGACCCCAGGGCCCGAGAAAGTTCCGGGTGCACGCTACGGGGGAACCCCGATGTGGTTCCCCTCGCCCGCTCCTACCGTGGAACTCACACGATGATTGATCACCGATCACGAAAGGAATTGCCCGATGACCACCGACTACTCACCCACCCGACTGTCGCAACCAACGCCGGAGCGACGACTCACCCGATCGCGCAGCGACGCCTGGATCGGCGGCGTTTGCGGTGGAATCGCCCAACGCTACGGCTGGGATCCCACCCTGATCCGAGTCCTGTTCGTCGCCTCGATTCTGCTCCCCGGCCCGCAGGTGCTCCTCTACCTGCTGTTGTGGATCGTCATCCCCCGCGACCCGGCCTGAGGCCGACAGCAAACCCCGAGGCGCACCGATCACCCGAAGATGACGCGGATCTCCTGATACTGATCGAGCGGCACCGTCTTGGGGTTGGCCAACGCCTGATCGAAGGTGATCCGGGCGATCTCGGTACCGTGCAACGCCACCATGTGACCCCACTCCTTGTCGGCGACGAGATCGGACACAGCCATCCCCAGCCGCGTCGCGAGCACCCGGTCGAACGCCGTCGGCGTACCACCCCGCTGGATATGCCCCAACACGGTAGCCCGGGTCTCGATGCCGGTGCGCTCCTCGATCATCGGGGCCAGCACCTCGGCGATTCCGCCCAGTCGGGGACGGTTGAAGCCGTCGAGGCCCTTGGTCGAGTGCGCGGAATCCATGTCCGGAAGCTTGAACCCCTCGGCCACCACCACCATCGGTGACCGGCCACGATTCTTGACGCTGGTCACCCACGCACAGATCTGATTGATGCTCTCCGGCTGCTCCGGGATGAGGATGGCGTGGGCGCCGCCGGCGATGCCGGAGTTCAGCGCGATCCACCCGGCGTGACGGCCCATCACCTCGAGCACCATGCAGCGTTTGTGCGAGTTGCCGGTCGTGCGCAGCCGGTCGATGGCCTCGGTCGAGATCTCGACGGCCGTGTTGAAACCGAAGGTGTAGTCGGTGGCGTTGATGTCGTTGTCGATGGTCTTGGGGACGCCGACGATGTTGATGCCGTCCTCGTACAACCGCTTCGCCGCCGACGCGGTGCCCTCACCACCGATGGCGATCACCCCGTCGATGCCGAGGTTCTTGAGCACCTTCTTGATGTTCTCCGGACCGCCGTCGGGCTCGGAGTACGGCCCGAAACGGCTGGTCCCCAGGATCGTGCCGCCCTGATTCGACAGGCCACGGACCACGCTGCGGTCGAGGTCGATGATGTCGCCGTAGACCAGCCCGTACCAGCCGTCGCGGAATCCGACAAACTCCTGGCCGTAGACGGTTTCCCCTTTGAGGACGGCTCCACGGATCACCGCGTTGAGTCCCGGGCAATCGCCGCCGGACGTGAGTATCCCGAATCGCTTGGCCATACCGCTGAGTGCCTCCTGCCGCGTCTGATTCCGCGAACGGTTGTCCCGTCCCCGAACAGCACTCAATCTAGTGCGCTGGGAGCACTCGTGCCGGACGTGCGATGGCCCGCCTGAGCGTCGAACACCTCACTTGAGACCGTTCTCATAGGCAAACACGACGGCTTGCGCACGATCACGCAATGACAACTTGGCCAGCACACTGCTCACATGCGTCTTCACCGTCTGCTCCGCGACGAAGAGTTCGGTGGCGATCTCGTGATTGGACTTCCCGTCGGCGACAAGGTCGAGCACCTCACGTTCACGCGGCGTCAGGATGTCGACAGCGTCGGATCGAGGTCGACGGGGACGCCGATCAGTGACCTCGCGGATCAGCCGCCGGGTGATCGACGGGGCGAGTAACGCCTCACCGGCGGCGACCACCCGCACCGCACGGACCAACTCGTCTGCGGGAGCGTCCTTCAACAGGAACCCGGAAGCGCCGACCCGCAGGGCCTCGTACACGTAGTCATCGATGTCGAAAGTCGTCAGCATCAACACCTTGGTGCGCCCGGAAGCCCCGTCGGCGGGGAGTTGCGCGCCTGCCGGCCCGCCCGATCCGAGCGACGCGCCCGATCCGAGAATCCGGGCGGCCGCCCAGATTCCGTCCTTGCGCGGCATCCGCACGTCCATGAGGACGACGTCAGGTTTCACGCGTCGACATACCTCGAGCGCCGCCACGCCGTCGGCGGCGTCGCCGAGAACCGCGAAATCCGGTTGCGCGGCAAGTAACGCGGAGAAGCCTTGACGAACCATTGCCTGGTCATCGGCGACGACGAGCGTGATCGGCACGGCCGCAACGCTACCCGAACACCGTGGCGAACCCACCCGGTACCTCGACGACACCGCGGCCGGCAATGGCCGGGATGTGCGCACGCACCACGAATCCGCCATCGCGAGTGGGATGCGCGGTCAGCCATCCACCGACTGCCCGTGCCCTATCGCTCATGCCGGTGATCCCGACACCCGCGCCGCCGAGATCGAGCGGTGCGTCGGTACCAGCCGCGTTCGCCACCGTCACCTCGGCGCCCGTCACTTCGGCACCATCGTCAGCAGGCGAGAGGGTCACCGCGATCGGGGCGCCGGGCGCGTGTCGTGTCGCATTGGCGAGGGATTCCTGCACGATGCGGTAGATGACCAGCGCCGATGACTCCGCGAACTCCGCATGATCAAGCGTGTTTGACACCGTCACCGACGCCCCCGCCAACCGCGTGTGGTCGAGCAGCGAATCGATATCGGCGAGACCCGGATTGGGTGCCGCACTGGCCTGTGTCCCGTCGAGACGCAGGACACCGAGAAGTTGCCGGACCTCATCGAGCGAGTTTCGGGCGGCCGACGCGATGGCATCGAACTCGGCAGCGGCGGCATCGCCGACATCGGGAATGCGGTAACGCGCAGTCTGCGCCATCACCACCACCATCGACATCCGGTGTGCCACAACATCGTGCAGGTCGCGGGCAATGCGGGCCCGCTCTTCGAGGACCGCGGTCACCGATTCGGCCGCCTTGGTCTCCTCGGCACTGACCGCCAGTTGCCTGCGGGAGCTGAGCAACCCTCTGAGCAAGGCAACGACCACCGCCATCGATGTCACGCCGAACACCCACCCCACTCGGACGGTGGGAGGGGCTGCAAGCGCGAACGCTGCTGCCGACACCAACCACACCGGGGCGAGGTACCGCAACGGACACCGCAGATACGCCACGAACGTCAGCACCAGCAGCGCAATGATCTGGGTGACCTGAATCGTCCACGGCCAGCCATTGGCGGTGGGCACCAGAAACCCGATCAGCTGCGCGGCGATCACACAGGCCGCCCACCCCAACAGGGGCGCCGCCCATGCAAGGGCCAGCGGCAGCGTCGCCATCGCCGCCGTCACCGGCAACGCATACGACGGAAGGTCATGCGTCTCCGGCAGCGTCGGCCATGCCACGGTGAACAACACCACCGCAAAGATCAGGAAGAACCAGTTGACCGGCGACCGTAGATAGGCGCGGACATCGGGATGTTGTACCACCGGCAGACCCCGGATCTCCGTGGCGGCCGCGCTGCCGATCTGACGAACTACGCGCAAGAACATGTCACTCACCTCCCGCTCCACGCTAGAGGGTGCGGACCTCGGTGTCGTCATACCGCAGAGGGAGATGCGGGTGATACCGGGTAGCTACCTCGCACGTCACTCCCCGCTCCGACGTCGTGAGACAGAACCACCGCTGCGACCGATGTGTGCAGGCGTGTGCGATTCCTAGCGTCGAGAACCATGACCTTGCAGCATGACGATGATCCGAACGCGTCCGTAGCACCACACCCACCGGACCATCACCGACCGGTCCAACGCCGACACCGTGTCATGCGAATCATCTTGTGGAGCTTGTGTCTGCTTGCGGTCGCCCTCATCCACACCGCGATTCGTGTTCCGGCAGCAACGGCCGGCGGACAGTTGGCCGATCTGTCGACCGCGCGCAATTCCCCGGCCGCCACGTCGGCGGTCGACGCCCTGGTCGGCCCTGACCCTGCCCAGACCCTTCGGTACCTACCTCCGGATTTCGCACGAGTGATCGGCTACCGACCACTCTTGGCGGATGGATACCCGGTCAACCCGACCGGACGGTGCTCCTCACCGGTACCCTTACCGTCGAGGTTTGAACCACTCTGCAAGACACACGATTTCGGGTATGATCTGCTCCGCTACAGCGCACGGGCCGGTGCGCCGCTGCCGCCGTCGGCCAGACTCGCCATCGATCGCATGCTGATCGATCGCATGCGCGCCGACTGCACCGGAACTCCTTGTGCCGCCGCCGCGGAGGCCAGCCGAATCGGATTGGCCGTCAACACCTGGCGCCAGAACGGCGAAGCCCCGGTCTCACGAGAGTCGTTGTCGCACATCGTGATGACGACACTGTGGAAGGCTGTCGCCGGAAACCTTGGTGTCATCGGCGGTGAACGATGATGGCCGTGCGGACTTCGCGCGCCGTCGAGGTACCGCATGCTTGCGTCCCGATTTCGGCCGCACTCGGTCTGATCATCGCCCTGTGGCCCGGCTCGCTGCCTCGCTCCACGGGCTCCTCGGCAGCCGTCGTCGCCGGATGCGTAGGAATCGCCACGATCGCGGCACGCCTGTCCACGTGCCGACGAACCGCGGACTCGTCGCCACGCCGACGCCTGATACCGGCGGTCGCCACTCTCGCCGCGGCCTCCACCGTCAGCGCCAATGTCGCGTGGCAGAACACCATTCGCACAGATCTCGGTGTCGCATCGATCGGCGTGACGTACTGGTGGATGATGCTCGGGACTGCCGTTGCCACATTCGCGATCTCCGTCTGGACGTCACGTCGCGCCGTCGTCATCGCCAGTCTGCTGACAGCCGTCGTCGCGGGCTCGATCGCCCCACCCGCCCAGGCGGAAGCGGCCACTCATACCGACCACCCACCGACTGACACCGACACAGCGGCGGCCGCGATCACTCGACAGTGGGTCCGCAGTGGCGGGCTCGATGGCGCCGCTGTGGTGATCGCGGTACCGACCGGCTCCGGCTGGGTCGACCCCCAGGCCATCGCCGAGATTCAGGATCGATTCGGCGGCAGCCAGATTCGTCCCACGGGTCAGCTTCTGCCCGCACGCCGGATTCCACCCGGCGGCCGGCACACCGGTGTCGCCATACTCACCTTGCCGTATGCGGATGCATCGTCATGGCGGGTGTTCCTCACCGACCCCGATGCGGCCGCGCGCAGCGCGATCGCGCTGTTGCGTCACGTGCTCGACGCGCGTGATCGCCGACCCGGTGGTGCGCGTCTGCCCCGCGTGTATCTCTACGGGCAGAGCCTCGGCGCGCTGGGGGCCGATCGCGCCCGGGCATGGGCCGAACGCACCCACCCCGGTGCGGTGAGTGCGACCATGCTGGCCGGGGTACCGGCAGACAGTGTGGACACCGGTCGATCGTCCTCGCCGCGCACCATCGTGGCCAACGACTCCGACCCGGTCACCCGCTGGTCGGTGCGATCGCTGTGGCATCGACCCACGCCACCGGACGGAACCCGACGGGTGGGCAGGCCGGTGCACAGGCCGCCGTGGCTGCCTGTCGCCTCATTCATTCAGGCGTCGGCAGATCTGCTGGCGTCACTCGACGGGCCGGTCGGAACCGGTCACCGTTATGGGCGCGAGCAGATTCAGGCGATCGGGCCGCGCGCCGCCTCATAGGCCGCGCCCACCCGGTACAGCCGGTCGTCGGCAAGGGCCGGAGCCATGATCTGCAAACCGACGGGCAGTCCGTCGTCCGCGGACAGGCCCGACGGCACCGACATCGCGGCCACCCCGGCGAGGTTGACCGGCAGCGTGCACAGGTCGAACAGGTACATCGCCAGCGGATCGTCGACCTTCTCCCCGATCGGGAAGGCGGTGGTCGGGGTGGTCGGCGAGACCAGGACGTCGACGGATTCGAATGCCGCGGTGAAGTCGCGGGCGATCAGCGTGCGCACCTTCTGCGCCTGACCGTAGTAGGCGTCGTAATAGCCCGCCGACAACGCGTAAGTGCCGATCATGATGCGGCGCTTGACCTCTGGACCGAATCCGGCTTCCCGGGTCAGTGCCATGACCTCTTCGGCGCTGTGGCGTCCGTCGTCGCCGACGCGCAATCCGTAGCGCATGGCGTCGAAGCGTGCGAGGTTCGACGACACCTCGCTGGGCAGGATCAGGTAGTAGGCACCCAGCGCGTAGGTGAAGTTCGGGCACGACACCTCGACGACCTCGGCGCCCCGCGCGGTCAACTCCGCGACGGCCTTCTCGAAGGAGCCCAAGACCCCCGCCTGATAGCCCTCACCCTGCAACTCACGGACCACACCGACCCGCACACCGGCGAGATCGCCTGCGGCACCGGCGCGTGCGGCGCCGACCACATCCGGGACCGGAACGTCGATCGAGGTGGAGTCGCGCGGATCGTGACCGGCGATCACCTCATGCAGCAACGCGGTGTCCAACACGGTGCGACCACACGGACCGCCCTGATCCAGCGACGACGCGCAGGCAACCAGTCCGTACCGCGAGACGGTGCCGTAGGTGGGTTTGACGCCGACCGTCGCGGTGACCGCGGCCGGCTGCCGGATCGAGCCACCGGTGTCGGTGCCGATCGCCAGCGGCGCCTGATACGACGCGAGCGCCGCAGCGCTGCCACCGCCGGAGCCACCCGGAATCCTGGTGGTATCCCACGGATTTCGGGTCACCTGATAGGCGGAGTTCTCGGTGGAACTACCCATCGCGAACTCGTCCATGTTGGTCTTGCCGAGGATCGGGATGCCCGCGGCACGCAGCCGGGCGGTGACCGCGGCATCGTAGGGCGGCACCCAGCCTTCGAGGATCTTCGATCCGCAGGTGGTGGGTGCGTCGGTGGTGGTGAAGACGTCCTTGAGTGCGATCGGCACACCGGCCAGCGCCGACGGCGCCTCCCCGGCCGCGATCGCATCGTCGGCGGCCTTGGCGGCGACCAACGCCTCCGCGCCGCTGACGTGCAGGAATGCGCCGAGTTGATCGTCGATCTCGGCGATACGGTCGAGGTGGGCCTGGGTGACCTCCACCGAGGAGACCTCACCGGCGGCGATCTTCGCGGCGAGGTCGGCGGCGGACAGACCGGTGATCTCGTTCGCGGTGCGGGTGGCGGATTCGGTGCTCACTGCTCTTCCCCCAGGATCTGCGGAACGGCGAAACGGTCCTGCTCGACGGCCGGCGCACCCGAGAGCGCCTGCTCGGTGGTCAGGCCGGGCACCACCTCGTCGGCGCGCAGCACATTGGCCAGCTTGGCCGGGTGGGCGGTCGGCGGGACATCGTCGGCAGCGACCTCCGACACCTGGGCGACGTGCGCCAGGATCGAATCGAGCTGCGCGGCGTAGACGTCGAGCTCTTCGTCGTCGAGTGCCAGTCGCGACAGCCGCGCGAGATGGGCGACCTCCTCGCGGGTGATCGCGGACTCTGACTGCCCTGACATGTCGATCGTGTCCTTTCTGACCTGGCACTCGAAGACGAGGGCGCACCTCATCCGCTCCTCGGCACAGTGCCGACAACGCCATCAAGCCTAGACGCCGCCGCCGGCGGCGGACTCGGCACGGTCAGTGCAGCCACCTGGAGAGGCGGGCGGTGATCCACGGCAACACCAGGTACACCATCAGCGGCGTGTTGATGAGGGTGCCGATCAGCGTTTTCAGGACGATGTGCACGCCGTCGAGGTGGGCGAGCACCAGCACGTTGATCAGCAGGGACATCGGGAAGAACCCGAGCCAGATGGTGATGGCCTGCTTCCAGCGTGGCGGTGGCCCACCGACGACCTTCACCGCGTTGGTGAGGTTGTGCTGCGGCTCGAACCACCCTTCGATCCCGGACAGCCGGTGCGTCGCGTACTCGACCGCCACACCCTCTCCGCGGGACAACCACGCCTTGCGCACCGGCGACGAATTCCAGTCGTCGAGCGCGCCCTCGTCGGCGAATCGGTAGACGACGTAGTACTCGTCCGGTTTCCTGGTCGACCGCAGCCAGCCTCCGCCCAGGAATCCCGGGAAGGTGCGTGCCAACGCGATACCGGCGTCGGTCCAGGTCACGAAGTCGTGTTCGCGGCCCGGCTGGATGCGGCGGGCCACCGACGTCGTGACGTGTGGGGACTCGTCGACCGCGTTCTCGGCTGGATCCGTCATTCCCCCATCGTCACGGCTGCACCGGCCGGACGCACGTTCGCTGCCGACAACCGTGAACGGACCACCTCGTCCCTCGTCGACGTGATCGACGTCACCACCGGGCATCCGCCGGCGGCGCACCGCCCCGAGCACGCCACGCCCGCCGGTGCGACAATGCTCGTCGTGTCGTACCTCCTACGGGTCTACCTCCAAGACCGCCCGGGCAGCCTGGGTCTGCTCGCCGTGCAACTGGGATCGGTGGGCGCCGACATCCTCTCCCTGGAGGTCGTCGAACGCGGTGAGGGCTATGCGGTCGACGATCTGGTCGTCGAGGTCGCGCCGGGATCACTGCCCGACGCGCTGATCACCGCCGCCGAGAAGGTCAAGGGCGTGCGGGTCGATTCGATTCGGCCGTATTCGGGTGTGTTGGACACCCATCGCGAACTCGAACTGGTCGACAAGGTCGCCACCGCCGGCAATGACCGACTGCAGATCCTGGTCGACAACGCGCCCCGCGTGCTCCGAGTCTCCTGGGCCACCGTCATCACGCGGGCGGCCGGCGGCGTCCTGCAGCTGTTCGGGAGTTCGGGTGCGCCGGAGACCCCACTGACCACGGCCGATTGGCTGCCGCTGACCACTGCGACGCAACTCGATTCGGAGGCCGAGTGGGTTCCGCAGGCGTGGCAGGACATGGACACGCGGATGGCGGCGGCGCCGCTGGGTGACGGTGCGAAGGCAATCCTGTTGGGCCGCATCGGCGGTCCCGATTTTCGGCCGTCGGAGATCGCGAGGCTCGGATACCTCGCCGGTATCGTCTCGACGGTTCTGCGCGCCGAAAGTTGAATTACAGCGGGTGACCCCAGCCGATTGAGCCCGGTGGGTTGAGCACAGCCCCTTGCCCCCGGCCAGAACTGCGCCGACAATCGCAGGGTGGTCGAGATCGCATTGGTCCGGGGTGACATCACCGTCGAATCGGTGGATGCCGTGGTCAATGCGGCCAACTCGTCGTTGCTCGGTGGTGGCGGCGTCGACGGGGCCATTCACCGTCGGGGTGGTCCGGGGATCCTCGCCGAATGTCGGGATCTGCGCGCCACGCGATTTCCCGATGGCCTGCCCGCCGGGCAGGCCGTGGCCACCACCGCCGGGCGCCTGCCTGCGCGGTGGGTGATCCACACAGTGGGCCCGGTCTACTCGGCGCACCAGGACCGGTCGGCGATCCTCGCCTCCTGCTACCGCGAATCCCTGCGGGTCGCAGACGAACTCGGTGCGACGTCGGTGGCGTTCCCGGCCATCTCCACCGGAATCTACGGGTGGCCGATCGACGACGGAGCCCGGATCGCCGCGGCCACGGTGCGGGCCACCGACACCTCGGTCACACAGGTCCGCTTCGTGTTGTTCGATGATCGCGCCTTCGACGCGTTCAGCGCTGTCACGAAATGAGCTGCCACAGGACGAGCCGTGCCGAGACATGGTGTGCCGAGACATGTTGTGCCGCAGCGATGTTCAACTCGGTTCGGCGTCACCGGTTTCCAGCGTCACCGGTTTCCAGGAGTCGTTTGAACCCGTCTTCGTCGAGGACGGGCACACCGAGTTGTTCGGCCTTGTCGGCCTTGCTGCCGGGTGAATCCCCCACCACCACATAGTCGGTCTTCTTCGACACCGACCCCGACGCCTTCCCGCCGCGGACCAGGATGGCCTCCTTGGCGCCGTCGCGGGAGAAGTCCTGCAGCGATCCGGTGACGACGATGGTCTTGCCCTCGAGTGTGCGGGCGATCGACTCGTCGCGTTCGTCTTCCATGGACACGCCTGCGGCACGCCACTTGTCGACGATCTCGCGATGCCAGTCGACGCCGAACCAGTCCCGGATGCTGGTGGCCAGGGTGGCCCCGAGTCCCTCGACCTCGGCGAGTTGTTCGGCGGTGGCGTCCTCGATGGCCTGGAGCGAACCGAATTCGGTGGCCAATGCCCGTGCGGCGGTCGGCCCGACGTGGCGGATCGACAGGCCGACGAGAACCCGCCACAGCGCAACGTGTTTGGCGTTGTCGAGGTTGGCGAGCAGCCGTTTCCCGTTGGCCGACAACGCACCGTTCTTGGTGGTGAACAGGGTGGTCTTGATCAGGTCGTCGGCGGTCAGCGAGAAGAGGTCACCCTCGTTCTTCAGGACCCCGGCCGATAACAGTGCCGTCGCCGCCTCGTATCCGAGTGCCTCGATGTCAAAGGATCCCCGCCCGGCCAGGTGGAACAGCCGCTCCCGCAACTGTGCCGGACAGCTTTCGGCGTTGGGACATCGGATGTCGACGTCGCTGTCCTTCTCCGGGCGCAGCGGCGCACCGCATTCCGGGCACCGATCGGGCATCACGAACGCGCGCTCGCTGCCGTCGCGGAGGTCGACGACGGGGCCGAGCACCTCGGGGATGACGTCGCCGGCCTTGCGGATGGTCACCGTGTCACCGATGAGCACGCCCTTGCGTTTGACCTCGGACTCGTTGTGCAGGGTCGCGCGCGCCACCGTGGAGCCTGCCACCAGCACCGGGTGGAGCACGGCATACGGCGTGACGCGCCCGGTACGTCCCACGCCCACTTCGATTCCCAGCAGTTTGGTGGTCACCTCTTCGGGCGGATACTTGTAGGCGATCGCCCAGCGCGGGGCCCGCGACGTCGCCCCCAGCCGGCGTTGCAGCCCGAAATCGTCCACCTTGACGACGATCCCGTCGATCTCGTGCTCGACGTCGTGGCGATGCTCACCCCAATAATCGATCTTGTCCAGGATCGCCTGTGCGCCGGTGAGTTTGGTGGTGTGCGAGGAGACGGGCAGGCCCCAGGCTCCCAACGCCAGATACGCGTGGTGCAGTGAATCGGGCCGCCATCCTTCGGTGTGCCCCACCCCGTGGCAGATCATCCGCAGCCGACGGCGAGCGGTGATCTGCGGATTCTTCTGCCGCAGCGAACCGGCCGCGGAGTTGCGGGGATTGGCGAACGGGGGTTTGCCGTCGGCCACCAGCGACGCGTTGAGCGTCTCGAAATCCTCGACCCGGAAGAACACCTCTCCACGCACCTCGAGGACGTCGGGGACGGGATACTCCGGTGACGCCGTCAGCCGTGCCGGGACGTCCTCGATGGTGCGGGCGTTGAGGGTGACGTCCTCACCGGTGCGGCCGTCACCACGGGTGACCGCGTGATCGAGGACCCCATTCCGATACACCAGGGCCAGCGCCACGCCGTCGATCTTGAGTTCACACAGGTACTCGACACCGGCACCGACCTCGTCCTCGACGCGTGAGACCCACGTCCGCATCTCGTCGGCGTCGAAGACGTTGTCCAACGACAACATTCGTTCGAGATGGTCGACCGGGGTGAACGCGGTGGAGAATCCGCCGCCGACGAGTTTCGTCGGCGAGTCGGCGGTCGCCAGCTCCGGGTGCGCGTCCTCGAGTTCTTGCAGTTGGCGGAGGAGCCGATCGAACTCTCCGTCGGAGATGACGGGGGCGTCCTTCACGTAGTAACGGAACTGATGCTCACGGATCTCTTCGGCGAGCGTCGACCATTGCTCCCGGATGCCGGGATCGATCGGGGTCTGCTCCTCATCTGCCACGTCATGAGGGTATCGGAGCCCCCCGACAGACCTCGTCGACCTCCGGCCGCCCGCCACTCACCCGGGGTCAGTGCACCGCGCGTCGCCCCATCAGTGCGACATACCCCGCGATCAGCGCCGCGGCGACGGCGATTCCCACGATGAACGGGATGACCTTCCAGCCGCCGTTGTCGTTGCTGTATCCGAAGAGCGAATAGCAGATCCAGGACCCGATCAGTGATCCGGCGATCCCCAGGACGATGGTCATGATCACGCCGATCGCCTGCTTGCCCGGCATCACCAGTCGCGCCAGTGCTCCGATGATTGCGCCCACCACGATGGCGCTGATGATGGTCATGAACATGGCCGCCTCCTTCGTTTGTCCTACTCGATGGCGGACCACGCTCGCTGCTCGACGTGATCTGTTCGCAGCCTACGTCCGCGTCTCCGCTGTGGCGAGGACCTCGGGAATCCGAGACCGCACTGCAATGTCACCCGATTCGCGTACGGTACGGCGCAAGAGGTTCCGGCCCACGCGCGGAGAGGACACCCATGCCGCATCCGATCATGTTCGACGACGCCGATCCGCACCTGATCCGGGTCCGCGAGATCGCGCTCGCCCTCCCGGACACCACCGAGGTTGTCGCACACGGCCGCCCGACGTTCCGGTGCGGAAAGATGTTCGGCAACTACGGCGGCGGTGAGAAGGGCGGGCCCCGGCATGATCAGTCGTTGCTGTTCATCCCCGACCCCGCCGAGCGGGACGCGCTGAGCGCCGATCCGAGGTTCTTCCTGCCCGCGTACCTGGGCCCCTACGGGTGGCTCGGGATCCTGCTCGACGACGATGCCGATTGGACCGAGGTCGCCGAACTCCTCGACGCGAGCTACCGGCAGATCGCCCCGAAGCGTTCGGTCGCCAAGCTGGACGGCTGACGATCACCGACCGTAGGTGCACGCGCAACTCCCACATGCGCACCATGCATTCCGCGCGGGTGGGAGCAGAACGCGCAGCTACCGCGGTCGACGGCTACAAGGCGTCCGGATCGGTGGCCAGCAGCTCCCCCACCTGGGCGCAGATGCCGAGGGCCGTCGTCGCCCAGCGTGGGGAGGCGCCCGCCAAACCGCAGGTGGGTGTGACGATCACCTTCTCCGACAGCACTTTTCGATTCAATCCGATGCGGTCGATCACCGCCGCCAGCGACGTGGCAACGGTCTCGGCACCCAGACCCGGCCGTTCCCGCTCCGCCGGAACCACGCCGGCGACGAGCACATCACCCCGGTCGAGGAGCACGCCGATGCCGTCGAGTGTCTCCGCGTCGAGTGCGGCCGCACCGACCGTCGAGGCGGTGGCCGCGCTGATGTCGACGCTGTGGGCGACCCCGGGTACCCGGGCGATCAGATCCCAGCGCGGCGCACCGCAATTGTGGATGATGATCGGCGCGTCGATACCGTCGGCCATCGATTCCAACGAGTTCGCGACGTCGGCGATATGCAGCGGCGGGATAACGTCGAGCCGGGTCAGCGGTGGCACCGTGCCGTCGAGGACCGCACCGATCATCGGTTCGTCGATCTGCACGGTCACCTCCGCACCCAACCGGCGTCGGACCTCGGCGATGTGCGTTCCGATGCCCTCCACGGCCGAATCGGTGAGGTCACGCAGCGCCCCCGGATCGCGAATCGCCCTGTGCCCGTTGGTCAATTCGATCGAGGATGCCAGGGTGAACGGCCCCGCCGCCTGTACCTTGACGGCCCGCCCGGTACCGATGAAGCCCGCGGTATCCCAGATCTCTTCCACCGCATCGAGATCGGCGCCGAGGAAGCCACGGGCGCGACGCACCACCGATGATCCCCGGGTGCCCAGCCGGTAGCCCCAGGTGGATGCGTCGATGGGCATGTCCACCAGGATCGCGGACATCCGCCCGATCATGTCGGCGCCGATGCCGCGGGCGGGAAGTTCGGCGAGATGGGCGAAGTCCAGTTCACCATTGACCACGGCCGCGGCCTGTTTCGGGTCGGTGCCGGGCATGGAACCGACGCCGGTTCCCACGCGGGTGGGCGGCTGGCTCATCGGCCGGTGCTCACCGTGCCGGAACCGAGTGGGTGTCGGCGGGTCGCGTCGACGAGGTCACGCTGATGCGTCCCGAGCCCAGCACGAGGTCACCGCGCTGCGCGTCGGGGAGGTACAGAACCGCCGCCTGTCCGCGGGCGACGCCGGTCAGGGGTTCGGCCAGCGAGATCTCGATGCCGGGGCCGTCGGCGTCGTCGATCGGGGTCGCGAGCGCCGGCGCCATCCCGCCGTGCGCACGCACCTGGACGATGCACTCGAACGGTCCGTCGGGCGTCTGCCCGGAGGTCCACACCGCACGCGATGCCCGGATCGACCACACCTGCAGGTGCTCCTCGGATCCGACTCGGACAGTTCCCGATTCCGGATCGATGTCGGTGACATACCGTGGCCGCCCGTCCGCGGCGGGCGCCTCGATACCGAGGCCCTTGCGCTGCCCGATCGTGAAGCCGTGCACGCCCTCGTGGTCGGCGAGGCGTTCACCGGTGTCGGCGTCGACGACGGCGCCCGGACGGATGCCGATCCGCGCACCCAGGAACGCCCGGGTGTCGCCGGTCGGGATGAAGCAGATGTCGTGCGAGTCCGGCTTGTTGGCCACCGACAGCCCGCGACGTGCCGCCTCCTCGCGGATCCGCGTCTTCGGGGTGTCGCCGATGGGGAACATCGCGCGGTCGAGTTGTTCGCGGGTGAGCACGGCCAGCACATAGGACTGGTCCTTGTCGGCATCGACCGCCCGCCGCAGCTCCCCGTCGGTCAGCTGTGCGTAGTGACCGGTGGCCAGCGCATCGAATCCCAACGCGATCGCCTTCTCGGCCAGAGCCGCGAACTTGATCTTCTCATTGCACGTCAGGCACGGATTCGGGGTCTGACCGGCGGCGTAGGCCTCGACGAACTCGTCGATCACGTCATCCTTGAACCGATCGGCGAAATCCCACACGTAGAACGGGATGCCCAGCACGTCGGCGGCCCGCCGCGCATCGTCGGCGTCCTCACGAGAACAGCATCCCCGCGAGCCGGTGCGCAACGCCCCCGGTGCGGTGGACAGGGCCAGGTGTACGCCCACGACGTCGTGGCCGGCTTCCACCGCGCGGGCCGCGGCGACCGCCGAGTCGACGCCGCCACTCATCGCCGCCAGTACGCGCATCAGCGGGCCTTCCCGCTCGGGGAGGCGACCAGCCCGGCGACGCGGGCCCGTTCGACGACCTCGCCGATCACATCGGCGACGGTCTCGATGTCGGCGCGGGTGGTGGTCGGTGCCAGGGAGAAGCGCAGCGATCCGCGCGCGCTGGCCATGTCGATGCCCATGCCCAGGAGCACGTGACTGGCCTGCGCGACACCGGCGGTACAGGCCGAACCGGTCGAGCATTCGACACCGTTGGCGTCCAGGAGCATCAGCAACGAGTCCCCCTCGCAGCCCTCGAACGAGATGTGGACGTTTCCGGGTAGGCGTCGCTCATCCATCGGTCCGTTGGCGCTGCTGCCCGGAACGTCGAGCAGGATCGCGAACAACTCGTCACGCAGCGCGGCCACCTGACGCATCGACTCGGCCAGTTCCTCGGTGGCCAGCCGCAGTGCGGTGGCCATTCCGACGACCGCCGCCACCGGCTGGGTTCCCGACCGCACATCCCGCTCGTGTCCGCCGCCGTGCAGCGACGGCACGCACGCGACGTCGCGGCCGAGCAGCAGGGCGCCGACACCTTGCGGCCCGCCGAACTTGTGGGCGGCGATGCTGACCGCGGAGAGTCCACTCGCCGCGAAGTCGACCGGGATGTGCCCGACCGCCTGCACGGCGTCGGAGTGCATGGGCACGCCGAATTCCGCCGCGATCGCGGCCAACTCGGTGATGGGTTCGATGGTGCCGACCTCGTTGTTGGCCCACATGACCGAGACCAGCGCGGTCTGTGCGCCGTGCTCGGCGAGTTCGGCACGCAGATCGGCCGGCGAGACGAATCCCTGGGTGTCGACGGGCAGGATCACCAGTTCGGCGCCCTGCGCCTGAAGCCACTCGGCGGCGTCGAGGACCGCGTGATGCTCGATCGCGGAGATCACCACCCGCCGGCGGCGGTCGTCGGCCTGCCGTCGGGCCCAGTAGATCCCCTTGATGGCGAGGTTGTCGGCCTCGGTGCCGCCGCTGGTGATGATCACCTCGGACGGCCGCGCACCCACGGCGGCGGCGATGGTCTCGCGGGCCTCCTCGAGCAGACGACGCGCCCACCGACCCGACCCGTGCAACGACGACGCATTGCCGGGCTGGGCGTGGACGGCATTCATCGCCTCGATCGCCTCCGGACGCATCGCGGTCGATGCGGCGTGGTCGAGGTAGACGGGCACTCGGCTGGCGAAAGACATGTCGATGCCAAGGATAAACGCGTGATCGGCAGCGACAAATTCCTGACGCCGCCACATCGGCGTGGGGACTCGGTCATCGAACCACCTGACCGACGTGGAGCACCCCGCGCGGATCGTGCTGTTCGGCCAGTGCCGACAGCCAGGCGGCGGTGTCCTCGTCGTAGCAGCGGCGGATGTGCGCCGGGTCGTCGGTGGTCGCGAAGTTGGGCATCTCACCGCCGTGCGCCCAGGGTCGTAGCGCCTCGACGGTCTGCACTCCGGCGGCGATGACCATCTCGGCGATCGGTGGGATCAGCACGCCGATCGTGTGCAGGGTGTAGGCGGCGTCGCGGTGGCAGAAGGCACTGGGCACCGCGGGCCGGTCGGCGAGTGCACCGCCGAGCAGCCGCAGTTCGACGATGGTCAGCGGCGAGCCCGACTGCGGTCCCGCGACCCGCAGCAGTTCGGTGGCCGCGTCGTCGGTGAACTCGCGCAGCAAGGTCCCGCATTCGGCAGCCGGCATCGGCGACGTCGGATCGGCGTGGATGGCCCCGACCTGTGCGTAGGGCATGACGCCGACGGCGTCGAGGAGCACCGTGCCGAGGGTCCGCAGCGGCGCGATCAGGTCGGGGCCGTGGGCGAGGTCGCCCACGACGGCGACGCGGACCGCGACGCTGAGCCGCCCGGCCAGCATCGGCGGGACGTCGGGCATCTCGGGCAGTCGGAGGAGCGCGAGGGAGGTGCTCACCTCACGCGGCAGCCCCTGCGCCCAGTTCCGCCAGCCGCGGAGCACGGCGTCGGCGTCCGCGCCGTCGAAGTACAGTGCGCCACCGTAGATCTCGGCGATGGGCGGGAGTTCGATGACCACCTCGGTGATGATGCCGAGGGTGGACTTGCCGCCGCGCAGCCCCCAGAACAGTTCGGGATTGATCTCGGGTGTGGCCTGTTTGACGGCGCCGGTGCCGGTGACCACCGTGAAGGACCGCACGTGATCCGCGGACATGCCGACGGTCCGGACCAGTGGCCCGATCCCGCCGCCGCTCAAGAGTCCGACCACGCCGACGGTCGGCGACGAGCCGCACAGGGGCGCCAGGCCGTGAGGTGCGGCGGCGTCGATCACCGTCTGCCACCGCACTCCGGCGCCGACGCGCGCGGTGCGTGTCTGCGGGTCGACAGTGCAGTCGTCGAGCGCGGCGGTGCGCACCATGATCGTCGCGTCACCGATGACGGTGGCGCCGTGTCCGGTGGCGTGGACGGCGACCGTCATCCCGTGGGCGGAGGCGAATCCGATCACCGCGGCGACGTCTGCCGCGTCGGCGACGTCGACCACCGCCCACGGATTCTGGGCGACGGCGACGTTGAACGTCACCGACGGATATCCGGGGTCGCCGGGACGGTGGACGGCGCCGCGAACGGCGGCCTGCAGCGCGGTGACGTCGGCGGTGATCGGGTCGGCGGCTACGGGGCGAGTCGCCTCGGGGATCGATGACATGGGTTCTCCTGTGTGACTGTGGTCCAGCGGTGCTGGTTGATCGATGCACTCAGAGGATGCGGCGGGTCGGTTGCGCCATTCTTGGAACGTCCTTGGAGCGGGAACCGTCAGCGGATCACGGCGGTGGAACTTGTTGTCCCACCGGCCTCGACGGACTCGGCGAGCAGCGTTCCCGCGGTCGCCGCGACCTGCGTCATGCCCAGGGAGCGGGCCCGGAACTCGATCTCGGCCAGGATCTCCGACCGGTCCGTCGACGGTGGCTGCAACTGTGCGGCGAGCAACCGGCATCGCAGGGTCGAGGGCACCCCACGTCCCTGTCGGGCGATCTGATGCGCCGTGACCAGGGCGTCGTAACCACGTTTCTCGTCGCCGACGAGATAGTGCAACTCCGCGAGGGCCAGGGCGACCGGACCCACACAACCCACGTGACCCAATGCGGCTATGCAGTCCTCGTACGGCGTCAGATGGTCGATGAATGCCGGTGCGAACTCCACCATTCCGAGCTCGGCAACCACGTGCGCCAGGAGGACACCATGGCACAGCGACGTCCAGACCATGGGCCGATCGTCGTCGACCCACATGGTGATCATCGTGCGCGCCAGAGCGCGGTCGCCCTCCGCTCCGGCGATCCGGGCGATCCCCGCGGCGAGCAGGACGGCGATCTTGTTGTCGGTGGCACCCTCGCTGACCCGCCGGGCCCAGTCCAGCGGCTGCAGCCCTTCGGTGTCGACGACCTCGTCGAGCATGCCGCGTTCGCAGGCCAGGGCCATCATGGCCATCCAATTGCTGCCGGCGACATACAGTTCGGTCTGCTCGTGCACCGCGACGGCGGTTTCGTAGTGGCTGCGGGCCAGCGAGAAATCACCGTGCCACGCGGCCAGCGACATCTCCATCCACCGCAACTGCGCCCGCAGAATCGGCAATCGGAGCCTCTCACTGCCCGCGATGCCACGGCGCACGAGCGCCTCGGTCGTGTCGATGTCACCGAGCGTCATGGTCGCCATCGTCAACGCGGCGTCGACGATGACCTCGTCGACGTCGGCGTCGGGGTAGGTGAGCCCACGCAGGGTCTCCGCCCAATTCAGGGATACGGCAGCGTATTCGGCCACGCCGGCGTAGGTGATCAGGCGTGCCAGCGTGACGTCGGCCAGTACATCCTCACCGAGTTGTGCGGCGAGATCATCTGCCGCGGCGAGGAGTTCGGCGGGGACGGCCGGATCGTGGTGATAGCAGTGACCGATCGCCGACGCCGCCAGCACCCGGGCGAGGCTTGCCGGTTCCGTCGCGACGGCGGTCGCGGCCGCGCTCAACGCGGCGAGGAGGCTCTCGTTCTCGTCTGTCGGGCCCATCCACGGCCACGACCCACCGGCCCGGATCAGGCTGCTCGCCAACCGTCCCACGGTGGACCGTGCGCCGGACCGAATCGATTGGTACAGGCGGGTTTCCGCCGTGTCGAGAACCATCTGGAGTTGCCCGGCGCGGGCCCGGGCGGCCAGCAACGCGATCAGCAGGTCATCGCGTGCGGTGGTATCGCCGCCGGGCACCGCCACCGATTCGTGGGTGCGCAGCGCCGCGTCGAGCCAGAATGCCGCGGTCTGCGAATCCCATTGTGCGGTGGCCTCGTCCGCGGCCGCGCGGCAGGCGGCCACCACCTCGACAGCGTCGGCGACCGGACGCGCCTCCAACAGGTGCGCTGCCCGGCGCGGCGCGGTGTCCACCCCACCGGCGGCGGCGAGGACCTCGGCGAATCGCAGGTGGATGCGGCAGCGGCGCAGCGGACGGATCGTCGACAGTGCCTCGTCGCGGAGCAGGGCGTGGGCGAAACGTGTCCGCCCGCCGGTCGCCGCGGCGACCAGGATGCGTTCGTCGACGGCCTCGTCGAGGCAGTCGGCGATCTCGGCGACGTCCCGGTCCATTGCCATGGCCAGCAGGGTCACGTCGATCTCCTCGCCGAGGACCGCGGCATATCCGACCACTTCCAGGACCGCGGGGTCCAGGGAGAGCAGCCGTCGGTCGAGGACCGACCGCACCGCCGCCGGGACCATCTCGCGACGTCGCTCCTCGGGTGGCAGCCGTGCGAACTCCGAGACGAACAGCGGGTTTCCGCCGGTACGCCGGGTGAGGGTTTCGATGTCGGTCGGGCCGAGCGTCTCATCGGCGACGACGCGGACGAGTTCGGCGACCTCGGCGCGCGCGAGTTGCGGCACGGCGATCAGGGTGCCGCCGGCCCGGGAGAACGCGGTGCGCAGTCGCTCGGTGTCGTCGCCGCCCTCGCCGTCGCGGGCGGTGGCGATGACGCGCAGCGGCACGGTGTGCATCACGGTCGTCAGGTAGGCCAGGAGGCGGAGGGTCATCGCGTCGGCCCAGTGCACGTCGTCGACGATCACCGTCAATGATTGCGGCGCCACCGATTCCAGCATCGTCTGGACGTGTTCGTACACCGCGAAGCGGGCGGTGTCGGCGTCGACGCCGGCGGGCACGGTGAGCACGTCGGCCGGTGGCACATCGAGTGCCCGGCACAGTTGCCGCAAAGGCCACCACGCCGGAACGCCCTCCGCGTCGGGACAGCGCACCCACACCACGAGGTCGCCGAGTGCCTGCGCGTGACGGGCCGCCTCCTCGGCGAGGCGGGTCTTGCCGATTCCGGCCGGGCCGCTGAGCATCAGCCATCTGGTGGTCGCAGGACCGTCGAAAAGTGCTGCGATGCGCTCAGTTTGAGCTGCACGACCCACGAGTGGGACGTGGTCGACGGCGTCGTCGACGGACGGGGCTGCCACCGCCACCGGCTTCTCGGCCTCGGTCGGCATGGCCACCTCGGTGGCGCCCGACCAGTGCGGCGCGCGTGGCCAGGCCGCGATGACCGGATCGTGCCGGAGGACCGCGCCCTGCAATTCGATGAGTTCACCGCCGGGTGCCAGCCCCAGTTCCTCGTCGAGGAGCGCCGCGTGCCTGCGGTAGACCTCGAGCGCCTCGGTGGATCGACCGGCCCGATAGAGGGCCACCATGTGCAGCCATACTCCCCTGTCGCGCAACGGGTCCCGGGCACGGAGGGCGACGATCCCGGCGAGCGCGCCGCCGGTGTCGCCGGCGGCCAGCAGTGCGGTGATGTGGGTGTCCTCGACGGCCATGCGTGCCTCGGCGAGTGCGGCCGCCTCGGCCACGATCCACCCCGCATCGGTCCCCTCGTCGCCCAGCAGCTCGCCGCGCCACAGGGCGCGCGCCGCGTGCGCGTCGGCGAGGGCGTCGGCCCACCGGGCCTCGTCCCGCGCCGCCCGGGCGCCGGCGACGAGGTCGCCGAAGGTCATCAGGTCCAGCCGGTCGGCACCGAGGTCGAGTCGGTAGCCCGCGGCGACCCGCTGGATCGGGGAGGTCTCCCCCCGGTCGCCGCGCAGTGCGCGCCGCAGATTCGAGATGTAGGCCTGCAGGCTCGTGGTGGCCGCCGAGGGCGGTTCGTCGCCCCAGACGGTGTCGATCAGACGATCGCTGGAGACGACACCGCCGCGTGCCAGGAGCAGCGCCGCGAGCACCGTCCGTTGTTTCGGTGAGCCCAATTCGACGGGGACGCCGTCGCGTCGTACCTCCAGCGGCCCCAGCACCAAGTACTCCCGCATGCCGGATTCCTCGCTTGCATCGATCGTCCGATCCAGATGTCGCCTATATCCGAGGATTCTAGGCGGCAATGCGTGATCGCGGCGGCCGACCGGGAGAGCTCGTCGGTTGTCGATTCCGGCGGGGATCATCGGTTCACCGGCATCGGGGCCTCGCCCCTCGTGCCGTCGCCCCTCCTGCCGTCGCCCCTCGTACCGTCGCCGGTCGGGTCAAGCTGCGCGGACGGGATGTCACCGGTGGTGGCCCGGGCACTGCGCATGGTGAGCGCGGCGATCACCGCGCCGCCGATCGCGACAGCGGCGCTGATCCACAGCGCGGTGTCGAGTGCGGCCACGAAGTCCGCGGGCGATCCGCCACTCAGCACCGACTGCACCGGGAACACCGCCCCGAGTGCCGCCACCCCGAGCGCGATGCCCGACTGCCGGAACACGTCGTTGATTCCGGTGGCCAGCCCCGCGTCGTCGAGACCGCTCTCGGCGAGCACGATTCCGCTCATCACCGGATTGAAGACGCCGGCTCCGATGCAGGCGAGCACGAAGCCGCCCATCAGGTCCCAGCCACTGCTGTCCAATCCGCCGATGGTCATCCAGGCGAGGCCACCACCCACCGCGAGCAGCCCGCCGGCGATCAGCCGCCACGGCGCGACCCGCCCGAGGATGCGGTCGGTCGCTCCCGCGACGATCAGCATCACCACGGTTCCGGGGAGGTAGACCAGGCCGGCATCGATGGGCGAGAGTCCCACCACTCCCTGCAGGAAGATCGTGACGTAGATGAACACCGCGAACATCGATGCGGAGATCGCGAAGGTCGCGACCTGCGCACCGGCGAAACCCGGGTTGGAGAACAGGGACAGCGGCATCATCGGTTGTGCCACCCGGCTTTCGACGAGCACGAAGCCCACGATGGCGGCGGCGGCCAGACCCAGGGCGGCCAGGGTCACCGGATCGGTCCATCCGCGGGTGTTGGCCTCGATCAGCCCATAGGCGAGTGCGGCCAGGGCGATGATCACCGCCACCCCACCGGCCTTGTCACCGCGTCGCGGTGTCTCGCTGCGGGATTCGTCGACCAGACGGGTGCATCCGATCATCACCACCCCGACCGGGATGTTGATCAGGAAGATCGCACGCCAGTCGAGGGTTTCGGTGAGCACTCCGCCGAGGAGGGGGCCCACGGCGAACGACGCACCGATCGTGGCGCCGTAGGCGGCGAGCGCCTTGCTGCGGGCGGTGGGTCCGGGGAAGGCGGGTGCCAGCAATGCCAGCGATGTGGCGAACAGCGACGCCGCACCGATTCCCTGGACAATCCGAGAGATGTTGAGCAGCAGCATGTCCGGCGCCAACGCGCAGGATGCCGACGCGGCGGTGAACACCACCGCGCCGATCAGGAAGACGCGGCGACGGCCGATCCGGTCCGCCCATGCACCCGCCGACAACACGATGGTGGCCAGGGCGAGTGTGTAGCCGTCGATGACCCATTTCAGGGCGGCGAAGTCGGCGTCGAACTCCCGGGCGATGGCGGGCAGCGCGGTGTTGACCACGGCGATGTCGAGCATGAGCATCGCGGTGGCCGCGCAGGAGACCCCGAGGGTGATCCGCGCAACGAGGCGGGAACGGGTCGGTGGTGGTGTGGTCTGGGGCGGAGTGGTCTGGGGCGGAGTGGTCTGGGGCGGAGAGGTCTGGGGCGGAGTGGGCACAGGGCTTCCTTCGTCGGGCCGGTATGTCGGCCACCACCGTCACCCGATGATCTTGGAACCCTCTTGTCGACTGCTTGGCCGCTCACGTGGCACGGCTTGGACGAGCACCCGCTCGCGCGCCGCCCGGCCCGGTCCGCGACCTCCTGCGGTCAGTCCCGATCGAGGAAGAAGTACAGGTGACGGCCGTCGATGACGCCGCCCTTGCCGTTCATGATGCCCATCAGGGTGGAGTCGTTCACGCGCTTGAAGTGGTCGATCACGGGTTGTCCGTCGTAGACCATCGATGCGGTGACCTCACCGCGGAACTCGATCATCCACAGGCTGGCCTCGCCCTTGCCCAGCTTTGTGTTGGAGAACAGTTCCCCGTTCTCGTCGCGGCACACCAGCGGCTGCACGTCGTTGCGGGAGATGAAGGTCTTGCCGTACCAGCCGACCTTGGGCAGCAACCCGTTGGTCTGGTGGCCCGTCGTGAACTCGCCGCCCTTCCACCGGCCGAGCATCTCCTCGGGACGCAGGGTCGGCAGCGCCGCCCAGATCTCGTCGAGTTCGGCGTCGTCGACGGTGCCGTCGACGGCACGCAGGTCGGCGAAGCGGGCGCGCGCCTGGTCGGCGGTGAGCTTCGTCGGTGGAGTTGGGGTGGCGGTGTCGGACATGTGGCGGTCCCTTCCGGCGCGTGAGACAACATCGGTGTCGCGTCCATCACAGACGCGAGCAACATCATATATGTTGTCAGATCCTCAGCGCAGCGGTGCCGGTGCCCATGGCTCGGGGGCCGATCGGATCAGCATCTCGCATCGCGCGGCGAGCGCGCGCCGATCGCCGCGCGGCAGTTGGGGTTCGTGCAGGCTGACGTGCACCGTGAGGTCCCGCAGCGCCAGCACCCGGCGCAACGTGTCGGCGGGCCCGTCATCGCCGATGAATCCCGGCGCGGTGCATCGCCCGCCGCGTGCGCTGAAGGCGATCCCGACCGGGAGGACCGGGACGCCGGCATCGAGTGCGGATTGGAAGAAGGCCGGGCGGAAGCTGCCCTGCGCGTGCCCGCACCACGTGGTGCCCTCCGGGAACACCGCCACCGAGGAGTCCGCGCACAGTCCGGCGGTCGCCTCGTCGATGACCGTGGGCAGGGTGCGCAACGATGAGCGGTCGATGCAGATCACCCCGAATCGCTTGGCCAGCACCGAGATTCCCGGCATCTGGGCGACGTCGGACTTGGCCACGAAGTGCGCGGGTTGCACCACCGCGATGGCGAGAATGTCGAGGTAGGAGATGTGGTTGGCGACCACGAGACCGCGGGCGCGGGAACCGAAGGGGCGGTGATCGTCGAGGAGGATGCGGATGCCGATGGCATGCAGCACCGCCTGCGCGGAGCGACGGAGGTACGCGCGTCGCACCAGTCGTGGCATGGGCGCGACCAGTGCCCCGAGGAATGCGATCACGGTGAGGACCATTGTCAGCCGGATCAACCGGGCCGCGACAATCACTCGTCCCGCGCGTCGCGCCGGGGCGTCGAGGCACTCGGCGCCGCAGGGGCTCGTCGGGTACCACGAGTGGTGGTCGTGCCGGCAGACCTTCCCGTGCGGTTGCCGGAGAACACGATCGGGTGTCGGTTCGGCAGCCGGGAGCACCGCGGTCATCGGGCACCGCCGAGGCGAGCCACCGAGTCACGGAGCCGGTCGAGATACCGGGCGTTGGCGGTGCGGGTGTCGAGCACCGTGAGGAAGTCACCGACGTCGAAGGCCGAGTCGACGGCCGGCTCACCGCCGATCTTGGCGCCGAGACGCAGGTAGGCGCGCATCAGCGGCGGCATCGTCACCGAGGCGGGCGGCTCGATCTCGTCGAGCAGCACTCCGTCGATGCGGGCCCGCACATGGGGGTATGCCTGCCAGTCGGCCCGATGACGCTGCGCCACGACATCCCGGACGCCACGCAGCAGCGAGCCACGGGCCGCCGGGTGGCCGGCAATGCGGATTGCGGTGTCGCCCAGCGGAACCGACACCGACCCCATGACGTAGCGGTAGCCGGTCTCGTCGAGGTGACGGAAGAGGGCCGCCCACAGCAGTGCCGTCACCGAGCCGTGACGATGGCCGTCGAGCACACATGCCCGGCCCATCTCGACGGTGGCCGGGGCGATCTCGTCGAGTTCGGACAGGTCGAATTCGCCCGAGCTGTACCACCCGCCGGCCGCGATGGCCCGCGGCGGCGGCAGCAGACGCGCGCACCCGATGAGGCCGTGATCGTCATGCCAGGCGAGCAGATGCTCGCAGTGGGCGTCGAAATGGTCTGCGTCCCTACCCGACTCGTAGTCGCCGATCGTGTCGGCGAATCCGGGTTCGGCGGCGAAGACGGTGTAGCGCAGTCGCTGGGCGGCGGCGATGGCGGACGGTTCGTCGGTCAGGATGACCCGTAGCGGGCCCGCATCGACGAGGGTGCGGAATCGGCCGGTGAGGACGGTGACCGGGGCTGATGTCATACCCCAGATGAAAACGAGGCGACACATCGCGACGGCGACGGTGGCACGTCGTGTCGGTGCTGGGCGGGTGAACACGTCGACGGCCCAACCGACCGTCGCATGAACCGTCCCTGAAATGCCGGTGACCCCCGACCATGAGGGTCGGGGGTCACCGGAAGACGGGTGTCACCGAGGTGACACGGACGTCACTTGCGCTTCTTGACCTCGTCGGTCAGCTGCGGGGCGACGTTGAACAGGTCGCCGACGACACCGAAGTCGGAGATCTCGAAGATCGGCGCCTCTTCGTCCTTGTTGACGGCGACGATGGTCTTGGAGGTCTGCATGCCGGCGCGGTGCTGGATGGCACCGGAGATGCCCAGCGCCACGTACAGCTGCGGCGACACGGTCTTGCCGGTCTGACCGACCTGGAACTGACCCGGGTAGTAGCCGGAGTCGACCGCGGCGCGGGACGCACCGACGGCGGCACCGAGCGAGTCGGCGAGTTCCTCGACGACCGAGAACTTCTCGGCCGAACCGACACCGCGGCCACCGGAGACCACGATCGAGGCCTCGGTGAGCTCGGGACGGTCGCCGCCGACGTTCGGCTCGACCTTGGTGATCTTCACGCCACCGTCCTGGTCCGGGACGGCGACGTCGACGCGCTCGCCGGCACCGGCCTGCGGGGCGGCCTCGACGCCACCGGGGCGGACCGAGAAGACCGGGACGTCACCCTTGGCCTGGGCCTCGACGGTGAACGCGCCACCGAAGATCGAGTGGATGCCGATGCCACCCTCCTTGACGTCGATGACGTCGGCGAGCACGCCCGAACCGAGGCGCACGGCGAGGCGACCGGCGATCTCCTTGCCGTCGGCGGTGGCCGCGACCAGGACGCCGGCCGGAGCCGCATCCTCGGCGATCGACGACAGCACGTCGACCTGCGGGCTGATCAGATAGCCTGCGGCGTCATCGGATTCGGCGACGTAGATCTTCTCGGCGCCGGCTTCCTTGAGGCCGTCGATGATGGGATCGGCCGAGCCGGACTTGCCGACGACGACCGCCGACGGGGTACCCAGTGCGCGTGCGGCGGTGATGAGTTCGCTGGTCACCTTCTTCAGGGCGCCCTCGGCGTCCTGCTCGACCAGAACCAGAACTTCTGCCATTTCCTTCTCCTGAATGTGTGTGGGGCCCAGCGTCATTCGCTCCGAATGCGCGGGCGCGGTGATGTGGTTCCGGCTGGGGCCTAGATGATCTTCTGGCCGACCAGGTACTCGGCGACCTTCACGCCACCATCACCCTCATCGGTGACACGCTCACCGGCGGTCTTCGGCGGCTTCGGGGTGGAGCTGGTGACAGTGGATCCGGCGTTCTCCAGGCCCACATCCGACGGCTCGACGTCGATCTCGGCCAGGGTGAGGACGGCGACTTCCTTCTTCTTGGCGGCCATGATGCCCTTGAAGGACGGGAAGCGCGGCTCGTTGATCTTCTCGTTGACGCTGACGATGGCCGGCAGGTCCGCGGTGATGGTGTAGATGCCGTCGTCGGTCTCACGCTCACCGGTGAGGGTCTCGCCCTCCAGGGTCAGCTTGCGCAGGTGCGTCAGGTGCGGCAGTTCGAGGTACTCGGCGATCATCGCGGGGATGGCACCGACACGACCGTCGGTGGCCTCGTTGCCGGCGATGACCAGCTCGACACCCTCGACCGTGCCGAGCGCGCGGGCCAGCACGTAGGCGGTCTGCACCGCGTCGGAGCCGTGCAGCAGGTCGTCCTTGATGTGGATGGCCTTGTCGGCACCCATCGACAGTGCCTTGCGGATGGCCTCGGTGGCACGCTCGGGGCCCGCGGTCAGCACGGTCACCTCGCCGCCGTTGGCCTCCTTGATCTGCAGCGCTTCCTCGACGGCGCGCTCGTTGATCTCGTCGAGTACGGCGTCGGCGGCCTCACGGTCCAGGGTGAAGTCGTCGTCGGAGAGCTTGCGCTCGGACCAGGTGTCCGGAACCTGCTTGATCAGAACGACAATGTTTGTCATGGGTCTACGTCGACCTCCTGCGTCGGGTTCGGCAACTTACCGGCGGGTAAGGCCATCGGTCTCCCCACTTTAACCCGTCCTATTATCGGGCTGAACATCGACTACCTCACAAAACGGAGGGGGGACTAGTGTCGTGGGGATGACCGACGTACACCGGACACCCGTGCCCGGCGCGCCGCAGGCACTGACGACCGACCAGCAACTCGCCCTCACCGGCGAACGCACAGTTCCGGGCATTCCCGCCGAGAACTACTGGTTCCGCCGCCATGAGGTCGCCTATACCCACATCACCGGGCGCTGCGCGGGCCTGCGCGTTCTCGAGGCCGGGTCCGGTGAGGGCTACGGGGCAGCCATGCTCGCCGCCGCCGGCGCCTCGGTGACGTGCGTGGATTACGACGACGCCGCGGTCGCCCACACGCGGGTGCGCTACCCCGAGGTCGAGATCGTGCAAGGGAATCTGATCGACCTCCCTCTCGCCGACGCCTCGGTCGATGCGGTGGTGAACTTCCAGGTCATCGAGCATCTGTGGGATCAGCCGGCGTTCATCGCCGAATGCCTGCGGGTGCTGCGTCCCGGCGGCGAGCTGCTGATCTCGACCCCGAATCGCATCACCTTCTCCCCCGGCCGAGACACCCCGCTCAACCCGTTCCACACCCGCGAGCTCAATGCCGCGGAGCTGACCGAACTCCTCGTCGACGGCGGGTTCGTCGTGTCCGCGATGCTCGGAGTGCATCACGGCGCGGCGTTGGCGCGCCTGGATGCGAAGTGGGGTGGGTCGTTGATCGACGCGCAGATCGAACGCGCCCTCGCCGGGCAACCGTGGCCGGACGAGCTCGTGGACGATGTGGCGGCCGTCGCGGCCACCGACTTCGACATCCGCGACGACGCCGACATCGACGCCTGTCTGGACCTTCTCGCGATCGCGGTGCGACCCTGAATCCCCGGATCTGCGACGCGACGCCGGTACCGGGGCAGTTCACGCTGGTTCTGCACTCACATCTGCCGTGGTTGGCCCACCACGGCCGGTGGCCGGTCGGCGAGGAATGGCTGCATCAGTCGTGGGCGGGTTCGTATCTCCCGGTGTTCGACATGCTGCGCCGCCTCGCCGACGACGGATTGCGCGACGTCATGTCGCTGGGCATCACACCGGTACTGGCCGCACAACTCGACGATCCGCACTGCTGCGCGTCGATGTACGAATGGCTCGCGGACTGGCAACTGCGCGCATGCGAGGCCGCGGTGTCGCGGGAGGACACCCGCCGCGTGTTGGGGACGCGTGAGTATCGTTCGGCGGCGGCGGCCATGCGCGACTTCGAGCAGCATTGGCGACACGGGGCGTCGCCCATGCTGCGCCGGGTCGCCGACAGCGGGGTCGTCGAGATCCTCGGCGGACCGCTCGCCCATCCGTTCGCGCCGCTTCTCGATCCGCGGCTGCGCCGGTTCTCCCTGTCGGAGGGCCTGGCCGACGCCCATGCACGGTGGGGGCGACGCCCACGCGGGATCTGGGCGCCGGAGTGCGCCTTCGCCCCCGGTATGGAAGCCGAGTATGCGGCGGCGGGGGTCGGTCACTTCATGGTCGATGGTCCGACGCTGCACGGCGACACCGCGCTGGCCCGGCCGGTCGGTGACACCGATGTGCTGGCGTTCGGCCGGGACCTGCAGGTCAGTTATCGCGTGTGGTCACCGAAGTCCGGCTATCCCGGTCACGGCGCCTACCGCGACTTCCACACCTACGACCACGGCACCGGACTGAAACCGGCCCGGGTCACCGGCAAGAAGGTCCCCGGTCACGCCAAGAAGCCTTACGACCCGCAGCGCGCGGATGCGGTGATCGATCGCCACGTCGACGACTTCATCGCTCACATCCGCCGGCGCCTGATCGACGAGTCCGCCCGGATCGGTCGGCCCGCCCTGGTGGTGGCCGCCTTCGACACCGAGTTGTTCGGCCATTGGTGGCATGAGGGACCGATCTGGTTGGAGCGGGTGCTGCGTCGACTTCCCGAGGCGGGCGTGCGGGTGGGGACACTCGCCGGTGCCGCGGCCGACGGTTTCGTCGGGGAACCGGTGGATCTCCCCGCGTCGTCGTGGGGGTCGGGAAAGGACTGGCGGGTGTGGGAGGGACCGCAGGTCTCGCATCTGGTCCAGCTCAATGCCGAGGTCACCGAAACCGCCCTGGCCGCCCTCGACAAGCTCGTCGTACCGGGTGCCGGACGCAATCGGGTCGCCGACCAGATCGTGCGCGAGACCCTGCTGACGGTGTCGTCGGACTGGCCGTTCATGGTGTCCAAGGACACCGCCGCCCACTATGCCGTCACGCGTGCGCATACCCACGCCCACGCCACCCGCGAAATCGTCGATGCCGCACTGAGCGGACGTGACCGCGAGGCACAACGGTTGAGCCACAACTGGTTTCGAGCAGACAATCTCTTCGCCGACCTGGATGCCCGCCGGGTCCCCCCGGCGATGGCCGCAGGCCGCGCGGAGTCGATCTGATGCGCATTCTGCTCGTCTCCTGGGAGTACCCACCCGTGGTGGTTGGAGGTCTCGGGCGTCACGTGCACCATCTGGCCACCGAACTCGCCTATCTCGGACACGATGTGGTGGTGCTGACGCGCCGCCCGCCGGGCACCGATGCGCTGACGCATCCGACGACCGACACCGTCGTCGACGGGGTGCGGGTGATCGCCGTCGCCGAAGACCCGTTGGAGTTCGAGTTCGGCACGGACATGATGGCGTGGACCCTCGCGATGGGGCATGCCTTCATCCGGGCCGGTCTCACGATCCTCGGCGGCCACCACCCGACGCACGGCGGTTGGTCACCGGAGGTGGTGCACGCCCACGACTGGATCGTCGCGCACCCGGCGATCGCGTTGGCCGAGATCTTCGACGTCCCACTCGTGTCGACCATTCACGCCACCGAGGCCGGGAGGCACAGCGGTTGGGTGAGCGGCCGGATCAATCGGCAGGTGCATTCGGTGGAGTGGTGGCTCGCCGAGGAGTCCGACGCCCTGATCACCTGCTCGGTGTCGATGTGCGACGAGGTGTCGCGACTGTTCGATCCGGTCGCCGACATCACGGTGATCCACAACGGGATCGACATCACCGTATGGCCTTTCACCCCGCGGCCGACTCCGTCGGGACCGGCCGAGCTGCTGTTCGCCGGGCGCCTGGAGTATGAGAAGGGCCTGCAGGATCTGCTGGCCGCGCTCCCCCGCATCCGTCGGACACATCCGGGAACGACGCTGACCGTGGCCGGGACCGGAACGCAGCGCGACTGGTTGGTCGAGCAGGCGCGGCGGTACCGGGTGTCGCGCGCGGTGAGCTTCATCGGCGCCGTCGACCATCACGGTCTCGTCGATCTGATGCACCGGTGCACCGCGATCGTGTTGCCGAGCCGCTATGAACCCTTCGGCATCGTCGCCCTCGAGGCCGCCGCGACGGGCATCCCGCTGGTGGTGTCTCGAGCCGGCGGACTCGGTGAGGCGGTGCAGGATTCGGCGACGGGGCTGAGTTTCGCACCCGCCGACGTGGCGGGCCTGACGGCGGCCGTGCGGGCGACACTGTCGGACCCGGCCGAGGCCGCCACCCGAGCCCGCAATGCGCGGGCCCGTCTTGGCACGGACTTCTCCTGGACCGAGGTCGCAACCCGCACCCTGGCGGTCTATGCAGCCGCGAAACGGCGAGTTCGTACCCCGGTCGGTCGTCGGCCGATCGTCGAACGCCCACTGCCCGAACGTGATCCGAACAACCCCTGACCCGCGGCGACCTCACGTTGCTGAAACTCGTTGCGCCGCCGGTCGAACCGCCCCATTTCGCCGGTCGAGCCGACCGGAGCGCCAGCGGAGGTCGCGTCGAGACCACGCAACCCGAAGCTGGAACCGATTGCAGCACAACCCGACTCCCGCAGGTCGAGCCGTCGTCGTCTCGCCGGTCGAACCGGCCCATTTCGCCGGTCGAGCCGACCGAAGCGCCAGCGGAGGTCGTGTCGAGACCACGCAACCTGAAGCTGGAACCGATTGCAGCACAACCCGACTCCCGCAGGTCGAGCCGTCGTCGTCTCGCCGGTCGAACCGGCCCATTTCGCCGGTCGAGCCGACCGAAGCGCCAGCGGAGGTCGTGTCGAGACCACGCAACCCGAAGCTGGAACCGATTGCAGCACAACCCGACTCCCGCAGGTCGAGCCGTCGTCGTCTCGCCGGTCGAGCCGCCTCGTGCGAGCTTGCGAGCCCGTGGCGTGTCCGCCGGGCCGAGCTTGTCGAGGTCGAGACCACCCAACCCGACGCTGGAAACCGACTGCAGCGCAGCACCACCCGACGGTAGTGACCTACCGCGGATAGGTGGTGATGGTCTCCCCGGACACCGGATCACGCCACACGACAGCCCGATCCGACAACATGGTGGGGATCAACAACCCCATATGCTTTCGCTGATGGTCCGGGGTACACAACGGCATCAGGTTGAATTCCACGGTCCAGCCACCGGTTATCGGATCCTGGTGCACGAATTTCACCAGGTGATCGATCTGGCATTCACTGGCCGGGCGCCCGCAATGCGGGTACCGGCAGGTGCCATCCAACTCGATGATCTTCTCCCGCAACCATGCCGGCATCCGATACGTCAACGCACCCGAGGGTGGCAGCAGATGTCCACCGTGCCCGGTGGGGTCGATCGGTAACGCGGGGAACGGATCGTCGAGACGACGCCACGCCGCCGGTATCCGATCCAGCGAGGTGGCGGTGCTGATGCTGGGTATGTCCAGGGTGGGAAACTCGGTGACGGTGACCAGCTGTCCGAACTGATTAATGACCTGGCATGAGCGTCGTCGACAACGCCGAAGTACTCCAACCGGGCTTCCCGCTGCCCGGACGGGTCGGTGATCAACGACAGCGACAACTGCGAATCGGTGTTGGTCTCGGTGTCGGGTTGCGCCTCAACGGTATCCGTTGCCTCGCCCTCAGCGTCGTCGGCGGCGGCGACGTCAGCGCCCGACTGGGAATCGTCGGTCATCTCGGGATCGTCGGTCACGTCGACATCGCCAGACAGATCAGCCGCGTCGGGGTCGATGTCGAGGTCGGTCAGGCCAGTTGGCTCTTCCGGCAAGGGGATCGCCCGCGAGCAGTCGCCCCGCCCGCACTCACACGACAGGTGTGCGCCGGGTAGTCCTTGGATTTCGGCGAATGCCGCGACCTGTACCTGACCCTGACGACGCGGGTCACGTGGGCAGATCCGCTCACTGATCATCTTCGCGATCCGCGCCGCCAGATGGGCACCCATTTCTCCCGGGGCGTAGACGGAGATACTGCAGTGCCCGTTGGTATCTCGGCGGACCCGCACGTTCTGATCACGTGCAGCGGCCTCCTCACGACGGTCCGCGGCACCGTCGGGATCCAGCGCGATCACCATCTCGACGACCTGATCCCGCAGGGTCGTATCCGCCTGATTACGTTCGGCCAGTTGCAGCGCACGGGTTTCGGCGAACGCGCGGACATCGTCGTCGGACAGGACGGCGATCTCGATGGCAATGATGCGGATACGTTCCAACGAGTGGTCACCGTCCAGGAATGCCGCGGTCACCGTCGGGAGCGTCGACAGCAGGAAACTCAGCGTCATCCACGCGGTGGCCTGCGGCACCGACACACCCAGGGTGGTGGACACCTTGCCGGTGGCGCTCTTGTCGACGGCGTCGGTGGTGTGCACGTTGGTCTGATGGCCCGAGAGCAGCATCTCGTCGTACACGGTGTGCCCGATCCGCGCTGCGGAGAGCACCTTCCGCGCGATCACTTGTCGTTCCTGGCGTTGCAGGGAGCGGGCCAGAGCGGTGGCCGCCTCGACGGGGAGGTGATCGATCATGGCTGCGTCGTCGGCGGTCATCGACAGTTCTGGTGCCTGATTGGTCTGAATCATTGTGTCGGCCATGGTGTTCACCTCCTCTGCTCGGTCGCTCGAACTGAACTGAGTCAAGTGTAGCGAGGGGGTCCGACAACTTTCGCCGGCGCGGAATCGGTTGGGGGTGAACGCTGTCAGCGTCGGCAGATCCGTGTTCGGTTGTCGGTGGCTCGGTTTCGCTGTCGGGTTGCGGAGGTCTCGACTCGGCTCGTCGCTTGCGCTCCTCACCGGCTCGACCAACGGGAGGGGGCGGGTCGGTTCGATGGGCGGGAGGAGCGCGGCCGACGCCACCAACGGGAGGGTGGGGCCGACTCCACCAACGGGAGGGGCGCGTCGCTTCGACGGATGGCACGGCCGGTTCCACCCAACGGGCGGGTCGCCCACCAACGAGAGGCTCCGGCTCGGCTCAGCCAAGGGAGGGTGGGGCCGGTCAGCCCTCGCCGCGCGCCGCTTGTGCCTTCTTACGTTCGATGTCGGCGAGAGCGCGTTCGAGTTCGGCACGTTCCGCGGCGTTGGCGGCCCAGGCGTCCTTGCGATTCTTGACGACGCGGGCCGGTGCACCGACGGCTATCGAGTAATCCGGGATGACGCCCTTGACCACCGCGTGGGAGCCGAGGACGCAGCCGCGGCCGACGATGGTGTTGCGCAGCACCGTCACCTTGGCGGCGACCCAGGTGTCGGGGCCGATGCGCACCGGCCCCTTGACGATGCCCTGATCCTTGATGGGCAGCGTGATGTCGTCCATGCGGTGGTCGAAGTCGCAGATGTAGCACCAGTCGGCGATCAGCGTCGAGCCACCGATCTCCAGGTCGAGGTAGGAGTTGACGACGTTGTTGCAGCCGAAGACCGTCTTGTCGCCGATGCGCAGGCTGCCCTCGTGGCAGCGGATGGAGTTGCCGTCGCCGATGTGGACCCAACGGCCGATCTCCATCCGGCTCATCTCCGGGGTGGCGTGGATCTCCACATTGCGGCCGAGGAACAGCATTCCGCGCAGCACGATGTGCGGATTGGCCATCCGGAACTTCGCGAGTCGGTAGTAACGGACCAGATACCAGGGCGTATAGGCCCGATTGCGGAGCACCCAGCGCAACGAGTCGATCGTCAGGAAGCGCACCTGCTCGGGGTCCCGACGACGCCCGGCCCGGAACCGCGACCGGTAGCTGGCGTTCCACATCGTGGTCATGACAGGCAACCCTAGGCCATCGCATGTGGACCGGATTCGCCAGATATCACCTCCGGGGGCCGTGTCCGGGGCGTCGCGGCACCGGTCGCCGACGCCCCACAGGATAGGCTCTAGCGTTGGCGTCGCCGGTGATGACTCCGGCGAGCAGAGGTGAAGGAGCTTCGATGGCGGTTGCCCGACGTCCGCGAGGTATGCGGCGCATGCCGGCAACTGTCGTCGTGGTGTTCGCGGCGGTGGCCGCCCTGGCGCTGTCATCATGCTCCGACGGCCACATCGACGTCCGGTCGGTACCGGGAATCGGGTGGTCCAGCTACGGCGGCAACGCTGCGAACTCCAACTTCGCCTACCCCAGCGTCCCCGACGATCTGGCGTTGAGCTGGACCCGCCCGACCGGTGGCACGGTGACCGCGCCGGTGACCATCTCGGCGACCGGCAACGTCGGGGTGACCTCCAACGCGACCGGATGCAACCTGCTGGTGCTCGATCAGCGCTCGGGACGCAAGAACTTCTGCAAGAACATGCGTGAGGGTGTCTCGGGCAACGCCATGCTCACCGATCAGTACGACCAGCCCTACATCGGGGAACAGACCACCTTCCTGGCGTTCAACGCCGGTGGTGCGATCCGGTGGCGGATGCCGGTGGTCGGGGTGCCGTTGTCGGCGAAGTTCGCCGACCCGGGCATCGCCCTGATGGTGACGACACAGGGCCAGATCCTGCTCATCGACACCCAGACGGCGCAGTTCGCCGCACCCGAGGTACGGCTGCGTCCCGAGGCCGATCCGGCCGACCCGCTTTACGGATACGGCGACTGCGTCACCAACGGTCCGCGGTGTGCGGTTCCCGCTCCCCCCGCGGTCGACATGGCTCATCAGCGCTTCTTCCTGAATGTGTGGCCCACCGGCGCGATCGCCAGCGAGATCCGTGGGTTCTCCTACGCCGAGGTCGACGGCAAGCGGACGATCTCGGAGATGTGGAAGGCGCAGGTGCCCGGCGGGGTGATCGGGCCGGCCACGTTGTCGGCCGACGGCTCCACCGTCTACACCTTCAGCCGCCTCGGCCAGATCGTGGCCCTCGACGCCGCGACCGGCACCACCCGCTGGACCTACGACAACGGCGGCTACGGGTTCGCGACGATGACGGTGTCCCCGGATGGATTGATCATCCCGACCGGTGTCATCGGCGCCCCGTTGACGCTGCTGCGCGACCGCGGCGACAGAGCCGAAAAGGTGTGGCAGCGCAACGATCTGGCGACCGTGAGCCTTTCGGCGCTGACCAATTCGGGGACCGCGTGGACCGTCGTGCGCGATCCCGGCAAGGACACCCTGTCGCTGACCGAGGTGTCCACCGCCGACGGCAGCACCGAACGCAGTCTGACGCTGCCCGATTCGGCCGGCTTCACCACCGGTATCGCGGTGTCGGCGTCCGGGCAGATCGCCACCGCCACCAATCTCGGCGAGGTGTACTTCTTCGACTCGAAGAGCAACATCCCCGGCTGAGCGGAGGGTTCACGCACCGCGGAACGTGCGCCGGTAGGCGATCGGGGCCATGCCGAGTTCCTTGCGGAGGTGGTGACGGAGATTGTCGGCGGAGCCGATACCGGTCTGTTCGGCGATGACATCGACGGACAGGTCGGTGGTCTCGAGCAGCTCCCGGGCGAGGTCGAGCCGCCGGTCGCGCAGCCACGCGCCCGGCGCGGAACCCGTCTCGTCGCGGAACCGGCGGATGAAGGTCCGCGTACTCATCTGCGCGTGCGCAGCCATCCGGTCGACGGTGACGGGTTCGGCCAGATGCGTGAGCGCCCACTCCCGCGCCACCGCCGTTCCCGGACCGTCACCGACCGGTACGTGCCGTTCGATGAACTGAGCCTGACCACCCTCACGCCAGGGCGGGACCACACAGTGCCGGGCGACGCGGTTGGCGACGGCAGCCCCGTGATCGCGCCGAATGATGTGCAGGCACAAGTCGATTCCGGCGGCGAGACCCGCGGAGCTCAGCACCGCACCCTCGTCGACGAACAGCACCGATTCATCGAGGTCGACCTCGGGGTAGAGGCGCCGGAAGTCGTCGGCGTACTGCCAGTGCGTGGTCGCCCGCCTTCCGTCGAAGACGCCGGCCGCGGCGAGGACGAAGGCACCGGTGCAGATCGACACCAGTCGGGCGTCGTGCTTGCGCGCGTCGAGTGCGCGCGCCACGTCGGGGTCGAGGACGCCGTCACGACGACTCGACGCCAGGCGCGTACCGGGCACGACGATGGTGTCGGCCGTGGCGAGCGCCTCGGGTCCCGCCGCGGCGACGATCCCGTAGCCGGTGGTGGTGTCGAGAGGTCCGGGCGACAGCGACACGGTCGTGACCGAATACAGCGGGCTGCCGTCGTCGGCGCACGCCTGACCGAACAGCAGTGACGGCATCGTCGCGTCGAAACCGACGACCGGCGGCAGCAGCAGGACCGCCACCGCATGCGGAGTCGCGACAGACACACGCTTGGCATGATCTTCCGACATATTGGCAATCATGCCAGTGGTGGCCCGGCACGTCGATACCCGATGCTGTATCGGTGACCAACTCCCCCACGCCCACCGTGCCGACCTCCGGCCGGCGGACACCGCACCTGCACTGGGCCTGGATCGTCGCCGCCGTCAGTTTCATCGCGATCCTCGGCGCGGCCGGCTTCCGGGCCGTTCCGAGCGTGATGATGGACCCGTTGCACATGGAGTTCGGCTGGTCGCACGCCACCGTCGGCGCCGCCATGTCGATCAACATGGTGCTCTTCGGTGTCACCGCCCCGTTCTCGGCGGCACTCATGGACCGATTCGGGGTGCGCCCGATCCTGACCGGCGCGCTCCTGCTGATCGCCGCCGGCACCGGACTCGGCGTGTTCATGACCGCCAGTTGGCAATTGCTCCTGCTGTGGGGTGTCCTCGTCGGCCTGGGCACCGGGTCCATCTCGATGGGCTTCGTGGCGACCGTCTCCACCCGCTGGTTCGTCGCCAAACGCGGCCTCGTCACCGGAATCCTCACCGCCGCATCGGCGACCGGTCAGCTGATCTTCCTCCCCGTGGTCGCCCACATCACCGACGCATACGGCTGGCGGTGGGCGTCGATCGTGGTCACCGGCGCAGCACTCGCTGTGGTTCCGCTGGTGGTGCTGTTCATCCGGGACCGTCCCACCGACGTCGGTACCACCGCGTACGGCGCCCGTCCGGACGACGCCGAAACCGCTCTGCCCACCAGCGGATTCGGCTCCGCGGCAAGCGGACTCGTGCGCGGGATGCGCGTCCGGGCCTTCTGGCTGCTGGCCGGCAGCTTCGCGATCTGCGGAATGACGACGAACGGTCTGATCGGGACCCACTTCATCCCGGCGGCGCACGATCACGGCATGCCGACCACCGTCGCCGCATCATTGTTGGCGACGATCGGTATCTTCGACGTCGCCGGCACCGTGTTCTCGGGATGGTTGACCGATCGGGTGGATCCCCGCATCCTGCTGGTGATCTACTATCTCGGCCGCGGTCTGTCGCTGGTGCTGCTCCCGATGCTGTTGTCGCCCAACGCCGAACCGAGCACCTGGGTGTTCATCATCTTCTACGGCCTCGACTGGGTGGCGACCGTCCCACCGACGATCGCGATCTGTCGGCATTACTTCGGCGCGGACACCCCGGTGGTCTTCGGCTGGGTGTTCGCCTCCCATCAGATCGGTGCCGCCGTCGCCGCTTTCGGCGCCGGTTACATCAGGGATGCGCAGGGCTCCTACGACAACGCCTTTCACGTCGCGGCGGCACTGTGCGTCGTCGCCGCCGCACTGTGCGCGGGAATCCGGCTCCGCGCCAACGACATCGCCGAAACCGACGTCACCGAAACCGAGGTCACCGTAACCGACGTCACCGGGGCCGCACCGGCGGGCTCAGATCCCGCGGATCCCGGCCTCACAGACGAAGGCCACTCCCTTACGGCCGATCCTGGTGAGCACCAACGACAGTGACCGGGTGCCCTTGAGCTTGAGCCGTTTCCGCAGTGCGTCGGGGTCGACGTCGAGGCCGCGCACCAGGATCTCCAGGGTGCCGCAGTCCTGGGCGGCGAGCGCCTTGCGCAGGACCTTCTCACTTGTCGAGCCCAGCCGCTCGATGATGCGGAACCCGCGCTCACCGGATGGCACCGCATCGCCGGTGAGGTAGGCGATCTGCGGATCCAGTTGCCACAACCGGTGTCGGTGCGCGTAGTGCCGCACCAGTCCGGCGCGGACGACCGCACCGTCGGGATCGATGATCCACTCCCCCGGTTCACCGGTCGGGATGTCGTCGGGTTCGGCATCGGTGAGTTCCCAGACCGACACGGCGCCGTCGACACCGGTGCGCATCACCGTGGCCCGCCGTCCGACACCGATCCCCGGCCCCGACCACAGGCACGCCTCCCGCACCGACGAGTCGAGCGAGGTCACCTGCACCTCACCGGAGAATCCGAAACGATCCCGCATCACCTGATAGTCCAGTCCCGGAGCACATTTCACCGCCAGCGGACGCCCGGCATAGGTCATCAGAACATCCAGCAGCGGAGGGCTGAGCGCGTCCGGTGAGAACACCCGCCCGGCACCGGTGCGTCGCGCCGGGTCGGCGAGGACGACGTCGGCGGTCGAGGTCGGGGTCAGTGCGTCGGCGACGAGCAGCGTCGGAGGGCACGACACATTCAATGCGGTGTTGTGCCGCGCCATCGCGAGTCGCACACGATCGAGGTCGCTGCCGATGACACCACCGATTCCAGCGATGGCGGCGAGTTCGATCAGTTCAGCGCCGACCGAACAGGTCACGTCGTGCACGATCGCGTCGGGATAACGCCGGGCGATCTCGGCGGCGCGGTGCGCGGCGACGACCGATGCGGTCGACTGTTGCAGGGCGTCGTCGGTGAGAAGCAGATCGGCGGCGTGCCGGAGCTTGCCGACGGCACGCCGACGCAGTCGGACCGTCTCGATGAGAGCGGCGTCATGGGGTGCGTAGCGGCTGCGCGCCTCGGCGATGTCGGACAGCATCGACGCCGGCGTCAGGGCCAGGCCACCGACGTTCTCCAATGCCTTGTCGCCATGCCGTGACCGCAGAAATGCCACATCGTCGAGTCCGAACCTGTACCCCATCACCGTTGATCTTCTCGCGTCCCCGCCGCGGCGTACCACCCGGGTCCGCCGTCATCGGTCCATCCGGTCTGTTCGGCACCGGCATGTCGGGGCATCCGCCCGGTCGCTCGCGTTAATCTCACGGCGTGAAGTCGAGCGATCACCGTCCCGAAGAGTTGAACGGTCCGGCAGTCACCCGTGCCCAGTGGTGGGTCGGCCTCCCGGAGTCCGAGCGTGCCCGTCTGCGCACCGATCATCCGGAGTGGATCGGCAATTCCGACGGCATCCTCGCCACCGACCGCGACATCGCCAACCGCGCGATGCTCCCCACCATGCGTGCCGACCTCCAGAAGCAGAGCGTTGACCTCGAGAAGCGGCTCGCCGACAACCGCTTCGGCGGAACGTTCACCAGTGACGACACCCGCAAGTGGTACGTCGACAAGAAACTCGCCGACATCGGCGCCATCGAACACGAACTCGGACGCGCCGACGAGAAGAATCCGCGACTGCTGATCTCCTTCGACATGCACAGCGGTGAACGCGGCCACTGCGCCGTGGCCATCGGCAACCCGGATCACGCCGATCACATCGCCATCAGCACCCCCGGGCTCGGCACGACGATCTCGCCGTCACTCACCGGCGATCTGCCCTATCAGGGGATGGGTGGTGAATCGCGACTGCTCCGCGAGGAAGCCACCCGGCAGCTGGGATTGGCCGGGCGCGGACAGGAGACCGTGGCGGCCATCGCCTGGATCGGCTACGACACCCCGAATCTCACCGGGCCCGGCGGCCGAATCTCGACCGCGCGCGGCGCCTTTCACGTCAGCACCGAGGGCAAGGCACGCGACACCGCCCCGATCCTGTCCCGCTTCTATGCCGGCATCGCCGCCGCCTCGGACCGTCGTCCGCGTCTCGTCGCGCTCGGACACTCCTACGGGTCACTCGTGACCGCCGAAGCGCTGCGCCTGACCCACGGACTGATCAGCGACGTCATCTTCTACGGCTCACCCGGCCTCGGCGGCGAGCGCGGATACGATGCCGATTACACCCCGCAGGATTTCAACCTGATCGGCGGTCGCGCCTACTACCTCCGCAACGACGGCGACACCATCGCCGAACTCGGCATCTTCGGCAGCGACCCCGCCGAGAGCGCCGACCTCATCCGGCTGTCCACCCATGCCGGCACCGACAAGACCGGCGTGACCCGAGTCGGGAGCACCGCCCACGCCAGCTATACCCGCGACGTCGACGGGAAATCGACGATGGCCCAATACAATATGGCCGCGGTCGTGGCGAATCTCCCGGCGAATCTGATCGTCGGGCCGTAGCGACTACTGCGGCTTGGTGCCCGTCACGACGACGTTGTAGAAGAACTTCGGGGGCACGATCTTTCGCAGCACGTTCTCGTCGAGCCAGGTGAGCCGCTTCCACGAACCGAACGCGAATCCGGCCCAGCCCCAACCCAATTTGCCTGCGGGCACCGCGGCCTCGAAGGTCCGGACGGGCCAGCCGAGCATCGCGGCGGCGAATTCCTCGGTGGCGGTGTCGACGCCCTCGGCGCCGGCGGCGCGGGCGATGCCGGCCAGCTCGTCGGGATCGAAGGTGTGGATGTCGACGACGGCCTCGAGCGCGGCCGCGCGGGAGGATTCGTCGAGTTCTTCCTGCGGCCGCCGCCACGACTGCAGCGGACCGAGTTTGGTGATGTTGGTCGTCAGGTACCAGGTGGCGCGACTCATCCAGCGGGCGTAGAAGTCGCCGATGGTCGACGGCTCGCCGGCGAACAGGAACCGACCACCCGGCTTGAGGACCCGCAGCACCTCGCGCAGCGCCTGCTCCACATCCGGGATGTGATGCAGCACGGCGTGTCCGACGACGAGGTCAAAGGTGTTGTCGTCGTAGGGGATCTTCTCCGCGTCGGCCACCCGGCCGTCGACGTCGAGTCCGAGGTTCTCCGCGTTGCGCAACGCCACCTTCACCATGCCCGGCGACAGGTCGGTCACCGAACCCTTGGTCGCGACCCCGGACTGCATCAGATTGAGCAGGAAAAACCCCGTGCCGCAACCGAGTTCCATCGCCCGCCCATACGGCAGCCCCTCGTCGGTCTGCACGGCGTCGAACCGGCCGCGCGCGTAATCGATGCAGCGTTCGTCGAAGCTGATCGACCACTTCTCGTCGTAGGTCTCCGCCTCCCAGTCGTGGTAGAGCACCTGGGCGAGTTTGGTGTCGGTCAACGCGGCCTGCACCTGTTCGGCGGTGGCATGCGGATTCGGCGCGGGATCGATTCCCTGATCGTCGGTCGCGCCGCCCTCGGGGGTGGTCCCGTTCTCGGTGGTCGTCATCGCTTGGCGTTTCCTCTCTCCGACGCCCCCGGTGGGGGCCATCGCCTTACTTACCGGTGAACGTGGCCTTGCCGGGGCCGTTCTCCACGAACGACGCCATTCCGATCGCGCGGTCCTCGGTGGCGAAGAGCGCGGCGAACAGTTGTTCTTCGATCTTGAGCCCGGTGTCCAGGTCGACGCCGAGGCCCTGGTCGACGGCCTTCTTCGCAGCGGCGATGGCCACCGACGCGGCGTTGGCGAACTGTCCGGCCCACTTCAGGGCGGCGTTGTACACCTCGTCGGGGGCGACGACCTCATCGACCAGCCCGATCTCCAGCGCCTCGGCCGCACCGACGAAGCGGCCGGTGAACATCATGTCCTTGGCCTTCGACGGCCCGACCAGCCGGGCCAGACGCTGGGTGCCGCCGCCGCCGGGGATGACGCCGAGCAGCACCTCGGGTACGCCCAGTTTGGCGTTGTCGCCGGCGATCCGACGATCGGCGCCGAGCGCCACCTCGAGTCCGCCGCCGAGGGCGTATCCGGTGATCGCGGCGACGGTCGGCTTCGGGATCTCCGAGATCGCACCCAGCGCACGCTGCAGAGACCCGGCGACCTTGGACATCTCCGCGTAGGTCATGTCGGTCATCTCCTTGATGTCCGCACCGGCCGCGAGCACCTTGGGGCCGCCGTAGACGATGACCGCCTTGATGTCGTCACGTTCGGTGGCCTGCGCCGCGGCGGCCGCGAGTTCGGACTGCACCTGCCGGTTCAGCGCATTCATCGGTGGGCGATGGAGCAGGATCGTGCCCACGCCGGGATGCTCTTCAGAGGTTTCGAGAGTGACGAACTCAGCCATGGTCGAAGGCTACCGGTCCGATCCCGCCGATCGCGTTCCGGGTTGACCAACGAGACGGGTGGGGCGCCCCGATTCGCACAATCTGTCGGCCACCGCCACCGACGTGGTGAGGTCCGCCATCGTCACCGCCCCCAGCCCCCGGCATCCGCCATCGGAGAGCTCGACCGCCCGCTCGGCCGCGAGGACCGCGGCCACGCCGGTGGCCGCGGACTGGGCTCGCCCCGTCGCGATACGAACCTCCCCCCTTCGACGGTTGACCACGGTGATCCGCCACCGATCCGAGCCGACGTGTGGTGCCCGCCCGACCAGGGCCCGCAATCGCGGACGGCGTGCCGCGAGCGCCAACGCGCGAGTGGAGAGCGCGTCGGTCATCGCGAGGTGGGAACGCACCGCCGCCGGCCGCGCAGTGGTCCCGAGCAGCACATGGTCGGGAAAGTCGGCCCGCAGATGACGTCGCGGACGTTCGCCGCCGTAGCCGGGAAGTACTCGTGACTGGCGAAAGTTGGTGACCGGCATGCCATCCGGCGACGCGAAGATGTCCTGCCCGATCAATCCGATCGTCCACGCCACCGCCGCCGTCCCGTGGTGCTCACCGGTGCCCAGCATGACGCCGACGTCGATCTCGTCGTCGGGTGCGGACGCCATGTCGGCGACCAACGTGGTGGACAGGCCGGGGGCCAGCCCGGCGCCAAGGACCACCGTCTCCCGCGGACCGGTGCTGCGGCGCAGCGCGGCGAGGTAACGCGACGTCGCCGAGATCTCGACCACCGGCACCGGCAACGTGGCCAGTCGTTCGTCCTCGACCCCGGACGCGTTGATCAGCACGTCGTGGCCGACGGCGAGGCCGGTGAGCACGTCAATTCCGTCCCGCGCCGACACATCGACCCGGCCGCCCTCGCCTTCGCGGCGCCCCGCGGGCGTGACGTCATGTCCGCGGCGCTCGAGTTCGCCGACGATCACCGATCCCACCGCTCCTCGCGCACCGAGAACCATTGCCCGCATCGCCACCACCGTCCAATCTCCAAACGTTCAGTTGGATATCAATGATAGGCGGGCACGCCCTCGTTTCCAAACGTTCGGTTGGAGAATTGGTAGGGTGATCGTCCATGGCCTGGGACACCGAAGCGACCCGCACCAAACTCCTCGACGCCGGGGCACGTCAGTTCGCCCGCGCCGGGTTCGCCGGCGCGCGCATGGACGCCATCGGGCGCGACGCCGGGGTCAACAAGGAGCGCGTCTACCGCTACTTCGGCGACAAACAGGGTCTGTTCTCGGCGGTACTCACCCGCGAGCTCACCGACCTGCTGACCGGCATCGACGTCACCGGCACCGGCCCCGAGCGGGTCGGCGAGTTCGCCGGCCGCCTCTACGACCGCTGCCGCCGCCGACCGGAACTGCCGCGCCTGCTCGCATGGGAAAGCCTCGAACTCGACCACGCGGCGTCGCCCGATTCGCGTCGACCGATGTGCACCCGGAACTGGAGCGGCATCCGGTCGGCACTTCCCGACGTCTCCGAAGCCGACGCACAAGGTCTCCTGCTCGCGGTCATCTCGCTGGTGGTGAGTCACTGGACGCTCGGTGCGTTGCGTGATGTCATCCCCGCCGATCCCGATCCGGACCGCCACCGGGCGATGCTGATCACCCAGTGCACGGGCATGGCGACCGCCACCGCGGCCGCCGCGATGGCAGACTCCACAGGGACCACTCCCCGACCTCGGTGAGGAGATCCCATGAGCCCGACCTCGGCCGGCGAACCCGTCATGCTCGAGGTGAACGGCCGCACGGTCCGGCTGTCGAGCCCGGATCGTGTGTACTTCTCCGAGCGAGGCGAGACGAAGCTCGATCTCGCCCGCTACTACCTGTCGGTGGGCGACGGCATCGTTCGCGCCCTGTTCGAGCGTCCCTGCATGCTGCACCGGTTCCCGAAGGGCGTCGACGGAAAGAAGGTGCACCAGAAGCGCATTCCCGCCGGGGCACCCGACTGGGTGCAGACCACGCAGTTGTGGTTCCCACGGTACGGGCGCACCGCCGACGAGTTGAGCGTCACCGAACTCGGCAGTGTCATCTGGGCGGTACAGATGTCGACGGTCGAGTTCCATCCGTGGAACTCGCGCAGCGCCGACCCGGAATCACCCGACGAGTGGCGCATCGATCTCGACCCGATGCCCGACTGCGACTTCGCCCGCATCCGCCGGGTGGCGGGCGTGGTGCACGAGGTCCTCGACGATCTCGGCATCCGCGGGTTCCCGAAGACCTCCGGCGGACGCGGCCTGCACATCTACGTCCGGATCGCGCCGGAGTGGGGTTTCCAGCAGGTGCGCCAGGCCGCGCTCGCCTTCGCCCGGGAGGTCGAGCGACGCGCACCCACCGATGTGACGACCGCCTGGTGGCGCAAGGACCGCGACCCGGCCGCGGTCTTCGTCGACTACAACCAGAACACCCGCGATCACACCATGGCATCCGCGTACTCGGTGCGCGGCAACCCGCGGGGCACCGTGTCGGCGCCGGTGACCTGGGCCGAGATCGACGACATCGAACCCGACGACTTCACCATCGCGACCATGCCCGCTCGCTTCGCCGAGCTCGGTGACCTGCACGCGGAGATCGATGACGTCGCCTTCCGCATCGATGACCTGCTCGACTGGGCCGAGCGCGACAGCGGCGATGAGGCCGGGCATCCATCCGAGGTCGACGACCCGGACGTCATCGACCTCGACTGAGGTCGTCGGCTGCGGTTTCGGCTGCGGGCTTCGGTTGTGGTCACGGCGCCGATCGCGTCGCCGCCACGCGTCCCACGCGGAGAAGTTGCCGACCGAGCGTGATCATCACCGCGCCGGGCACGACGATCCAGACCAGATTCGGCAGTACCGCGACCGTGAGGAATCCGACGATGTCGCCCCGTTCCAGCGACTGCCTGGTCATCTCCAGACCACTGGACGCCTCCACGAGAAAGTAGAGAACCGTTTTCCAGAAGGTGGCGACCGTGACGATCAGCCCGACCACGACGGCGGAGAACCGCCGACGATTCGACAGCACCCAGATCAGCACGAGTACCTCGAGCAGGTTGGCCCAGCTCTGGGCGCTGCCGAACGCGTCGGCGCCCGCGTAGCGGTGATCGAAGGACGAATAGAAGACGTGCCCCGGCCACAGCCACGCCATCGATCCACCCTTGTGCGAGACCGATCCCAGCAGCACATAACACGCGTCGTAGGTCTGGATGACCGCGGTGATGGCGAACCAGATCACCACCCACTGCGGCAGTCGCAGGTCGGCGGCTCGTGTGGTCACACCGGACGGCATCGACTCGGTCATCCGGCCAGCGTAGGCATCAGCGCAGACGATCTGCGGGCCAACAGCCGAGAAACCTGCTGCGCTACAACCCCACTCGCACGCCGATTCCGGCGATCAGCGCTTCCAGACCCCACTCGAATGCCTCGGCCGGCAACGACACGACCTCGTCGCTGAGCGCGTACTGCAGCGGCTGCTCGTCCGGATCGAGCCGGGCGCGGCGTTCCTCGGCGGTGAAGCGATCGCCGCCGCCCACGGGATGACGATGTTGTTCCTCGATCACGAATCCGGTGACGTAGGCGTTGACCGATTGCAGGGCGCGTTGAGCGTCCAGCGGGGTCATCCCGGCGGCGACGAGCACCCGGACCGGTGCTTCCAGACCGCGCAGGGCGGTGTCGTCGACGAGGGTCGTGCCGGCGACCAGTTTTGCCCCGTCCCGGAACGACAGCAGGATCTCGCGTGTCCGGTGACCACCGGCACGCAGAAGTTCCCGCCAGTCGTCGGCCGGCCCGTCGGGCACCGGATCGGCCAGCAGGGTCGCGAGTACCCGGGAGGCCATCTCGTCCTGCAGGTCGGCCATGTCGCGGAAGTGGTAGTACAGCGCCCCCGCCCGCACCCCGAGACGGGCGGCCAGCGCTCGTGCCGTGATCCCGTCCAGACCGGTCTCGGCGAGCTGCTCGAATGCGGCGTCGATGATCGCCGAACGGGTGAGCTGCGCACGTGGCACGGGTCGGCCCCTCTCCCCTTGACTTCTGAACATTGTTCAACAATGCTAGCAGACGTCGTTTTGAACAATGTTCAGGAGAAATCATGAAAGCTGCAGTCGTCTCCGACGTCACCTCACCGCCGCGGTACGCGGACTTCCCGGAGCCGCCGGTCACCGACGACGTCATCGAGGTTCGGATGCTCGCCGCCGGCGTCCACAACCTCGTCCGATCCGTGGCGGCCGGCGCGCACTACTCGTCCGGCGACGACCTACCCTTCGTCGCCGGGGTCGACGGCATCGGCCTGATCGACGGCCGGCGCGTCTACACCGGCGGATGCCCGGACCCGTACGGCACCATCGCCGAGCGCACCATCGTGCCGAACGGATTCGCCGTTCCCATCCCGGACGCACTGACCAGCGAGGTCGCCGCCGCCGTGGTCAACCCCGCGATGTCGTCGTGGATGCCGTTGCGCTCGAGCACCTCGCGACTCGACGGCGGAACCGTCGCGGTCCTCGGCGCCACCGGAACGTCGGGTTGTCTGGCGGTCCGGATCGCGCTGCATCTCGGTGCCGCGCGGGTCATCGCGGCAGGTCGCAATGCCGAGGCCCTCGCCCGGCTGGCGGAGGATCCCCGGGTGGTGACGGTGTCGTTGGCCGACGCCGACGCCGACGAACACCTCGCCGCGAGGTTCGCCGAGGGCATCGACATCGTGCTCGACTACCTGTGGGGGCCGGTCGCCGAGGTGGCGCTCGGCGCACTCCGGGCGCACAGCCTCACCGCGCGCCGGACACCGGTCGACTACGTCCAGATCGGCGCGATGGCGGGACGATCATTGCAGCTCGACGCCGCCATCCTGCGCGCTCGGCCACTGACGATCCGCGGGTCGGGCGGCGGATCCATCGATCCGGCCCTGCTCTTCGGTGAGCTGCCGAAGATCCTCGACGTCGCCGCGAGCGGAGAACTGCCGATCGCGATCCGCACCGCACCGTTACCCGATGTCAGCCGGGCATGGGATGCCGACGCGCCGGGCCGCCTGGTGATCACGATCGGCGACTGAGCACTCAGAGGTCGATATTCGGCGTCGTGGTGCCCAGCCCGGCGAAGTAGTCGTCCGAGTTGACGAAGGCGAGACCGGAAAGACCCTGTCCGGCACTGACGTTCGGCTCGATCGGCTCGATCACGCGCTCCGCGGCCAGCAACTCGGCAACGGTGGCGAACCTGGCCACCTCGGTCAGCTGCGCCCACGTCGGTGGCAGCAGGAAGTGTTTGCCCGCCGACCACGCCTCGAGTGCGTCCCCCGCGCTCGCCCAGCGTGCGATGTCGGCCTCACTGGTGGAGTCGTCGGGTTCCTGCCCCGGCGGCACCGCCGCGAGAAAGAACCGGGTGTCATACCGCCGCTTCTCATTTACCGGTGTGATCCAATGCGCCAGCGGCCGAAGGAGATCCGCGCGCAGGGTCAACCCGCGCAGGCGGAGGAACTCGGCGAAGGACAGGGATTTGTCGACCAGGGCGCCGCGGTCGTCGCGCAGCGTCGCCGGGTCGGGAAAGGTGCCGTCCGCGGTGGAGGCAAGCAGCACACCGCACTCCTCGAAGGTCTCACGCACCGCCGCACACACCAGGGCCTGCGCGAGTTCGGTTGTGGTGGAGAGGATTTCCGACCACCAATCGGCATCCGGTCCGGTCCAGGAGAGATCGGCGTCGCGGTCCCGGGGATCGACGCCACCGCCGGGGAACACCGTCATACCACCGGCAAAGGCCATCTGCTTGACGCGACGTTGCAGGAACACCTCGATGCCGTGATCGCTGTCGCGGACGAGAACGACGGTCGCGGCGTCACGAAGCGGGGCGGGCGTATCTGTCATGGCGGGCCTCCTACCGGTCACCCGAGCGTGTGCTCGGGCTCACCCGATCGACCCTATCGACGCGCGCCCCGGCGCCACCGACTGGGTTAGCCTGCCGAACGACGATGGGAACCCGCCCGGCGGTTGCGCCGAGCGAAGAACCGCCCGTCGACGCGCGACAGACTGATCTGCTGGCGGAAGGCCTTGGTCAGGTTCCGACTCGTGAGCACCTTGTTCAGGAGCCCTTGGGCGACGACCTCCCCCTCCGAGAGGAGCATCGCATGGGTGAATCCGGCGGGGATCTCCTCGACGTGGTGGGTGATCAGCACGATGGCAGGCGAATCGGGGTCGGCCGCCAGGGCGGAGAGTCGCTCCACGAGTTCCTCGCGTCCGCCGAGGTCGAGGCCCGCGGCGGGTTCGTCGAGGAGCAGCAACTCCGGGTCGGTCATCAAGGCCCGCGCGATGAGGACACGTTTGCGCTCCCCCTCCGACAGTGTGCCGAAGGCACGGTCGGCGAGGTGCTCGGCACCCATCGACTCCAGGGATTCCAGTGCCTGCGCACGGTCGACGTCGTCGTATTCCTCCCGCCATCGGCCGATCACCGAGTATCCGGCGGAGATCACCACGTCGGCGACGATCTCGTCGTCGGGGATGCGGTCGGCCAGGGCCGGGCTGGCGACACCGATGCGCGTCGAGAGCTCGCGCACCTCGACCTTGCCGAGCAACTCACCGAGGACGAACGCGACCCCCGACGACGGGAACAGTTCGGCGTTGGCCATGCGCATCAGCGTGGTCTTGCCCGCGCCGTTGGGACCGAGCACCACCCATCGTTCGTCGAGTTCGACCTGCCAGCTGACCGGTCCGACCAGCGTGTTTCCCTCGCGCACGACCGCGACGTCGCGGAAATCGATCATCAGATCGGGGTCGGTGGTCGGCTCTTGCGGCTCACTGGCGTTCACGGTTCCTATCGTGCCCTACCGGGGGCCGCCGTCGCGTGACAAACACCCGGGGAGGATGGCCGGCGAATCCCCCGGCCAAACGTCCACTGCCGCCGAGTAATCGAGAACGGCACGACCGAGGGCGGAATAGTCAGGCGGCACCACGCCTTGGCTACTCATATGAGTGTGCCGCTTTCCATCCTCGATCTCGCCCAGGTGGGCGCCTCCGAAACCGTCGGTGACTCCCTCGCCGCCTCCACCGAGATGGCCATCGGTGCTGAGCAGTGGGGTTACACCCGGATCTGGTACGCCGAGCACCACAACATGGCGAGCATCGCGTCGTCGGCGCCGGCGGTGCTCATCTCGCACATCGCGGCCCGCACCTCGTCGATCCGGCTCGGCTCCGGCGGAGTGATGCTGCCCAACCACTCGCCGTTGACCATCGCCGAGCAGTTCGGAACGCTCGGCGAGCTCTATCCCGGTCGCATCGACCTCGGCCTCGGCCGCGCCCCCGGCGGTGACCAGAAGACCTTCGCGGCACTGCGCCGCGACATCTCCGCGGCCGAGCATTTCCCGTCGGACGTTCTCGAATTGCAGGGCTATCTGACCGGCAGCACCCGGGTGGAGGGCGTGCAGGCCACACCCGGCAATGGCACGAACGTACCGCTCTACATCCTGGGTTCGTCGCTTTTCGGCGCGCAGCTCGCCGCCGCGCTCGGCCTGCCGTATGGTTTCGCCTCCCACTTCGCACCGGCCGCCCTCACCCAGGCCGTCCGGATCTACCGCGAGCAGTTCCGTCCGTCCGAGCAACTGAGCGAACCGTACGTGATCGCCGGGGCCTGTGTGATCGCCGACGACGACGCCGACATCGCCAAAGCCCAACTGCACCAGGCCAAGCGGCAACGCGTTGGTGCCTTGTTCGGTCGCGGCCGCCGCTTCACCGACGACGAGGCCGACGCCATCCTGTCGATGCCGCAGGGCCGCCAGATCGACGAGATGATGACCTACAGCGGAGTCGGCACGCCCGCCGAGGTGCGCGACTACCTGGACTGGTTCGCCGGACATGCCGACGCCGACGAGGTGATCGTCGCGTCCATCGCGCCGGACCGGGAGATCTGGTTGCGGACGCTGGAGCATCTGACGCCGGCGCGCGACCGGTCGGTGGCGTCGGCCTGACGAACGACTCGAAGCGGCCGGCCCCTGCCACAATGGCGGGGTGCAGACAGAACTCCCCGGAATCGGCGTCCTCCAACACGACGACGTGGACGAGTGGTATCGAACCCCTCCGCGGTACGTCGAGATCTTTGGTGCAGACTGCGAATTCACGATCGATGAGTTCGCGGGCGACCAGGCCGACGCCCTCGCCGCATGCATCATCGATTTCTGCGCACTCGATCGATCGGTCCTGACCTCCGCGGCCCCCGCACTGTTCGCGTACTACCGCGACGTCGCGGTGTCCATCGGCGACGAGGAAGGGTTCGGAGACCATCACCGAGGACGAGGTGTGGTCCCATGTCACGTTCAACCTGCGCCCACACGTGGTGTTTCAGGACGAGCACTGGTACGTCATCTGCGAGGACGAATGCGACTGGGAACCCGAACACGGCTTGCAGACGGTCTTCACCGACGGCCGAACCCTCACCCGGATCAGCTCCTACGACGGACACCCGACTCACCGGTCGGCCTACGGTCGCGGATACGAGGTTCCCGAGGGTGCGGTGTACTGGTCGCCGTCGGTGGGGTGAGTCGGCAGGTGGTGCGGCCCGGCCAGGCGCGTTCTCTTCACTGGGTCCGAAACCAGCCGCACCTCCCGCTGGCCGAGTGCGGACGAGCTTGCGAGTCGGTGTATCGAGGCCACCCACCGCAACCCGCGCTGCAAGACAACCCACCGCAACCCGAGGTTAGAACGAAACCAGCTGCACCACAGGAGGTCTCGAGGCTCGTCGCTAGCGCTCCTCACACCTCGACCAGCAGGTGGGGACGGAACCAGCTGCACCACACGAGGTCTCGAGGCTCGTCGCTAGCGCTCCTCACACCTCGACCGGCAGGTGGGGACGGAACCAGCCTTGTCTCACCAGGTCTCGAGGGTCGTCGTTTCGACGGAGCTTAACGCAGGACTGGCACTCCTCACAGCTCGACCGACGGGCGGGGACGAAACCAGCCGCACCTCCCGCTGGCCGAGTGCCGACGAGCTTGCGAGTCGGTGTATCGAGGCCACCCTCCGCGACCCGCGCTGCAAGACAACCCACCACAACCAGTGGCTAGTACGAAACCAGCAGCACCACACGAGGTCTCGAGGCTCGTCGCTAGCGCTCCTCACACCTCGACCCACGGACAGGGACGAAACCGGCCTTGTCTCACCAGGTCTCGAGGCTCGTCGCTAGCGCTCCTCACACCTCGACCAGCGCGCGGGGACGGAACCAGCTGCACCACAGAGGGTCTCGACCGGCGGGTCGGAACACCTCGAGCGGCTTGTGCCTAGCCCTTGTCGATGAGCCGGAAATCGGCGAAGTCGAATCCGGGAACGACGATGCAGCTGACCAATGACGCCTCGTCGCCGGTGCATCGCGCTCGCTGCCAGTGTCGTGGCGGCACCAACACTTGCGGCCGATGACCAGAGCCGATGTCGGCACCGACCGCAACAGTGGTGACATCGTCCGGTTCGTCACCGTCGCCACCCAGGTCGAGTTCGACCGGCGCGCCGCGATGATAGAGCCACATCTCGGCACCGCGCACCGTGTGCCAGTCGGATTGCTGACCGGGCATGAGGAGAAACAGGATCGCGGTTCCGGCCGCGCGATCGGCGTCGTAGCCGGGCAGGACCGCGGCAGGGAGCACCAGATCGCTGCGCCAGGTCTCGGTGAACCAGCCGCCTTCGGGATGCGGGTTCAGCCCCAATCCCTGTGCCCAGTACGGCAATTCGTCGGGTTCGCTCATCGGATCACCTCCGCGATCACCGTCACCGACCCGGGCGCGATCTCGGTGAAACCCGCATCGCGTACCGCGACCGCGGCGCCGGTCGCATCCGCGGCCATCAGTGCCGCCCACCGCGAGGAGTCTGCGGCACACACCGACAGCGGGCAGCCGGCATCACGCCACACCCGGGCCGACGTCTCGTCCATCAACCGCACCGCGAGCATCGACGCATGGCCGACCTGCGCGGCGAGTTTGCCGACGGTCATCTCCAGGTCCGGGTTCACCCACAGGCACACGCCGCCGATGGGTGGTTCGGTCGGTAGCGAGCCCGCCACCTCGGTGCCACCGATCTGCAGTCGCGAGATCCGCTTGTCGACGTCGCCAACCCGACCGGGAACCAGCGCTCTGGCCTCGACGTCACCGACGGTGGCCGTCACACCCCAGACCTCTTGCGCCGCAGCCCATTGCGTACCGCGCGCCCGTCGGGCGATCTTGCGGATGCGGGCGTCGCACCACGCGTCCATCGGCTCTGACCACGGTCCGTCGCCACCGGCACGATCGTCCAGACACAGCAGGGCCACGGCTCGGGCAGCGGCCACCAGCAGGTCCGCACGGTCCGGTGGTGCGGTCTTCTCGATCCGCAGAACCATCTGCATCGCGAGGACGTCGGCCGGATTCTCCGGATCGTCCGCTCCGCCGACGTAGCGGGTCAGGCGCCGGTAGTCGTCGGCGAACGGATTCGACGGCAACCCCGGATCGGTCACTCGAGCGGAACCCGCCGCAGCACGCCGTCGGCGGCGTCGGCGGCCTCGATCTCGTCGCGGGTGACGCCGAGGATGAACAGCACCGCGTCGAGGAACGGATGATTCAGCGCGGCGTCGGCGACCTCGCGCAGCGCCGGCTTCGCGTTGAACGCGATGCCGAGCCCGGCGACGCTGAGCATGTCGATGTCGTTGGCGCCGTCGCCGACGGCGATGGTCTGCTCCATCGGCACCCCGACGTGGTCGGCGAACGACCGCAGGGCCCGGGCCTTTCCGGGGCGGTCGACGATCTCGCCGACGACACGCCCGGTCAGTTTGCCGTCGATCACCTCGAGGGTGTTGGCGCGCACGAAGTCGAGTTCCAGCTCGTGAGCGAGCGCGTCGATGACCTGACGGAATCCGCCGGACACCACACCGCAGTGATAGCCGAGCCGGTGCAGGGTCCGGATGGTGGTGCGCGCACCCGGCGTCAGTTGCAGCGACGCGGCCACCTCGTCGAGCACGGAGGCGTCGAGTCCGGCCAGCGCGGCCACCCGCTGATGCAGCGACTGCGCGAAATCCAACTCACCACGCATCGCGGCCTCGGTCACCGCCGCCACCTCGGCCTCCCGGCCGGCGTGGGCGGCGAGCATCTCGATGACCTCACCCTGGATGAGGGTGGAGTCGACGTCGAAGACGATGAGACGTTTCGCGCGGCGCGCCAGCCCACCGCGCTCGACGGCGATGTCGACCGAATGCTTCGTCGCGACGCGGGCAAGGCCCTTGCGCAGCGCGGTGTCGGCGGCGACGTCGTCGCGGCCGCCGACGCTGATCATCAGTTCCAGTCCGGTCAGCGGATAGTCGGCGACGCCGCGGATGGAGTCGATGTTGCCGCCCTGTCCGGCGAGTTCGGCGGCCACCGCGCTGAACGCGCGTGCGGTGACCGGACTGCCGAGCAGCACGACCGCATGTGTGGACGGCGCATGTCCGTCCGACGGTGCGTTGACCTCGGCACTGACGTCCATCCCGATCGACGACATCGCCTGTTCGACGACATCCTGGACGGCCTCCGGATCGCCGTCGACGGCCACCAGCACACCAAGGGTGAGGCGATCGTGGATCACCACCTGCTCGACGTCGAGCAGCGACACCTGCTGGCCGGCCAGTGCGCCCATGAGCACCGAGGTGACGCCCGGCTTGTCGGGGCCGGTGACGGTGACCAGAAGGGTCGTCTTCACGACCGCACCCGGACCGGGCGATGCCGATCCGGGTGCGGTTGTGGTGTGTGATTCTTTCGAGTCGACCACCGAGTGATTCCTGGTCAGTCGGCCGAGGACTCGTGGTCGCCGACGGTCAACGGATCGCGTCGGGTGTGCTCGGCGGATTCGCTGCTGTGACCCGGTCCGACGTGGGCCTCGGCATGCATCCGCTCGATCATGTGCGGATAGTGCAGTTCGAAGGCCGGACGCTCGGAGCGGATGCGGGGCAGCTCGGTGAAGTTGTGACGCGGTGGCGGGCAGCTGGTGGCCCACTCCAAGGAGTTGCCGAAGCCCCACGGATCATCGACGGTCACGACCTCGCCGTAGCGGTAGCTCTTGAACACGTTCCACAGGAACGGCAGCGTCGACAGTCCGAGGATGAACGCACCGGTCGTCGAGATCATGTTCAGCGTGGTGAACCCGTCCGACGGCAGGTAGTCGGCGTAGCGGCGCGGCATGCCCTCGTTACCCAGCCAGTGCTGCACCAGGAAGGTGGTGTGGAAACCGATGAAGGTCAGCCAGAAGTGCCACTTGCCCAGACCCTCGTCGAGCATGCGTCCGGTCATCTTGGGGAACCAGAAGTAGATGCCGGCGTAGGTCGCGAACACGATGGTGCCGAAGAGCACGTAGTGGAAGTGGGCGACGACGAAGTAGCTGTCGGACAGGTGGAAGTCCAGCGGCGGGCTGGCGAGCAGGACACCGGTCAGACCACCGAAGAGGAACGTCACGATGAAGCCGACGGAGAACAGCATCGGCGTCTCGAACGTCATGTTGCCCTTCCACATCGTGCCTATCCAGTTGAAGAACTTCACACCGGTGGGCACCGCGATCAGGAAGGTCATGAAGGAGAAGAACGGCAGCAGCACGGCGCCGGTGACGTACATGTGGTGCGCCCACACCGCGACCGACAGGGCCGCGATGGCCAGGGTCGCGTAGATCAGGCCGGAATAGCCGAAGATCGGCTTGCGGGCGAACACCGGGTAGATCTCGGACACGATGCCGAAGAACGGCAGCGCGATGACGTACACCTCGGGGTGACCGAAGAACCAGAACAGGTGCTGCCAGAGAATCACACCACCGTTGGCCGGGTCGTAGAGATGGGCGCCGAACTGGCGGTCGACCTCCAGGCCGAGCAGGGCCGCGGTCAGCAGCGGGAAGATCAGCAGGATCAGGATCGTGGTCACCAGGATGTTCCAGGTGAAGATCGGCATCCGGAACATCGTCATACCGGGTGCACGCAGGCAGACCACGGTGGTGACCATGTTGACGCCACCGAGGATGGTGCCCAGACCCGACACACCCAGACCCATGATCCACAGGTCGGCGCCGACGCCGGGCGAGTGGATCGCGTCGGTCAGCGGGGTGTAGGCGGTCCAGCCGAAGTCGGCGGCGCCACCGGGGGTGATGAATCCGCCGATCGCGACGGTCGAGCCGAAGACGAACAGCCAGAAGCCGAAGGCATTGAGTCGCGGGAAGGCGACGTCGGGGGCACCGATCTGCAGCGGCAGAACGAAGTTCGCGAAGCCGATGACGATCGGGGTCGCATACATCAGCAGCATCACGGTGCCGTGCATGGTGAACAGCTGGTTGAACTGCTCGGTGGAGAGGAACTGCATCCCCGGGTGGGCGAGCTCGGCGCGCATCAGCAGCGCCATCAGGCCGCCGATCAGGAAGAACGCGAAGCACGCGACGATGTACATCATGCCGATCAACTTGTGATCGGTCGTGGTGATCAGCTTGTAGATGAACGAACCCTTGGGCTGATATCGCTCCGGGTACGGACGAACTGGTGCCACTTGCGTGGTGGGCTGGTCTACCGCGGTCACAGATCCTCCTCTTGCCCGACCGGTCGGGAAGCGTTTTTCCGTCGGTCGGCACATGAACAAACCGAGCGCTGGTTACCGATCCTAAACCCTTGCACCCACCCTGGCCGAGTGGGTCCTACGATCTGTCGTACTCGATTTTCCGCCGACGCCATCGACGCAGGTCAGACCGCTCGATGCGGGCGACGCGCCGCCTCACCACAGGGTGCCATCGACCCCGGTCCACCGTCCCGCTTGCGACGTCGGCGAAACCCGTCGGCGCCCCTGCTAGGTTGGGCGGGTGCAGCGCGGCGGTGACCACCGGAACGGACGGACTAAGAACACCTCTCGACTCCGAGGGATGATGGCGATCTCGACGATCGGTGTGGCCGCGGCCCTGGCGGTGAGCGGGTGCTCCGAGGACCAGTCGACGCTGACGACCCCCGACGGCAAGACCATCTCCACCTCGACGACCCGCATCGCCGAGGTCAACGTGGTCTCCGCCGACCGCGACTACGCCCGGACCTGCCTGGCGCCGACGGTCGCCGACGCCCCGCAGGCCGACGTCTCGCGCATCGTGGTCACCGATCCGGCCCTGCTCGACGACATCTGCGCCCTCGGACTCGGCCCGAAGGTGACCGCGGTGACCGCGGCGCCGGGCAGCGTGCCCGAGTATCTCGGCCCGCAACTGACGTCGGTGCCGACCATCGGTGCCGAACCCGATGCGGCCGCGGTGCAGACCGCGGCACCCGACATCGTCCTGACCACGCCGTCGACCGCGGCGTCCGCCGGCGCCTTCGGCACGACGAAAACGGTCACCATCGCCACCGACGACGACTGGCAGGAACGTTTCACCGCGGTCGCCGCCGCGCTGGGCCGCTCCGGCGAGGGCACTCGGTTGCTGCAGGAGTTCGACACCGAGGCACAGAAGACCGGCCGTCGGATGGATGCCGCCCACAATCAGGTGTCCCTGGTCCGGTTCACCAAGGATGCGGAGATCCTGGCCGGCACCGGCAGCTTCGCGGGTCAGATCCTGACCCAGATCGGCGTCCAGCGACCCGCCGCGCAACGCGGGCCGGAGGACGTCACCGTCACCGATCAGAACTTCACCGACGCCGACGCCGACCTCATCTATGTGTCCTTCGAGGGTGAGGACGGGCAGGCGCACGGCGAGGAGGTCCTGCTCTCGGATCGCTGGCTCGACATGGGGGCACCGACGTGGAAGCGGGTGCTGTCGGTGAACGACGAGATCTGGTACGGCGGTGGCGGATTGGCCTCGGCGTGGTTGGTGCTCAACGACGTCAAGGAATCCCTCAATGCCAACTCCTGATCTCAGCGTGGCGGCCCGGACCCTGGCCGCCCTGCACCGGCCCGGCGATCCCGTCGTGCTGCCGACCGTCTGGGACGCGTGGTCGGCGCCCTGGCCGTCGACGCCGGGTTCGCCGCACTCACGTTGGGCAGTCACCCGGTGGCCGACTCCATCGGCCGCTCCGACAACGAGGGCATGACCTTTGCCGAGTTGTGCACCCGGGTCGCCCAGGTCGCCGAGGCCGTCGACGTACCTCTGTCGGTCGACATCGAGTCCGGATACGGCGAGTCGGCGGCCACCCTCATCGGCGGTCTCCTCGACGCCGGAGCGGTCGGTCTCAACATCGAGGACACCGTGCACTCCGAGGGCGGGAGGCTCCGCGAACCCGCCGAACACGCCGAGGTCGTCGCCGCACTGCGCGAGGCGGCCGACGCCGCGGGCGTGCCCATCGTGATCAATGCGCGGACCGACGTGCTGCTGCGTCGGATCGGCGACGACGCCGACCGCGTCGACCGCGCGATCGACCGGCTGCGCCGCTGCGCCGACGCGGGTGCGACGTGCCTCTACCCGGTCGGCCGGCATGCCGACGACGTGCACCGCCGGCTGACCTCGGAGTTGCCGCTCCCGGTCAACGCCATCGGGTTGCCCGCCGAGGACTCCCTGACCCATTTCGCGGACCTCGGTGTCGGCCGGATCAGCTTCGGCCCCTTCTGGCAGGCCGACCTCGCGGCCCGCTCGACGGCACTGCTGGCCCGCTGGCACTGAACGCGGGCTCTCCCGACCGCGAGCTCACCACACATGCGCATCCGGCCATGGTTTGACCCCGACCGGGTGAAACCGTCGACGTCGGCAGAGGTCGACGAGCATCGTGGACAGATGACTGTCACCGATGAATACCTGGCGAACAACGCCGCCTACGCCGCCACCTTCTCCGGCCCGCTGCCGCTGCCGCCGAGTCGTCACGTCGCGGTGGTCGCCTGCATGGATGCGCGCCTGGACGTCTACCGCATCCTCGGCCTCAAAGACGGTGAGGCACACGTCATCCGCAATGCGGGCGGCGTCGTCACCGACGACGAGATCCGATCACTGGCCATCAGCCAGCGACTGCTCGGCACCACCGAGATCATCCTCATCCACCACACCGACTGCGGCATGCTGACCTTCACCGACGACGATTTCAAACGCGAGATCCAGAACGAGATCGGGCAGAAGCCGCAGTGGGCCGCCGAGGCATTCGGCGACGTCGACGAGGACGTGCGTCAGTCACTCACCCGGATCCGCAACAGCCCGTTCATCACCAAGACCAGCTCACTGCGCGGCTTCGTCTTCGACGTGGCCACCGGAAAACTCAACGAGGTCACCGATTGATCGTCTCTGACTGATCGTCTCCGCCTGATCATCTCCGACTGATCGTCACCACCGGGCTCACGGCCAGCCGGGCGCCGACGGAATCGACCCGTCGGCGACCGCGGTGGCCAACTGCGCGTGGTCGCGTTCGGTCTGATCGGCGTAGGCGTTGGCGAATCGCACCACCGATTCCTCGGCCTTGCGTGATGTCCCCAGATAGTCGGCGATCGCGCGGGCATCCCCGCTGCGCGCGTGCGCACGGGCCAGCACGTGTCCGCAGGCCGTCGCGAACTGCTCGATGACGCCGGCCACTCGCGGTCCGTCGGGGATGACCTTGCCGTCGCGGAACTGGCGCACGTAGAAGTCCCAGTCGGCGATCCGGGTCCAGCCCAGGAACATGTCGGAGGCACTCTGGATCAGTCGCTGGCCGTTGACGACTCGTTGACCGTGGTTGTCGTAACTGCTCGGCGACAGGAACGGTTCGTACACCGAGGCGGCGGCCTGTTCGATCTGGAAGAACATCGGGTCGCCGGTCTCGTGTTCCTCGGCCAGATTGAGGAACACCCGCATCCCGACGCTGCCGACGCCGACGACCTGCTGCACCGCGTCGACCAGATCGAAGCGACGCAGCAGCGCGGCGATGTTCTCCGGGACCGTCGCATAGTAGGCGCGGATCACGTCGTTGAGCACGTCGCGGTAACCACTGAGTGCGTGAATCCGGTACGGCGGGTCCTCCACGATCTGCCGACGGCCATCCACCTGATGGGTCAGCTTCTTGCTCGCTCCCCGCGCCGTGCGTTTCTGCGCCCGCTTCTCCAGATACGAATCGAGCCGGGCTCCGTTGGCCGGTGACGCCACATACCCGACGAGGTCGTCGACGGAGATCTTCTCCGCCCACACGTCCAGGATCGGCCACCCGGCGTACGTCCGAATCCATTTGCGGTAGCCCTGGAATCCGGCGCGGACCGCGCCGGTGGCGGTGACGGCGTCGACGTTGTTCTCGCGGGCGAGGACCACCAGGCTCGCCAGGAATCGCAGGAGGTCCCATTCGAACGGTCCGGGAAGCGTCTCGTCGAAGTCACGCAGGTCGAAGGCCAGGGTCCGCTCGGGGGTGTTCCACAGCCCGAAATTCAGGACGTGGGCGTCACCGCAGAGTTGCACCGTGATCCCCGTGTTCGGACGCGACGCCAGGTCCGCGGCCATCACCGCGGCGGCCCCGCGATAGTAGGTCCACGGCGATGCCGACATGCGTCCGTGGCGGATCGGCAACAGCACCTGATCCCGAATGGTGTTCTGCGCCAAGATGGTGGCGAGCGCATCGTGTCCACGCCGATCCGGATCCCAGTCACCCAACGCACTGCGTGGCACGACCTTGCGGGCGGCCTTACCGATCGACCGGTCGGCGGTCGAGTAGATCGTGGGGCCGGTCGCGAGCATCTCGCTCTGCGTCGGCGGCTGCGGCAGTGACGGGGTGGCCATGACTGACCAGTCTGCTCCACGATGACCCATCAGGTCACCCGATCGTGCCGGTGAGTCGTGTCGGTGGCGCCCACTACCCTGGACGGCATGGCAACCACGATCCCCGAGGGCTACGACGACCTGCTCGACCGTCCGATTGTCGGTGTGCTCGCCACCGTCGGACCCGATGGCGTACCCAATGCGACCCCGATGTGGTTCGCCTGGCAGGACGGGCAGCTGCGGTTCACCCACACCAAGGCCCGCAAGAAGATCGCCAACCTGCAGCAGAATCCGAACTATTCGTTCGTCATCACCGATCCCGACAATCCGTATCGGTACCTCGAGGTGCGGGGCACCCTCGAATCGGTCACCGACGATCCGACCGGATCGTTCTACGTCGTGCTCGGCAAGCGCTACGGCAACGCCGATCAGGCTCCGCCCCCGGACGCCGCCGATCGCGTCATCCTCGCGTTGAACGCCACCTATTTCGGAAAGAAGTAGCGCCGCGGCCACCTCATCGACCGACACCGCACCCACCGTGGTCGCCGCACCGGCCCCCAAACCGGCCGCCGCGCTGCATGTCCTGTGGCGTCCCGGCGTCGGCCTCTCGGTCTGGGACGAGACCGACGGGAACGACACCGAAGCCGCCGGGTCACCGTATCCGGAACCGTTGCGATCATTGCTGTCCGGCAAACGATTTCGCCGGCAGGTCGGAGTGATTGACGAGTCGGGCAGGCGTCGCTTCGTCGCGACGATGACGCTCGGGGTGGCGTCGGCGGTGTCGTTCCTGGACGCGACGCGCTCGGTGGCGGTCGCCGGCGACATCGCGTGGTACCGCCACCTTCTCGACGGGGTGAGACGCTTCGTCGATGCCCGCGTCGTGGCACCCACCGTCGCCGAGGTGGCGGGCGAGTCGGTGTTCGTCTGGCGCCCGGTGGCCACACCGCAGTGGCGTGCGTGGTCGGCGGTGATCACCGGCGGCGCACCGGCGGCGCTGCTGGACAACGGCGGCACCGAGGCGCTGATGGACTTTGCGGCCGAACTCGTCGATCACGAGTGCCGTGCCCGGATCACCGCGTCGGCGACCCGCCTCGGCGCGGCCGATCCGGCCACCCCGCTGATCGCGGCCCTCGTCGACTCCGCGGTTCCGGCGTCGGCCACCCGCCCGACCGCTATGTCGGCGTGGACGCAGTGGACGGCGAGCGCTCCCGCCGGCGATTCGACGGTGCTCTTCCGTCTGCACGAACCCGACGATCCGGATCATCCGCAGGACCTCGACGACGAACTGTTCACCGCCGGTTCGGTTCCCGGCGACCCGCACCGGCTCCGGTGGCGTCTGCAGGTCTGCCGACGCTCCGACGACGGTCACATCGATCCGGTGGTCCCGCATCGCCTGGACGCAACCGAACTCGACGAGATCACCACCGAACTCGCCACCGCGGTGCGCGCATTCCCGGATCTGGGTCGCGCCGACCCCGACCGCACCTCGCTGGACTTCCTGCTCACCGGCGATCTCGCGGAAGCGCTGTTCACCAGCGGCGCACAGGCATTGGCTGAGGCAGGCCTCCCGGTCCTGCTCCCCCGCACCATCGCCGAGGTGCGGCCCACCCTCGGGGTGCGGGCGGCCCCGGTGACCGGCGGTGGCGCCCCGGCCCGCATGGTGGGCCTGCGCGAGATCCGTGAGTTCGAGTGGCGACTCGCCCTGGGTGACGGCCCGGACGCCATCACGCTCAGCGACGCCGATCTCGACGAATTGTCGCGTCAGAAGGGCGATCTGGTGCGCATCCGCGGGGTGTGGGTACGCGCCGAGGGCGCCGCGCTGACCCGCGCGGCCGCCTTCATCGCGGCGCAACGCGCGCTGCGGACGTCCGGGCACACACCCGACATGGGTGAGCTGCTCGACATGGTCGCGCACGACACCGACCGCGTGCCGGTACCGGTGACCTCGGTGCAGGGACTGGCCTGGCTCGATGCCATCGCCGAGACGGGCACGATGGCCCCGGTCCCGGTGGCGGCCCCGGCGTCGCTGCACGCGGTGTTGCGGCCCTATCAGCACCGCGGCCTGGAGTGGCTGGCGTACCTGTCCGGCCAGGGCATCGGTGGCGTCCTCGCCGACGACATGGGCCTGGGCAAGACGCTGCAGATCATCGCGCTGCTGTGTCACGAGTACGACGCACGCGACGATGGTGGAGACGAAAGCGACAGCGCGCCCTCGCTGATCGTGTGTCCGATGTCGGTGGTCGGCAACTGGGTCCACGAGTTGGAACGGTTCGCACCGGATCTGCGGGTGACCGTCCATCACGGCGCCGGACGATCCAAGGGTGCCGCGTTCACCGCGGTCCATTCCGGCATCGACGTGGTGCTGACGACGTTCGCCCTCGCCGCCCGCGATCGCGATCTACTGTCCGCGCATCGGTGGCGGCACGTCATCGTCGACGAGGCGCAACACGTGAAGAACGTCCGGACGGCCGCAGCCCGCGCACTGCGCGCCATCCCCGCCGCTCACCGCATCGCCCTGACCGGAACCCCGGTGGAGAACCGCCTCGAGGACCTGCGTGCGGTGATCGACCTGGTCAATCCCGGGCTGCTGGGCTCGGCCTCGGCGTTTCGCAACCGCTTCGCCGAACCCATTGAGCGGGATCGGGATCCGGCCGCCGTCCGTCGGCTGGCCACCCTCACCCGCCCGTTCATCCTGCGGCGGGAGAAGACCGATCCGGCCGTCGTCTCCGATCTGCCGGAGAAGAACGAGCTCACCGTGCGGGCCAACCTCACCGTCGAGCAGGCCGCCCTCTACCGCGCGGTGATCGACGATCTGATGGCCGCCCTGGCCGACAAGCAGCAGCGCGCGCTGCGGCGCCGCACGGTCCTCGCCGCACTGACCCGGCTCAAACAGATCTGCAATCATCCGGCGCATTACCTCGGTGACGGATCGGCGATACTGCGCCGCGGCCACCATCGGTCGGGCAAGCTCGAACTCCTCTCCGACATCGTCACCACCCTGGTCGCCGAAGGTGATCAGGGGTTGCTGTTCACCCAGTTCGCCGTGTTCGGCGAACTGGTCTCGTCGTGGCTGACCGAGGTGCTGGGCACCGAGATCCCGTTGCTGCACGGTGGTCTGCCACGCGGCGAGCGTGACCTGCTGGTCGAGCGGTTCCAGCGCGGTGACGGCTCCGCGCGGCCGCCGATTCTGGTGGCCACGCTCAAGGCCGGCGGCACCGGACTCAACCTGACCGCCGCCAATCACGTTGTGCACGTGGATCGGTGGTGGAATCCGGCCGTGGAGGACCAGGCCACCGATCGTGCCTACCGGATCGGTCAGACCCAGCGGGTGCACGTGCGGCGCTTCGTCTGCGTGGGCACCCTCGAGGAACGCGTCGACGACCTCATCGCCAAGAAACGCGAGTTGTCCCGGCTGACGGTGTCGACGGGCGAGAACTGGATGGGTGACCTCGGCGACGACGAACTGTTCGAACTGTTCCGGCTCCGCGACGAGGCGGTGAGCGAATGAGTGCGCGGCGTGGCACCACCCCGGTCCGCGGTTATGCGTTGACGCCGTGGTCCCGGGCCCTGGTCGACGTCGTCGAGGGCCGACCGGGTGGGCAGGTCACCTCCGAGATCGTCGAGAACCGCAAGATCACGAAGGCGCGCAGCTACTTTCGCGATCGGAATGCGCATCGGGTGTCCATCGGTGATGGAATGGTGACCGCGGTCGTCGAGGGCAGTCAACTCGACCCCTTCGAGGTGTTCCTCGAGGTTCGCACCGTCGACGCCACCACGGTGGTCTCGCTGCTGGCCGCGGCCGGCGGCATCACCGACGTGATGTATCTGGCCCGTGGCGAGCAACCCGACACGCTCGGAGAGTTGTTGCTGCCCACCGAAAGTGCCGACATCGTCGGTGACTGCACGTGCCCGGACTCCTCGGGTCGCTGCATCCACGTACTGACGGTGACCTATGAGATCGCGGCCGAGATCGACCGCACCCCGCTGACACTGCTCACGCTGATGGGAACATCGTTACCCGAACTGCTCGCGGCCATCGAGGACGTGTCCGGAGAACCGTCCGGGCTCCCCGACAATCCGCTCGTGTGGACCGAATCGCGTTCTGCACCACCGACCGTCGACTTCTACGGCACCGGCGCGACCGCTCCCCCGCTGCCGTCACCGCCGCGGATGAATCCGATGACCGACCTCGACACCGCGGCGTTGCGGGCGGCCCTGCGGGCATCCGGGGTGGCGCCGGGTGACATCGCCGAGGCGGTCGATGAGCTCGGTGACCTGTACGACCGGCTCGTCGAGGAGTGAAGGACCGTCAAGGGGCCGCTACCCTCGCTCATTCATTGCGCTCGTGCAGAACAACCTCCACCCGGCTGGGCTCGAAGGCGGCGACAATTCGCCGGCGTCGTCGCCCGTAGCCACCCGATGAACCCATGTGGACGACGTACTGGCGAGCGCGATCCGGTAGGTCGGGAAACCACCGCGGGTCGGCGGCAGGGTGCGCATGCCACGTCGGTACCCACGCCTGGGTCTCGAGGCCGAGGAGTTGGCGCTTCTTCTGGGTGCGAGCATCTCCCGACCCGACCCACTTCGTATGCATGGCCACATGCGCACGCGTGATGTCGGACAACGGGATTCGCCACCCCGCGTCCGTGCCGCGTGCAGGCTTCTCGACACATCCGGCTCGCGTGGTGGCGTCGACGGCGATCACCATCAGCGTTCGGCGACGCAGTATCCACCACACGAGCAGTGCGATGACCACGAACATCACGATCACGACCACCACACCCGTCGTACTGCCGCCTGACGCGAGAGTCCCGGCCAGGGTGGTCACCACGATGACAAGGGCCGTGCCGATGAAGATGACCTGCATGATCATCGAGGTCCGGAACCGGGTCACGGTCAACCCCGGCTTCGGCGCTGCTGACCGCCCGGGAGCCGCCATCGACGTCCTTCGGTTGTGCCCCGCTAGAAGTCCCAGTCCTCGTCTTCGGTGTTGACGGCCTTGCCGATGACGTAACTCGAACCGGACCCGGAGAAGAAGTCGTGATTCTCGTCGGCGTTGGGTGACAGGGCCGACAGGATCGCCGGGTTCACGTCGGTCTCGTCCTTCGGGAACATCGCCTCGTAGCCGAGGTTCATCAGCGCCTTGTTCGCGTTGTAGCGCAGGAACTTCTTGACGTCCTCGGTGAGACCGACCTCGTCGTAGAGCGCCTCGGTGTAATCGGATTCGTTGTCGTAGAGCTCGAAGAGCAACTCGAAGGTGTAGTCCTTGAGTTCCTGGCGACGCTGCGCGCTCTGCGTCTCCAGACCACGCTGATACTTGTAGCCGATGTAGTAGCCGTGCACCGCCTCGTCGCGGATGATCAGCCGGATCAGGTCAGCGGTGTTGGTGAGCTTGGCGCGCGACGACCAGTACATCGGCAGATAGAAACCGGAGTAGAAGAGGAACGACTCCAGCAGCGTCGAGGCCACCTTGCGCTTGAGCGGATCCTCGCCGCGGTAGTAGTCCATGACGATCTGCGCCTTGCGCTGCAGCTGGTCATTCTCCTCCGACCAGCGGAAGGCCTCGTCGATCTCCTTGGTCGAGCACAGGGTGGAGAAGATCGAACTGTAGCTCTTGGCGTGCACCGACTCCATGAACGCGATGTTGGTGAGCACCGCCTCTTCATGCGGCGTCGTCGCATCCGGGATGAGCGAGACCGCACCGACGGTGCCCTGGATGGTGTCGAGCAGCGTCAGACCGGTGAACACCCGCATGGTGAGCTGCTTTTCGTACTCCGTCAGCGTGTTCCACGACGGGATGTCGTTGGACACCGGAACCTTCTCCGGCAGCCAGAAGTTTCCGGTCAGGCGATCCCAGACCTCGGCGTCCTTCTCATCGGGGACGCGGTTCCAGTTGATCGCCGAGACCCGGCTGACCAGCTTGATGGGGGCGCCGTCGGCGGGGCTGTGAGAGGTGGCCGTCATCTGTTCCTCGGGGTCGATGGGTGGATTCGGGTCGGTGTCCGCAGTTCGCCGCAGCGCGGCTGGTGCGATGAGCGATAGGACCAATCTAGGCCGTCGCGCCCGGCCATCGTGGACCGACACTCGATCCGACGCCAAGATCGTGAAAAACCACAACATCTGGGGATGGTGTGACGCACGAGGCCCCAAATCATGGGTGGCTGGTCGCCACTCATCCCAGGGCAGACCACACCGGATCACCACCGATGACGGTCGCCGCCACCCGCACGTCGCGGGGCCGCACACCGAACGGATCGTCGTCGAGCAGCACGACGTCGCCGAGCGACCCCACGGCGAGCGGCGGCGCCCCGTTGGTCGAGGAGAACAACGCCTGTCCGACGGTCAGTCGTTCGGCGGCATTCCACGCCGGCTCACCGGGTTCGGCGCGCCACACCGCGGCGTCGATGGCCAGCCACGGATCCAGGGGCGCGATCGGCGCGTCCGATCCGAGCGCGAGGGCCACCCCGGCCCGATGCATGCTCTGCAGCAGAAAGCACCGATCGGCCCGATCCGCCCAGACACGTTCGGTGACAGCGCGGTCGTCGAGGAGATGCGCGGGTTGCACGCTCGCCACCACCCCGAGGCCGGCCATCCGGACGAGGTCGTCGCGGCGCATCAACTGGGCGTGTTCGATGCTGCCATGGGCGCCGGTCACCCCGAAGGCATCGAGCGCCTCGGTGACCGCGGCGTCGCCGATGGCGTGCACCGCGACGTCGAGGCCACCCGCGGTGGCGCGCGAGAGCAATTCCCGGATCTGGGCACCGGAGAAGTTCTGCTTGCCGAATGGATGGGGTTCGGGTGCGTAGCGGTCGCAGCAGTGCGCCGTCAACGATCCCAGCGAACCGTCGGTGATCATCTTCAGCGGACCGAGAAGAACGTTGTGCGCCAACGGGTCACCGGTGCGCAGACCAGAACCGGGCAGACCGGACCCGAGGACCTCGTCGAGGGCGTCGGGGTAGAACCCGGCGCGGATGCGGGGCGCAATCATGCCGGCGGCGATCCGCTCCGGCCAGACGCGATGTGCGCCGGCGAATTCGAGGTCGGTGATCCCGACGATGCCGCGGGTCAGGGCCGCGGTCATCGCCCGCTGCACCTGATCGAACTCCGGGGTCTGCGTCGGTGCGATCTCGTCGAGGCGCGCGAACACCGCGAACCACTCGTTCTCGTCGACGAGGCCCGTGCGGTGCTCGAGGCCGCAGACCTGCAGTGATCGGCTGTTGAGCCAGCCGCTGTGGGCATCACCGGAGATCAGGATCACCGGATGCCGTCCGGACACCGCGTCGAGTGCGGTCACCGACGCCGGCTCCGACCACTGCGAAGGTCGGTGTCCGACACCGAGGATCACGCGCGAATCCTGTTGCCCGGACGACGAATCCACCTCCTCGATGTGGTGGTGCACCCGATCGATCACCGCCTGCGGTGCAGTGCAGCCGGAGACGTCGAGCCGCTCACCCCACCGCGCCCACTGGGTGACGTGCACGTGGTGATCCCAGAGTCCGGGGATCACCCACCGCCCGCCGGCATCGAGTTCGCGGGCCGACTGCCCGTGCGCGGTGACCCCGCCGATGTCGGCGACCCGGCCACCGGCGATCCTGATGTCGACGGGTTCGGTGACCGTGCCATCCTCGGACACGATCCGCGCCGAACGGATGATGAGGTCGGCGCCGGTGGGCTCGGATGACGCCTCAGGTGACATGGACGAGTTCGAGTGCGGCACCGGCGAGGTCACGGTCACCGACGACGTCCGCGTCGTCCAGGGCGCGTCGATGCCAGACGGTGAGCAGCAGATCATCGGCGGTCGCGCGGATGGCGACGTCTGCCTCCGCGGGCTCGTCGGACACATCGAATCGCTCGGCGGTCGGGCGCAGCACCCAGTGACGGTCGGTGTGGTCGTGGGCGTGCAGGTGGATCGTGCGGCCCAGCACCTCGTCGGGCACGGGGTCGCCGGCGGCGATGAAACGCGGAACGAACACCTCCAGCCACTCGTCGATGCCGTCGGCGGCGAGGTCGGCCTCGATCGGTGCCTGGGCTGCCGGCGCGGTGGCCGATTCCAGATCCCAGCGATGCACCGCCAATTCGTGGGCTTGGCGCCGATACCAGAAGGCCACGGTCCGCTCGCCGACGAAGGTCTTCGCCGGGGAGTCCGGGTCGCGTGAGATCAACGCGTCGACGAGAAGGTCGCGTCCGGCCGCGTACCAGTCGATCACCGCGGCGCCCTCGGGGACCGGGATTCCGTCGTATCCGCGGTACAGTCGCGTCTCCATCAGGCGGTCGGCGGCCCAGCGATGGACGGCGCCGACGTGTCCGAGGAGGTCGTGAACGGTCCAGCCGGGACATGTCGGCACCGGCAGGGTGAGCGATGCGGGGGTGGTGGCGGCGAGCCGATCACTCTCCAGCCGGATGGCGTCGAGCCAGCGTTCGGGTGTCATCCGTCGCAGGCTACCCTCAGCGCTGGTCGGCCACCTGGATGTGCGGCGCCAACTGACGCAGCACCGGCAGGAGATACTCGATGGGTGGCTGGAACGATTCGTCGTAGGAGTGCCGGAACCGGCGTTCTTGGCCGTTGGGATTCGTTTGATTGGTCAGGAGCACCAGTGTCTGCGTCCGGGTGGTGGTGGAGATTCCCCCGGTCCGGTCGGTGTGGAGGTCGATGACCGCCACCGCAGCGGTGATCTCCGGCCACGGCGCGAAGTTGCGTCCGAGGGTGGCGCCGTTTCGGTCGAAGGACATCTTCTCCTTGCCGCGTTTGGTGGTGACCACCAGGCGACCGGTCGACGCCAGCTGCTGCTGCACCGCCTGCTGGACCGCCGGGTCGAGAACGGTGTCCTCGACACTCACGTCCGTCCGGAACTCGACGTGCGGGGCGAGTCTTCGGACCGCCTGACGGAACTCCTCGTAATTGTGGGAGTGGTTGAAGCACAGGGTCGTTCCGTACTGCACGGGTCGACCGTTGGCGCCGCGCTCACGCGAGGTGACCACCAGCGAGGTCATCTGTCGTTTCGCCACACTGGTCTTGTGGGGATCGATCTTCGAGTACTCGCGGCCGTTGGAGACGAAATCCAGGGCCCTGACCTGATCCCAGCGCAATTGGAATCGCGGAGCCCAGATTCCGGCAGCACCGGCGGTCACCTGGGGTTTACCGATCACCGACCGGGCTCCCCAGAGCGACAGCAGGTACAGCAAGCCCAGGATGCCCCCCACGAAACCGAAGAAGAACACGCCGACCGCCGAACCCGTGGCCACGAAGATCAGTGCCAGCAGGAGCAGCACGCCGACGACCGACCCGAACACCCAGAAGGTGGTCCAACTCGGGGGCGCGGCGCCGACGACGCCCACCTCGGTCGGCACCGGCCGCGGTGCGGTTACCGGCGGGGCCGGTTGCGCGGCCTGCCCCGGCCACCCGGGTTGAGCGGGTGGGGCCGGCGCGACGGGCGGCGCGGGCCACCCCGACGCGGCCGCCGGAGCGTGCTGCGCGGGCGGCACCGGCCACCCGGACTGGACCGGCGGTACCGGCGTACTCCCCGGTGCCGGCCGCTTCCGGTAGTCGATCTTCTTCTCGGCCATCCGCACCCCCGATGTCGCGGCCTGTTACAGGGTGCCCATCACAGCATGCACGACACGCAGTTCTCAACCTCGGTGCCCTCGAGAGCCATCTGACGCAGTCGGATGTAGTACAGCGTCTTGATTCCCTTGCGCCACGCGTAGATCTGTGCCTTGTTGACGTCACGAGTGGTGGCGGTGTCCTTGAAGAACAGGGTCAGGCTCAGGCCTTGATCGACGTGCTGGGTCGCCGCGGCGTAGGTGTCGATGATCTTCTCGTAGCCGATCTCATAGGCATCCTGGTAGTACTCCAGGTTGTCGTTGTCCATGAACGGCGCCGGGTAGTAGACGCGACCGATCTTGCCTTCCTTGCGGATCTCGACCTTGGCGGCGACCGGGTGGATCGAGCTGGTCGAATGGTTGATGTAGCTGATCGATCCGGTCGGCGGCACCGCCTGCAGGTTCTGGTTGTAGATCCCGTATTCGGCGACCGATGCCTTCAGCACCCGCCAGTCATCCTGGGTCGGGATGTGGATGTCGGCCTCGGCGAACAGCTCTCGCACACGCTGCGTCGCCGGCTCCCACACCTGCTCGGTGTACTTGTCGAAGAACTCGCCTGTTGCGTACGTCGACTTCTCGAAGCCGGCGAACGCCTTGCCGCGCTCGCGGGCGATGGTGTTCGACGCCTGCAGGGCGTGGAACAGCACCGTGTAGAAGTAGATGTTCGTGAAGTCCACACCCTCCTCGGAACCGTAGAAGATCCGCTCCCGGGCGAGATAGCCGTGCAGATTCATCTGGCCGAGGCCGATCGCGTGAGAGTCGTTGTTGCCCTTCTCGATCGAGGGCACCGAGGTGATCGCCGTCTGGTCACTGACGGCGGTCAGGCCACGGATCGCGGTTTCGATGGTCGCGCCGATGTCGGGTGAATCCATCGTCTTGGCGATGTTCAGCGACCCGAGGTTGCACGAGATGTCCTTGCCCACATGGGAATAGGACAGATCGTCGTTGAACGTCGAGGGCGTGGACACCTGCAGGATCTCCGAGCACAGATTGGAGTGGGTGATCTTGCCGTCGATCGGGTTGGCCCGGTTCACCGTGTCCTCGAACATGATGTAGGGGTAGCCCGATTCGAACTGCAGCTCGGCGAGGGTCTGGAAGAATTCGCGCGCCTTGATCTTCGTCTTGCGAATCCGCTTGTCCTCCACCATCTCGTGGTAGGTGTCGGTCACGTTGACGTCGGCGAACGGCTTGCCGTAGACACGTTCGACGTCGTACGGGCTGAACAGGTACATGTCGTCGTTGTTCTTGGCGAGCTCGAAGGTGATGTCGGGGATCACCACGCCCAGGCTCAGGGTCTTGATGCGGATCTTCTCATCCGCATTCTCCCGCTTGGTGTCGAGGAAGCGGTAGATGTCGGGATGATGGGCGTGCAGGTACACCGCACCGGCACCCTGACGCGCGCCGAGCTGATTGGCGTAGGAAAAAGAATCCTCGAGCAATTTCATGATCGGAATAACGCCCGACGATTGATTCTCGATTTTCTTGATGGGCGCACCGTGCTCGCGGATATTCGACAACAAAAGGGCGACGCCACCACCGCGTTTGGACAGCTGCAATGCCGAATTGATCGACCGCCCAATGGATTCCATGTTGTCTTCGATTCGCAACAAGAAACAATTATGGACCACGGTCCCATGAATCGAATACGTGTGGGTCCCCTCGACGTGGAGGTTGTACACCTTCTCGGGAGTCTGATCGGTGTGCTTCAGCTCACGAATGCCATAGACATGGCGGCCGTGGACCACCTGATAGGTCGTCCGTAGGGCGCCCTTGCGACCGACATAGTTGTGCAGGTTCTTCCCGACGTCGAAAATGAAATCCTCGTTGGTACCCGGAGTACCGGGAACGAATGCCTGACCCGTGATGTTGCCCGCCTGGTTGACGTAGCGCCGGACGGTGGACATGATGCCGAGTCGTCGCAGAATCAACTGAACCTGGTCGACCAGTTCAGGATTCACCAGATCCACCATCATTCCACCGGTGGTTGAGCAGCCGTCGCCCCGGAAGAGCCCGATGAGCAGTCCACGTTGGAACTCCTCATCTGCGGTGAGCACATCCGCCGAAAGCCGCTTGTCACCGAAGCCGGTCCCAGCAAGGGAGAGCAGCAGCTCCGCGATCACCTTGCTGTTGCACACCATTCGGACCGAATGGTCGCTGACGCTCTCATGGACCCGCAAGTCGGTCGCGAAGACTCGCTTGAAGGCGTCCGCGAGATCGTTCTGATAGAAGAGTTCATGTGCACCCAAGGTGAAGTGCACACCGTTGGGCACGGATCTGTTCGTTGAGCGCTTGGAAACATGCCCCTCGGCCACATACCAACCGAGGATCAATCCGAGGTCATAGGACTCTTCGACATACCGATTGACCGAGTTGAACGTCTGGCTGTGACGCTGCTTGTTTCGGTGCTTCTTGTCGGAGTTGACCTTCTGGATCAGCCCATCGACTTCCTCGTATGTCCCCTCCCCCACGTACGCCATCAGGTCGTGGCGTCGCACTGGCCGCCCCTGAGAGGGTGCCGTGGTGACGATGAAGTCCGACGGATCGATGTCCTTGGCCGCGAGCCACACAAAGCCGTTGAAGATGTCGGCGCCATCGCCGCCGATGATGGTGTCTACTTCCCGCGTTGTCCAGACCAGGATCGGATGCTCCGGCGTGCAGAGGATCGGCTCCTTGTGTCCGAAGTGCGAAATCGACACCAGCGCTTGATCATTGGGGTTCTCGATCAGCTTCTCCACGGCGGCATACGTGCCGTCGTGGGAGAGCACCCGATCGCCGGGCTTGAGTGTTTCGATGGCCTGGGGGCCGTGCTCGGTATCGACCGGAGTCCCGGCCGGAAAACAACTCACGGGCTCACCGCGCTGCTTTTTTCCCGAATTCAGAAATGTCGGAGTCGCCGGCTGAAAACGGCCTTCCATGATTTCGTCGACGAGATTGCGTGCCAGCGTCGTATCACCGTCGGCCAGGGTCAACGCCACCATGCAGACGCGATCCTCGAACCGCTCGAGGTAGCGCTTGCCGTCGAAGGTCTTCAGCGTGTAGCTGGTGTAATACTTGAATGCGCCGAGGAAGGTCGGGAACCGGAACTTCTTGGCATACGCGTGCCCGAAGAGCAGCTTGACGAATTCGCGGTCGTAGCGTTCGAGGACCTCGGGCTCGTAATAGTTCTCCTCGATGAGGTAATCGAGTTTCTCGTCGAGGTCGTGGAAGAACACCGTGTTCTGGTTGACGTGCTGCAGGAAGTACTGATGCGCCGCCTCGCGGTCCTTCTCGAACTGGATACGACCGTCGGCGTCGTACAGGTTCAGCATCGCGTTGAGCGCGTGGTAGTCGAGCTCGCCCGGATCGTGTCCGGCCGGTCCCGCGTGCACGCCGGACTTGCTCGCCGAGGTGGTGGTGTCGGTGGTCACGTCGGAGACAGAAGTGGTGGGCGACACGGAGACTCTCCTGTTGGTGGGTGTCGAAACGGGTGATGGGCGTGCTGATTCGTGGACGTGCTGGCTGTTGTGATCGTGGGGTGGGGTGCGAACCCCTCACCCGCACACGATAGGCGTGGGGTCTGACACTTCCGGTTCACGCAGGTCGGCGACCATGGTGGCGCCGAATTCCGCCAGTCCCTCGCGGACGCGGGTGACGTCGTGTTCGGTCCCCATCAATTCGAATCGATAGAGGTAGGGCACCGAGCACTTGCGCGCGATGATGTCGCCGGCGAGGCAGTACTCCTCGCCGAAGTTGGTGTTGCCGGCCGCGATCACCGCACGGATGCGCGAGCGGTTGTGGGGGTTGTTGAGGAAGCGGATGACCTGCTTGGGGACGAAGCCACCGCCAACCATCGAGGAGGACTTACCGCCCCCATAGGTGGGACAGATCAACACGAACGGCTGGTCGACCTCGAAGGAACCGATCCTGCCTGCGGCGTTCCCGGCGTCTGCGGTCACGGCGTTCGGGGCGCCCCGGTCGATCAACGGGATGCGCACCGCGGGCAGCCGCAGCTTCTCGACGAAACGATGGGTGTTCTCCGACACCGAGGAGAAGTACACGATGAGCGGCGGTGTGCCGGTCGGCTGTTCCACCATCTCTCCCACCGCCTGCCGGATCGTGAACGGCCATCTGCGGCCGCTGAGGTCTTCTTCTCGAAAGTTGTGGTCCGGTTGCCTGCCACGGAATCACTCACGGGGCAGGCAACCGCGTCCACGTGCTGCGCGCGAGCCCGGCCGATCCCGACTTCCCCTCCGGATCGGCACTTGGCGATCGCGTCAGGCAGCGGCGGCGGCGAGGGCCTTGATGCGGTCCGGGCGGAAGCCCGACCAGTGGTCGTCGCCGACGACGACAACCGGTGCCTGCAGGTACCCGAGGGCCATGACGTAGTCGCGCGCCTCGTCGTCCTGACTGATGTCGACGACCTCGTACTCCAGGCCATGCTTGTCCAGGGCCTTGTAGGTCGCATTGCACTGCACGCACGCCGGCTTGGTGTAGACGGTGATTGCCATTCGCAGAACGCTCCTCGTGTCACGTGATGATCAGCAGATGCTCGTCGGTCGGGTGTGGTCACGGACCCCTCGGAGCCCGATTTCCCAGCGTGAAGATCGTGACGCAGGTCACTGCGTGTATCGAACTTCTCCTACCGCTACGGCACTCTCGCGTCTCGGTCCGGCTGGTGTTGAGAACACTACACCTAGTGCCTGACATTTCCGAGCACCACTAGAAGTTGTGAATCACATTCATGAAACTCGCTGGTCGCGGCCGGTACGCAATCTCAAATCCCGGCGTGTCCCGGGCGCGTCGGGCGTGTCGCACCCGGTGGTGATACCGACGACCGGACGCCGGCCACCGGAGACGCCGCGAGGCGCGCCCGGAGCAGATCCGGGACACGCCTCGTGGATGCCTACGAGCGACGACGTCAGACGCGTGCGGGCACCTGATCGGCCAGCACCCGCACCGCACCGACCACATCGTCGATCACCTCGGCCGGCAGCGCACCGTCGGCGAGGCCGGCGGTCGCCAAACCGAAGTCGATGTCCTCGACAACTTGCCCGCCGGCGATGCCGACGGCCTTGCGGGTGTCCTGACGCGACCAGGTCCCGGCGTAGCGGCCCAGTGCGGCCCCGATGACGCCGACCGGCTTCTCGGTCATCGCGCCCTGTCCGTAGGGACGTGACAGCCAGTCGATGGCGTTCTTCAGGACCGCCGGGATGGTGCCGTTGTACTCGGGCGTCGCGATGAGGACCGCATCGGCCGCGGCGACGTCCTCACGCAGCGCCACCACGGCCGCGTCGAGGTCACCGGCGTCGATGTCCTCGTTGTAGAACGGCAGACGGTCCAGGCCCTCGACGACGGTCACCGTCACACCGGCCGGCGGGTTGTCGGCGGCCGCCTGGGCCAGGCGACGGTTGATCGAGTCGCGGCGCAGGCTGCCCACCAGGGCGACGACGGTAACGGTCGAATCGGTCATGTTGCTCCTCCTGTGGTCAAAACAAGTTGATAGAATCAACCGGACCACGGTCCGAATATTTCGCCACGGCGTCAAGAGTTAGGTTCATCACGTGTCCGACGAGCAGAACGCGATTCCTCTGCATCTCACCGCACCGGGTGAGACCGAACGCGCCGATGCAGCCCGCAACCGCCGGCTGTTGCTGGCCGCGGCCAAGAACCTCATCGACACCCGCGGCGCGGCGGCGGTGACCATGGATGCCGTCGCCGCGGAGGCCGGTGTCGGCAAGGGCACCGTGTTCCGTCGGTTCGGCAGCCGGACCGGACTCATGCATGCCCTCCTCGATCACTCCGAATCCGAATTGCAGCAGGCGTACCTGTCCGGTCCGTCCCCGCTCGGCCCGGGCGCGCCGCCCCTCGACCGGCTGCTCGCCTACGGGCGGGCCCGGCTGAAGATGACCACCGATCACCTCGACATCCTGCTCGAGGCCGGCGCCGACAACGGCGAGTTCATGAAGCACCCGGTCTGGCGCTCGTCGACGCAACACATTCAGATCCTGTTGCGCCAGATGGGATTCGGTGATCACGTCGACGCGCTCGCGATCGCGATCCAGGCTCCCCTCGGAGCATCTGCGGTCGCCCACCTCACCGAGGTCGTCGGACTCGACCTCGCGACCATCGCCGACCAATGGGACCACTTCATCCGCACCCTCGCCGCCGGCATCGGCCCGCACTGAGACCGGGTGCGCGGGTTCCCACTCGGCGCGCACGAAACCCGCCACCGTCTTAGCCTGGGAGGGTCAGGCGAAAGGAAGTCAGCGTGAAGGCGATCATCATCGGTGCCGGTATGGGTGGGCTCAGTGCGGCCATCGCCCTGAAGAAGCTCGGCGTGGATGTCGAGGTCTACGAACAGGTCACGGAGAACAAGCCGGTCGGTGCCGCGATCTCGGTGTGGTCCAACGGTGTCCTGTGCCTCAATCACCTCGGCCTCGAGAACGAGGTCGCCGAACTCGGCGGCATCGTCGAGACGATGAGCTACGTCGACGCCCACACCGGTGAGACCATGTGCCGTTTCTCGATGCAGCCTCTCATCGACGAGGTCGGCCAGCGCCCGTATCCGGTGGCGCGGGCCGAACTGCAGCTGATGCTGATGAAGGCCTACGGCATCGACGACATCCACTTCGGCAAGAAGATGGTGTCGGTCAGCGACGGACCCGAGGCCGCCACCGTCGAATTCGCCGACGGCAGCACCGATTCGGCCGACCTGGTCATCGGGGCCGATGGTGCGAAATCACTGACACGCGAGTACGTGCTCGGCGGCCCGGTCACCCGCCGCTACGCCGGCTACGTCAACTTCAACGGTCTCGTCGCCGTCGACGACGAGATCGGCCCGGCGACGGAGTGGACCACCTACGTGGGTGACAGTCGGCGCGTTTCGGTGATGCCCATCGCCGGTGACCGCTTCTACTTCTTCTTCGACGTCCCGATGCCCGAAGGTGTTCCCTTCGAACGGGGAACGGCGCGGGAGGTCCTCGCCGAGGAGTTCGCCGACTGGGCCCCCGGGGTCCAGAAACTGATCGAGACACTCGATCCGGCGACGACCAATCGGGTCGAGATCCTCGACCTCGACCCGTTCCACACGTGGGTCAAGGGACGTGTCGCCGTGCTCGGCGATGCCGCGCACAACACGACTCCCGACATCGGTCAGGGCGGTTGCTCGGCGATGGAGGATGCCGTGGCACTGCAATTCGCCTTCGCCGAACATCCCGACGACGTTCATGCCGCGCTCGCCGAGTACGAGAAGACCCGCGCCGAGCGGGCGGGAGATCTCGTCCTGCGCGCACGGAAACGATGCGACGTCACCCACGGCAAGGATCCGGATAAGACCTCGCAGTGGTACGCCGAACTGCGAGACGAGGACGGTACCAACATCATTCGCGGTATCGTCGGCAACATCATGGGTGGTCCGGTCACGCCGGTGTGACGTGCCGGCCGGGCCGGTCGGTGCTCTGACCCGCCCGACCTCCGCCGGCTCAGTTCTCCGGTTCCGGCACGGCCCGACCCGACGGATCCGCCGCGATACCGTCATGGGCCACCAACGCATCGTGCCGCGACAGTGTCGGGCCCGCGACGAGCAGCGACGCGACGGCCCAGGGTACCGACGCCGGGGTGGTACCGAGTCCGAGCACCTGCGCGGTGGCCATGTCCGCGACGCCGAACCGGACACCCGAATCATTCAGGTAGAACAACGATTCCGTGCGGGTGCTGTCGTCTTCGTTGCCGGTCGTCTGGATGAACTCACCCGAGCCCGCGGGCAGGTACACCTCGTCGATCAGCGGCCCGGCACCGTCGGCGCCGGCCGGTGTCACCACGTCGACCCCCGCGGGCAGCGGCAGTCCACGTCCGAGGAGCAGGGAGGTCCGCGCCGTCGGGTCCGCGGAGCCGCGTGACCATACCGAACAGATCGTCGGAGCCGTCGCCGATGACACCAGATGCGGTGCGTGCGAGGGGAATTCGGTGACCGGCAGCGAATCGCTGCGGGGTGCGGCATTGACCGGGGCCGGCGACCGGGTCGGCACCTCGGCCGGGCTACCGGGATCGGCCAGCCGCAGCATCTCCGCGGTGGCCTCGCCGATCGGCTGGACGGAGTCGGTGAGCACGACGTAGTAGTCGAGATGACCGTTCACCCCGACGGTGCGGATCACCGAACCCACCGACACGTCGGGAATCGGCAGGTCCGAGGGCATTCCGGCGCCACCGATCCGCGGCACGGCCAACGGGGCCACCTCGGGCAGGGTGTTGAGGACACCGACGCCGACCAGGCGGGGCGTCACATCGGCGAGACCGAACGCCCGCGTCACGGCGGCGTCGTGCATGTCGACCTCGGCGCGTACCGGGACCGAATGCTCGCCGCGGACGACCTGGTAGACCAGAAACGTTGCCCGACCATCGGTCACCAACACCGCGTCCTGCGGTCCGGCCGGTGCGATCTGTGCTCCGGTGGCCGGCCGGTCGGCGATGACCGCCAGCCGACGGGTGGTGTCCTCACCGGTTCCGGGGTGGTCACACACACTCCACACCGACGTGTCGCGGTGCGCGCTGGCGGGCAGGGCGACCGGCGCCCCCGGGATCCCGAGCAGCGGACCCCGCGGATACGCCGACAACGCCGAGTCGGCAACCGACTTCGGTGCGCTGTCACTGCCGGTGATCAGTCGGGCCGAGGCCAGATTCAGGACCGGATGCACCTTCTCGTCGACGACGACGTACATCCCACCGCTCTGTTTGCCGACCAGGATCGATGCCTGTCCCACCGTCCCCTGTGGACGGATCAGGCCCCAGATGCCGAATCCGGCCAGCGCCAACACCGTCAGCACGGTGCCGAGCGCAAGTGCCCGCACGGAGGAGCGCATGGGATCGTGCAGCATCCGGGCGTCGCGCCGGACCAGGGCGTGCTCCAGCCGACTGAGCAGGAAACGATAACCGTTGACCTGCGCCTTGGTCGTCAATTGCCGCGCCATCGACCCCCACCCCCCGATCCACACACCACGCCGATACCTGATCAGACGCATCCCGAGCCCGATCGGTTCCCGTCGACGGGCTCGAATGTCGAACTGCGCCAACACCGGTTCACCCGGTCGGTGAGGTAGTAGCCTAGCCGATACATCAGCGCCGCGAGGCGGGGAGCAGGGGGACCATGATGACACTCGTTGACGCGCCGTCCGATCCACACACCGAGCCCGATGCCGATCCGGCCGTCGCGCATCGTCGTGACCGCGTTCGCCGCACACCGATACCGACCACCGTGGTCGTCGTCGAGGTCCTGCTGTTCGTCGGGCTGGCGGTCTGGGCGGCGTCGGGCTCACGGTGGGGTTGGGTCGCCCTGGCGATCGTCGCGGTGGTGTGCCTTACCGTCGTGCCGTGGCGTGATGGGATCTCCCCGATGTCCCGGCTGGGACGCCGGATCTCGTTCACCTGGACGCGGGCCCGACGACGCTCGACCGATCTGATCCCGGCACCGTTCGACATCCCACCGGCCCGGCAGACGGCCGCCGGCGCGGGATGCGCACCCGACGCCGAGACCCCCATCGGCGCACGCTGGGTCGGTCACACCCTGATCACCGCGATCCGCGTTCATCCGTGCGGGCCCGATACGACGTTCCTCACCCCGGACTCTGCGACGCCGCGCGACCCATGGGGACAACAGATCCCCCTCGAGGTACTGGCCGAGTGCATCGACCCCTACGACATTCCGCTGGCATCGATCGACATCGTCGGGCACGGTGGCCGCGCCTGGGGCGCCGACCGCGCCGCGGCGGCGTATCGCGCCACGCTGGGTCCGCTGCCGGCCACCGCCCTGCGTACCACCCTGGTGATCTTGCGACTGGATCCCCGGGACTGTCCGGACGCCATCGCCCGGCGCGGCGGCGGTGCGGTGGGTGCGTTGCGTGCGGCGACGATCACCACCCGTCGGGTCATCGCTCGCCTCGCCGAGCAGGGACTGGCCGTCTCGGCGTTGTCGGCCGCCGAGATCTCCTCGGTCACCGATCAACTCACCGGCGGCTGTTCCCCCGACGAGGTGACCGAGGCCTGGAACGGGGTGAGCTCGATGCGCCTGCACATGTGTGTGGCCGCGGTCGAGCCCACGACTCTGGTCGAGGTCGCCACGCGTGTGTGGGCGATGCCGGCCGCGGCCACCACCCTGACCATCCGCCTGTCCCGAAACGCCGCCGGCGGACTCCGGGTCGCCGGGCTGGTGCGCCTCGATGACCATCGCGGCGGCCCCGATCTGCCGCGTGCGCACCGGCATCGGGGCCTTCGTCCGTTGCCCGGCAACCAGTTCGACGCCTTCACCGCGGGTGTGCCGATGGCCTCGTCGTCGCGGTTGCACCGGTTGCTGCCCGCACTCGAGGGTGCCGACGCGCAGGCCGCCCTTTCCCGGATGCAGATCCCGGCAGCGGGTTGCGGGCAACTCGTCGGCGCGGACCGTTCCGGCCGCGCGGTCGCGGTGCCGCTCGCCGGACCGGGAATCGGCACCGTCGCGGTGTCCGGTGACCGGACGTTGTTGGCGCAGACGGTCCTTCGGACCGTCGCCACCGGCATCCCGGTGATCGTCCGTGCGGCCGACCCGCTGCGATGGCGCGGACTCGTCGAGGCTGTTGCCGCACCGCATCTCCTGACGTTCGCCGATCACCGGGTATCGGCGGGGTCGGGACTGCGGGTCGAGGTCTTCGACGGCGTGAACACCCCCGCTTGCGCACCCGACCCGGGGTGCACCCGCTTCGTCGTGATGGCCGACGCCGACGTGGCCGCCGCAGCCCGGGCGGACGTCGCGCTGATTCAGAATCCCACTGCGCCGCAGCGGGTCTCAGTACTCACCGGCCGCCATCGCACCGAGGTGACGATGGTCGCCACCGCCGCGGAACAGGCGTTGTACGCCGGAGGTCACTGAGCGCGGATCGGCACCAGCGCCCGGAAGAACACCGCGCGCGCGGAATCGGCGCGTACCACCACATCCGGGTCGGAGTCGGCCAGCCATGCCGCCCGGCCCGCGGGCACGGTGATCGGCGCCCCGCCCTGCGGCCGGACCTCGATCTGCCCGGAGAGCACCGCGAGGATCTGCGGCCCGGGCATGTCGAAGCTGATCGAGGCCGGCTGGGTCATGCCGGTCCCGTCGAGTTCGATTCGGGAGAGCCGGAATTCGGGTGCGGGTGTCAGATAGATGCGTTCGGCACCGACCGTGCGGATCGCCGGGATCAAGTCGTCGACGTCGACCGGGGTGAAGTCGAGGACCCGGAGCAATTCCGGCACGTCGATGTGTTTGGGCGTCAATCCGCCGCGCAGCACGTTGTCGGAGTTGGCCATGATCTCCACCCCGGTGCCGTCGAGGTAGGCGTGCAGGTTCCCGGCGGGTAGGTAGATCCCCTGCCCCGGTGTCAGGTGGACCCGGTTGAGCAGCAGCGACGCCAGTACCCCGGGGTCGTTCGGGTACATCTCGCCCAGTTGCAGGGCGGTGCGCAGTTCGGCGCCGAATGCGCTGCGTCCCGATTCCAGCAGGGTGACCGCCGCCGAGAGCACCGGCGGCATCAACGCGCCGATGGTCTGTTCCGGCAACGTCAGCCAGGTGGTGAACAGCGCCCGCAGCCCGCTCGAATCGGGTTGGCCGGCAAGCATTCCCAGATAGGGGTCCAGCTCGCTCACCTGGAGTTCGCGCAGTAGTGCGATGGTGGTGGCGGGTGCGCGGAAACCGGCCAGCGCATCGAAGTCACTCAAGGCGACGACGAGTTCGGGTTTGTGCCACGGATCGCGGTAGTTGCGGTCGCGGGCGTCGATCGGCAACCCGATCGCGTTCTCGCGGTCGAATCCCTCGCGGGCCTGCTCGGAGGACGGATGTGCTTGCAGCGACAGCGGTTCCTCGGCGGCGAGAACCTTCAGCAGGAACGGCAGCCGGCCTCCGAAGGCGGCGGCGGTGGGGGTACCGAGCGCCGCGGTGCGGTTGGTGTCGATGGCGGTCAGCAGGTCGGTCTCGGCGGTGCCGTCGGCGGTCAGTACCGATGCGGGTCCGGCGTTGTGGGCGCCGAACCACAGTTCGGCCTCCGGGTGAGGGGACGGTACCGGCCGGCCCCGGAGCGATGCGATGGCGGTCCGCGAACCCCACGCGTATGTCCTGAGATTGCCCTCGAGGACCCTCATCGGCGCCCGGCCTCGGTCAGACGCAGATACACCGCGGCCATCTCGATACGCAGCATGAGCACCAGCAACGACGTGAGATCTGCCGGCACGTCGGCGCGGTCGGCAGGGGTACCCGGCCACGATGGTGCAGCGGATGCCGTTGTGCGGGAGTCGATGTCGTCACCATCACCGACCACCACCTCTGCGGTGGGGATGCCTTCGATGCGGCGACGGGTGTGCCATTCGCGGGAGGCGGATGTGGTCACCAGCACCCGCGGCGGTGCATCCGGCCGCGGTCCGTCGATTTGCGGATCGTAGAAGATGTCGTCGGCCGGTGACGACGAGCCGGCGTCGGCCCACTGATCGCGGGCCACCCGTCCGATGTCGGTCAGATCGAGTGCCGCACCGGCGATTCCCGTCACCGCAAACATCACCCCCGAAGCTCGCCCGGCCAGCGCCGTCGTCGCCGGGGAATCCCCCGACCACACCATCGGCCCGTCACCGAGCCGCGCTGCCAGCATTTTCGCATGATTGTGGAATGTTTCCCGGCCCGGATGGTCGGCGGCCGCCTCGTCGTCGAGCGCGTCGGCGATGTCGGCAACCTCCGGTGCCGTCCCGGTGAACCGCACCTGACCCATGGAGGTCAGGACGGCGAGCAGGATCGCGACGAATCCGGCGAATCGAAACCGCGGGTCGACATCGATCCGCGGTGAGAGGTTGATTCCGTTGCCGCCCAGAGCATCCCGCAGGGGCCCCTCCACCGGTGCCGCGATCACGACTTCGGCACGTCGCCGCAGGGCGCGCGCGGCGGCGTCGGCGAGGATCATGTCGCCGCCGTCGTCGCCGGCCAGCACGACCACGTCGAGCGGTCCGATCCATCCGGGGAGTCCGGGCGCGGACACGATCGGTACGTCGATGCGGGTGGCCATCACCGCGGTGATCATCGCGGTGGCCGCGGCCGCGGCGCCACCTCCGGGACAGACCACCACGACACTGCGCGGGCGGAGTTCGGCGAGTGACTCGGTGACGCCTTCGCGGATCGCCTCGGCCACCGACCGCACCTGGGCACCGGCAAGGGCGGCCGCATGCAGCAGGCCTTCGGAATCCGCCGCGATCAGTTCCTCGACGTCGTCGAGATCGGTGGCACCGGTTCGCATGATCACCACAGTAGTCAGCCGGTCACGCCTTCGACCACCAATGGTCAGTCGACGGGGTCGGGCAGCACCCGGAGGTGTCCGCGTCGACCGGGCCGCGGCGTGGTCGGGGCGCGACGACGCTCGGTGTCGGTGGGGACGTCGGGGCGGCCGGTGGCCCGGTGGCGTCCGTGCCGGGGATCGTCGAATCCGTCGAGCGCATCGGGATGGGCCACATCGGCGGCGATCCGGCCGGCCCGTCCGCCGGTGCTGGCCTCACGGACGGCCTCGGCCAGGGCGGTCAGTTCGTAGTCCTCGGCGAGCGGTGTGGAGAATCCCCGTTCACTGCGCAGCATCTCCCAGCCTCGGGGCACGGTGATCCGTCGGGCGTGCTCGTCGCAGAGGTCCCAGGAGTGCGGTTCGGCCGAGCCGGCCAAGGGGCCGATCACCGCGGTCGACTCCGCGTAGACGAACGTCAGCGTAGCCACCGCGGAGCGGGTGCAGCCGGGCCTGCAGCACTGTCGGGGAAGCTTCACGTCCATGAGGTTAGCCCTGCGCGGATCGAACGCCGACCCCGACACGCGCGCAGAGGGTCAGACCGCCACGAGACATCGGGCACGGACCCTCCTACACTCACGCCATGCGTATCGATGGATTCCGTCCGGATCGGGCCGAACGGGGCGGCCCGGCGAGCGGCGGTGGCCGCCGACCGCCGCGGCGGCGGGAGCGGCGTGGGCGGGGTCTGCGCACCCCGTTGTTGCCGACCACGGTCCCCGCGTGGCGCAGCAAGTCCGACGAATTCGACGCCGTCGCACTCGAGGCCTTCGCCGAGATCGACCGACGCTGGCATGACGAGTTGATCGGTCTCGACATTTCGGTCGACGACATTCCGCGCATGTTGCCGCGCGATCCCGAGACGGTGGCGTGGCCCGATGAGGTCACCGCCGACGGCGCGGTCCCACTCGCACGACTCATCCCGGCGGGGGTGGATGTCCACGGTCAACCGACTCGCGCACAGATCATCCTGTTCCGTCGACCACTGGAGAGTCGCGCCCGCCGGGACACGGAGTTGATCGATCTGGTTCACGAGGTGCTCGTCCAGCAGGTGGCCACCCACCTCGGCGTCGACGAGGACACCATCGACCGGGGGCTGGATTAGACAGCGCCACCACGCTGAGCGCCGACTCCGTGCGCGCGTACTCACCGGAGTGGGTTGCATACTTCACCACCACCGCGTCGGGCGCGCCACGTCTGCACGACGAAGAGCGAGCGAGCTTGCGAGCGATGCGATGAGGAGGAAGACGTGGTGCTGTCAGCCCGGTGAGCACGCGCGGACGGAGTCCGCGCCAACCAACACAGCTCACCGGGCGCGCCACGTCTGCACGACGAAGAGCGAGCGAGCTTGCGAGCGATGCGATGAGGAGGAAGACGTGGTGCTGTCAGCCCGGTGAGCACGCGCGGACGGAGTCCGCGCCAACCAACACAGCTCACCGGGCGCGCCGCTCCTGCACGACGAAGAACGAGGAGCGAAGCGACGATGCGATGAGGAGGAAGACGTGGTGCTGTCAGCCCGGTGAGCACGCGACGGCGGAGCCGTCGCCAACAAACACAGCGCCGGCACAATCAAACAATGCCGCGCTTGAGGCGTCGTCGTTCGCGTTCGGAGAGGCCGCCCCAGATGCCGAAGCGTTCGTCGTTGCCGAGGGCGTATTCGAGGCATTCTGCTTTGACTTCGCATCCGGAGCAGATGCGTTTGGCCTCGCGGGTGGAGCCGCCCTTCTCGGGGAAGAAGGCTTCGGGGTCGGTCTGGGCGCAGAGCGCGCGTTCCTGCCACTGTTCCTCGACGTTGTCGAAGAGATCGTCAAAGTCGTTGGGTACCAACGAGAGATGACGGCGCGGCCCGGAGTCGTCGGTCGGGGCGACGTCACGCGCGGGGCTCAGATACGACTCTTCCACCGGACCGAGCGAGTGATACAACCCGTCATCGATCTCACTGGAGGGTCGCGAAAGGTCTTGTGGTTCAAGGGGATTGCCGATCGGGTTGTCGAATACCATCGCCGGCGCCTCCTGCCTGGGAAGTTGTTCTTCTTCTGCTTGTTCGCGCCACGGCGTCACTGCCGCGTCACCCCATCCACCGAATTCATCATCTGTCGTTCCACCACGTGCCAGGCGTTCGGCCTGGGACCCCGATTTCGCGAGTGCCGCCAGAGCGATCATCGGATCGAACACCCGATCGAAACTGCCTCTCGTTCAGCAATTCTCGATCTCGAACCGAAAATGACACTGATGTGATTACACACGCTGGCGACCACTCCGGTCAAGCCGAGTGGAAAATCTTCTTCATACCACCGGTTCTCCGAAACGCGAGTTACGACACGTTCGGCATGGGTTTCGTCACCAATCTCACACGTCGGCGCCGACCCCACCACTCGATCCTACGGAGGTCGTGAGCCCGCGGCCGTGAATCACCACGGGCCGTATAGGTCTACCCGAACGCACGCGCCCACCCGGTGGCGGGGTACGGGTCGCCGACGCGATCACTACAGTGGATCGCTGTGAAGGTGACCGTTCTCGTCGGTGGCGTCGGTGGCGCACGTTTCCTGCTCGGCGTCCGCGAGCTCCTCGGGCCGACGCCGTTTCCCCCGGCGGCCGACCCGGGCGAGGCCGCTCCGGAGGCCTCCGCCCATGAGATCACCGCGATCGTCAACGTCGGCGATGACGCATGGATGCACGGGGTGCGCATCTGTCCCGATCTGGACACGTGCATGTACACCCTGGGCGGCGGTATCGACACCGAGCGCGGATGGGGGCGCCGCGACGAGACCTGGAATGCCAAGGACGAGCTCGCGGCCTATGGTGCGGACCCGGATTGGTTCGGTCTCGGCGACCGTGACCTGGCAACGCATCTGATCCGGACGCAGATGCTGGCGGCCGGTTACCCGCTCTCCGATGTCACTGCGGCCCTGTGCAAACGGTGGCAACCCGGGGTGCGTCTGTTGCCGGCGACCGATGACCGGCACGAGACCCACGTCCGGGTGGCCGCACCGGGTGGCACCGGACCCGACGATCAGATCGCCATCCATTTCGAGGAGTGGTGGGTTCGCTATCGGGCGAAGATCCCGACCTTCGGGTTCGCGACCCTCGGGCACGACGACACCCGGGCGGCGCCGGGTGTGCTGGATGCGATCACCGATGCCGACGTCGTGATCCTGGCGCCGAGCAACCCCGTCGTCAGCATCGGGATGATCCTGACCGTCCCGGGGGTGCGCAGCGCCCTGCGCACCACCTCGGCCCCGGTGGTCGGGGTGTCTCCGGTGATCGACAACCGGCCCCTGCGGGGCATGGCCGATGAGTGCCTCTCGGTGATCGGGGTCGAGACCTCGGCGGAGGCCATCGCCGCGCACTACGGACCGCGCAGCGGCAACGGGCTTCTCGACGGCTGGTTGATCGCCGACGGCGACGACGCGGCGGTCGAGGGGATCTCGATCGGGTCGGCGCCGCTGCTGATGAGCGATCCGATCACGACCGCACACATGGTGCGGGCGGCGTGCGCGCTGGTCGGCGTCGACACCCCGGCGGTGCGCGGATGACGCCACGCGACCACCGGGCGGGCGGGGCCATCTCGATCCGGCCGGTCACCGGTCTGCCCGAGTTCGGCCCGCACTCCGACCTCGCCGCCGAAATCCTGGCTGCCGCACCATGGTTGGCGGGCGGTGATGTCGTCGTGGTGACGAGCAAGGTGTTCTCCAAGATCGAGGGACGGATGGTGGTGGCACCCACCGACCCCGAGGAGCGGGATGCGTTGCGCCGCCGTCTCGTCGAACAGGAATCGGTCCGGGTGATCGCGCGCAAGAACCGCACCCTGATCACCGAGAACCGACTCGGCCTGATTCAGGCGGCCTCGGGCATCGACGGATCGAACGTGCCGACCGATTCCCTGGCACTGCTGCCGGAGGACCCCGATGCCAGTGCCCGGCGATTGCGGGAGGCGTTGGGCGCCCGCGGGTTCGACGTCGCGGTGATCGTCACCGACACCATGGGGCGGGCGTGGCGTACCGGGCAGACCGACGTCGCGATCGGGTCGTCGGGTATCGCGGTCAGCCATCCGTACGAGGGCGGCGTCGACGCCTACGGCAACCCTCTCCTGGTGACCGACATCGCGGTTGCCGACGAGATCGCCGCGGCCGCCGATCTGGTCAAGGGCAAACTCGCGGGTGTTCCGGTGGCGGTGGTGCGCGGCCTGAGCGTCACCGACGACGGGTCACGGGCCACCGACCTGATCCGGCCGATCGCCGAGGATCTCTTCCACCTCGGCACCGCCGAGGCCATCGAGCGGGGACGTCGTGAGGCACTGCTGACCCGGCGGTCGGTGCGGTCGTTCGACACGCGCGCGGTGTCACCCGAGGACATCCGTGCCGCCTGTGCCGACGCGCTGACCGCGCCGGCGCCGCACCACACCCATCCGGTGCGGTTCGTGTGGTTGCGCGATCCGGCACGGCGCACCGCCCTGTTGGAGGCGATGACGCGGCGGTGGCGGTCGGATCTGACCGCCGATGACAAGACCCCCGATTCCATCGAGGCCCGACTCCGGCGCGGCCGGATCCTCTACGACGCGCCAGAACTGGTGATCCCGTTCCTCGTCGCCGACGGCGCGCACGAGTATCCCGACCCGCGTCGCAACGAGTGCGAGCACACCATGTTCACCGTCGCCGCCGGAGGTGCGGTCAACGCCTTGCTGGTGGCGTTGTCGGTGCGCGGCCTCGGCAGTTGCTGGGTCGGTTCGACCATCTTCGCCGCCGACGTCGTGCGCGATGCCCTCGATCTCGGGTCGTCGTGGGAACCGTTGGGCGCCATCGCGATCGGCCATCCCACCGAGGAACTGTCGGTGCGCTCACCCGCGCCGGTCGACGAGTGGCTGGTGGAACTGTGAGTGCCGCGTCGTTGCATGCGTCGGCGGTGGAATTGCTGAGCGGATGGTCGGCCCCCGACGCCGCGCAGGATGCCCTGCGGCACACCTATCTGGCTTTCCTGGCCGCCACCGACGACGCCTGTCTGCGGGCCTGCGCGGCCGGTCATCTGACGGCGTCGGCCATCGTCTTCGACGCCGCGCGTGAGCACGTGCTGCTGACACTGCATCCGCGCGTGGGGAAATGGGTTCAGCTCGGCGGTCATTGCGAACCCGACGACGAGTCCATCACCGCGGCGGCCCGGCGCGAGGCGCGCGAGGAGTCCGGGATCGGCGACCTGGAGATCACCGGTGGGCTCGTCGCGCTGCACACTCACCCGATCACCTGCTCGCTCGGCGTGCCGACCCGCCACCTCGACATGCAGTTCGCGGTCGTCACCGCGCCGACCGCGACGGGCGCCCCGCCGCCGATCGAGTGCAGTTCCGAGTCGGTCGACCTGCGCTGGTGGCCGGTCGACGCGCTGCCCGACGCCGTCGACCACGTAACCGTGCCGGCACTGATCGGCGCTGCGCTGAGGCACTGAACCGCTGCGCCCGGACGCGCCTAGACGCGGATGTTCTTGCCCACGGTGACGACGCCGCCGGCGCTGACCGCATACTTCGCGCGATCGGCCTCGAGGTCGACGCCGAGTTGTTCACCCTCACCCACGACGACGTTCTTGTCGAGGATGGCGTGACGCACGACAGCGCCCTTGCCGATCCGCACGCCCGGCATCAGCACGCTGCCCTCCACCACCGCGCCGTCCTCGATCATCACGTTGGCCGAGAGCACCGATGTGGACACCGACGCGGCCGAGACGATGCATCCGGCCCCGACCACCGAGTCCTGGGCGTGGCCGCCCTGAACGAACTTGGCGGGCGGCAGATGCAGCGTCTCGCCGCGGATCGGCCAGCGCCGGTTGTAGAGGTTGAACACGGGGTGGACCGACACCAGATCCATGTGGGCGTCGTAGAAGGCGTCGAGGGTACCGACGTCGCGCCAGTACCCCTTGTCGCGTTCGGTGGCGCCGGGGACCTCGTTGTCGGCGAAGTCGTACACGTAGGCGCTGCCCTGCGAGACGAAGGCGGGGATGATGTCGCCGCCCATGTCGTGATCGGAGTCGGAGTCGGCGGCATCGGCCCGGATGGCCTCGACGAGCGCCTCGGTGGTGAACACGTAGTTGCCCATCGACGCGAAGGTGACCTCCGGATCGTCGGGCGTTCCGGGAGGATCCGACGGCTTCTCGAGGAATCGGGTGATCAACCCCGAATCGTCGGAATCGATGCAGCCGAAGGCGGTGGCCTCCGCACGCGGAACGCGGATGCCGGCGACGGTCACGTCGGCACCGGAATCGATGTGGGCCTCGACCATCTGCGACGGATCCATCCGGTACACGTGGTCGGCGCCGAAGACCACGATGTACTCGGGCTGCTCGTCGTGGATGAGGTTCATCGACTGGAAGATCGCATCGGCGCTGCCGGTGTACCAGCGCGGGCCGAGCCGCTGCTGGGCGGGGACCGGCGTGATGTACTCCCCGTGAAATCCCGATGACCACCAGGTCTGACTGATGTGACGGTCGAGTGAATGCGACTTGTATTGCGTCAGAACGCAAATGCGTTCGTATCCGGCGTTGACCAGATTGGACAGGACGAAGTCGATCAACCGGTACGCGCCGCCGAACGGAACCGCCGGTTTCGCGCGGTCCATCGTCAGGGGGTACAGGCGTTTTCCCTCACCGCCAGCGAGGACGATTCCGAGCACATGCGGCTGTGATCTCACACTCACAAACTTAACCGTCAACACCCGCCCCGGCCAGGTGAACACACCACCTCGTCGGTGTGAGCTTGCAGGCGCGCCGACGACTTGACGCACTTCGATGGCGAAGAGCCGTCGCGGGCACTAGCGTCTCTAGCCATGCGGGTGGCGATGATGACACGGGAATATCCGCCCGAGGTCTACGGTGGGGCCGGTGTCCATGTGACCGAGTTGGTCAGGCATCTACGCGATCTCGTCGACGTGGACGTGCACTGCATGGGCGCCCCCCGCGATACCGCCGAGGTCTACTCCCCCGACCCCGGACTGGCCGGCGCGAACGCCGCGATCACCACGTTGTCGGCGGATCTGCGGATGACCGTCGGGGCCGCCGGAGCCGACCTGGTGCACTCCCACACCTGGTACACCGGGCTCGCCGGGCACCTGGCCGGTGCGCTCTACGACGTGCCACATGTGTTGACCGCACACTCACTGGAGCCGATGCGGCCGTGGAAGGCCGAACAACTCGGCGGCGGATACCGGGTGTCGAGTTGGGTCGAACGCAACGCCGTCGAATACGCCGATGCGGTGATCGCCGTCAGCACCGGCATGGCGGGCGATGTCTGCGCCACCTATCCGCGCCTCGATCCGGAACGAGTTCACGTGGTGCGCAACGGAATCGACACGACGCAGTGGTATCCGGTGGATGACCCCTTCGGTCCCGAGTCCACCTTGACCGCACTCGGTGTCGACCCGAACCGTCCGATCGTGGCCTTCGTCGGGCGCATCACCCGGCAAAAGGGTGTCGCCCACCTCGTCGCCGCCGCCCATCATTTCGATCCCGAGATCCAGTTGATCCTGTGTGCCGGCGCGCCGGACACCCCGGAGATCGGTGCCGAGGTCGAGGCCGCGGTGTCGGCGTTGTCGGGGTCACGCGACGGCGTGTACTGGATCCGGGAGATGCTGCCCCATCCGCGTATCCGCGAAATACTGACCGCAGCAACGGTTTTCGTATGCCCATCGGTGTACGAGCCACTGGGAATCGTCAATCTCGAGGCAATGGCGTGCTCGACGGCGGTGGTGGCGTCGGCGGTCGGCGGCATCCCCGAGGTGGTCGTCGACGCCGTGACCGGGGTGCTGGTCCCCTATGACCCGGCGGACCCGGTCGCCTTCGAGCGCGGACTGGCCGACGGCGTCAACACCGTGAGCGCAGATCCGGCGTCGGCGGCTGCCATGGGCCGTGCCGGGCGGGAACGTGCGGCCACCGAATTCTCCTGGGCGACGATCGCCGAGCAGACGCTGGGGGTCTATCGGGCCGCCGCGCGGTAGCCGTCGAATTCTCCGGACCACCATCGCCGTCATCACCGGCCGGCGGTCCGCGGCCGGCACACGGTGATCGTGACCGCGCACGTCACCTCGATCGGCCCACCGGCCTGCGCCACCCACTGTGCCGCGAGTTCGTCGATGTGCGCGCGTGGGTGATGAAACGCCGACGGCCCCATCGCCACCAGATCGGCGATGACGGGTGCGTCGACGACGACGGCCGATCGCACCGACCGACGCCCGAGGATCTCGAAATCCGGTTCCATCGCCGCCTCGATCCGGGTGTCCTTGTCCGGCGCGACATTCAGCATGCCCATCGGCGCGATGAGTTCGTGCAGGTGGTCGGCCTGCGGGGAGACGATCACCAGGTGACCGTCGGGTGTGAGCACCCGTGCGGTCGCCGTCGCATTGCGGGGCGCGAACACCGACAGGGCCAGTGTCGCGGTGGCATCGCCCATCGGGATCGACCGCCACACGTCGGCGACGACGGCGACTGCGGCGGGGCGCTCCCGCATGACCGCGCGGGCACAGTATTTCGACAGATCGAACACCACTCCGCGCGCGTCCGGGAGCCTGCGCAGACACGCCCGCAGATACACCCCCGGCCCGCCTCCGAGATCGACGAGGACCGGCGAGGGTTCCGGCCCGACGAGGTCAGCGACCACGTCGGCGGTGGCCGCGACGACGGCGTCGAGGACACCGGCCTCATGCACGCGCAGTCGTGCGGCGACCATGTCGGCGGTGTCGGCACGGAGAGCGCCGGATTTCCCATCCAGCAGAGAGACGTAACCCTGACGGGCGATGTCGAAAGAATGACGCCGATCGCAGCGCAGTGCGCTGCGATCGGCCATCAGTTCCAGCGGCCCGGTACACACCGGGCATCGGAAGGACGCAACCATCTCGGCCAGGGCCGAGATACGGTCGGGCCCGGTCAGCCGGTGACCCCGCGCAACTCCTCACCGAGTGCGGCGGCCTCGTCGGCGGTCAGTTCGACCACCAGACGCCCACCACCCTCGATCGGAATGCGAACGACGATCCCACGTCCTTCCTTGGCCGCCTCGAGGGGCCCATCCCCAGTCCGTGGCTTCATCGCCGCCATTCTCAAACTCCCTTCAGAGTTCTGTGTCGCCGAGTGCATCCGGCAACCACGACGATCGACTCTCGGCCGGTCATGGTGGCTGCCGCCACAGTCATGATACGTGGCCGCGTGGGCCGGACCGCGCGGAGGCGGCCCGTGTGTCAGGGTTCGGGCACGTCTTCGGCGTCGGGGGTGATCGTGTCGGCGTCGGTCGGCGCCGCGGCAGGGTCGGTGAGGCGCTCGGCCGGAACGCTGTCGGTGGCCGCAGGCGTGGCGTCATCAGCCTCGTGCCGGCCGAGCATCCCGGCCGAGGGGTACCCGACCGACACCGTGTCGCGCGCATCCTGCAGCTGTTGGATCAGGGCACGCAGATCGTCGATCTCGTCGGCCAGTCGGGCCAGCGCCCAGTCGACCTCACTCTGCTTGTAGCCACGGACCGTGAGCGCGAAGGTCAGCGCACGGACGTCGTATCCGTGGATCCCGTTGCGTGGCAGACGCGTCAGTGTGGACGAGTCGTCGATCGGCGGCAGATCTTCGCCGCGGCCGAAGACGAACCAGACCACGGCGAAGATGACGGCCACCACGACAGCCATGATCAGCAGGTACAGCAAGAGGGTCTGCATCAGACCATGGTGTCAGACCGGCGGGTGGGAGCCGCCCCGCGACCGGCGGATCAGGAGGCGATCTCCTCGCCGTCGGAGTCGATGTCGACCGCGCGCAGCGTCTTCATCGGCGGACGGTCCTCGAGGTACACCTCGGTGGTGTGCGGGGTGAAGGTGCCGTCGGGTTCGGCGGTGAACTGTGTGAGTCCGACCCCGGATTCCTCGATGCCGCAGCGTCGCATCAGGGTGCCGACGATCTGCCTGCTCATCACGCCGAGTTCGATCAGCGGACGATTCCGGTGCGTGCGGACCCCGAGATTGACCTGGCCGATCCCGTTGAGTCCGTATCGATCGTAGGTGTCGATCAGCAGGCCGATCTCCACCCCGTATCCCGGTGCGAACGGCACCGACGACAGCATTTCGCGGGTGCCGGCGTACTCGCCGCCCAGCGGCTGCAGGACGGCGGTCAGCTCGGGCTTCTGCGAGGCCAGCAACGGGCGGGCGACGAGTTCGGTGACCCGGCCGCCACCGTTGGCGTCTTGAGTTCCCCCGGTTCGCAGCGGGCGCCGGTAGTAGCCCTTGACCAGTTGGATGTCGGGGTTGACCAGCAGCGGTCCGAGCATCTTCGGCACGAACATCGGGTCCGGGTCGATGAGGTCGGAGTCGACGAAGGCGATGATGTCGCCGGTGGCCACGGCGATCGAGCGCCACAGCACCTCACCCTTACCCCTGACGGGTTCGAGTTCGGGCACCGCCTCCTCGCGGCTGATCACCTGCGCGCCGGCCATCGTGGCGCGTTCTGCGGTGGCATCGGTGGACCCGGAGTCCAACACGATCAGTTCGTCGACCAGCGTGCCCACCAGCGGGCGGATGGTCGCGATGACGTCGGCGACCGTCTCCTCCTCGTTCAGTGCGGGCAGCACCACCGACACGGTGCGACCGTCCTTGGCCTCGATGAGTTCTTCGACGGTCCAGTCCGGCTTCTCCCACGTGTGCGTGGTCGACCACCCGCTCCGGGTGTCGGAGGTGTCGGCGGAGGCGGGCCACATCGCCGCCTTGTCGCGGCCGGTGGAACCGGAGGTGGTGCGTCCGGCGATCGTTCGACGATTCTGGGTTCGACGTACCTTCTTGGTCATGCGAGTCCCCTGACTGCTCTGGCTGGAGGCCGTGTGCCCGCTATCGCGGCGACCATGTCGACCACACGTCGGGTGGCGGCGACCTCGTGTACACGGAAGATCCGGGCGCCGTGTTCGGCGCTCAGAGCCGTTGCCGCGAGTGTGCCCTCCACTCGATGTGCGAGATCCACACCCAGAGTCTCCCCCACGAAATCCTTGTTGCTCAGCGCCATCAGCACTGGCCAGCCGCTCTTAACAAGATCTTTTACGTGGCGTAACAAGGCCAGACCGTGGTGAGTATTTTTGCCAAAATCGTGTGTCGGGTCGATCACGATCGAGTCTCGGGCCACACCTGCGGCCTCGGCGCGGCGCGCCGCTGAGGTCACCGCGTCGAGCACGTCGGCCACCACCGCGTCCACCGAATCGCCGTATCCGACCCGGTGCGGGCGGGTACGGACCACCGCGCCACCGGTGTGCGAGCAGACGATGCCCGCGCCGCGGGCCGCGGCGACCGACACCAGATCGGGATCGGCTCCGGCCCACGTGTCGTTGATGAGGTCGGCTCCCACCGCGCATGCGGCGTCGGCGACCTCCGAACGCCAGGTGTCGACGCTGATCAGCAGATCCGGATACCGGCCGCGGATCCAGTCGATCATCGGCACCACGCGAGCCGCCTCGGTGACGGCATCGACCTCCTCGCCCGGTCCGGCCTTCACCCCACCGATGTCGACGATGTCGGCACCCTCGGCGACCACCTGGTCGATCCGCGCCTGCGCCGCCGCGTCGGAGAAGCTCGCGCCGCGGTCGTAGAAGGAGTCCGGTGTGCGGTTGACGATGGCCATCACCAGCGCACGGTCAACGGCGACCGGGCGCCCGCACAAGGTCTGTCCATACATGCCGACAGCCTACGGAGAGCGCAGTTGCGCGCGGTCGCCGCGTCGCGTTCGCCTCAGCGCCCCTCGCGCGTCGCGTCAGCCCTTGGGTGCCTTGGCCGCGGCGACATCGTCCGGGTAGGACTCGTAGAACTCGACATAGCCCTTGTCCCGGCCGGCGAGTACGTAGAGCGGGTCGTCACCCGGCTTGGAGTACCCCTCCTCACGCAGCTCCACCTTGCGGTTCTTGAAGGTGGAGGTCGCCTCCAGCGCGCCGACGATCCGGACGAACAGCGGCATCGCGTAGCTCGGCAGGGCGTCGTAGAGGTGTTTGGCCAGCTGGGCGCCGTCGAAGCTCTCGCCCTCGCGGATCGTGATCGCCGCCATCCCCGCCTTGCCGTCGGTACCCGGGACCTCGACCCCGAAGACCACCGACTGTGCCACCATCGGGCTTCCGTCCAGGCCGGCCTCGACCTCGGTGGTGGCGACGTTCTCGCCCTTCCAGCGGAAGGTGTCGCCGAGGCGATCGACGAAGGCGATGTGACTGAAGCCCTGATCGCGGACGAGATCGCCGGAGTTGAACCACGCATCGCCTTCCTTGAAGGCATCGCGGACGATCTTCTTCTCGGTCTCGGCCGGATCGGTGTAGCCGTCGATCGGGACCCGGTCGTTGATGCCGGACAGCAGCAGGCCGGTGCCGCCGCGCCCGACCTTGGTCAGCCGTCCCTTGTCGTTGCGTTTGGGCTTGCCGCCCTCGTCGTAGTCGACGATCGCGTAGGGCAGCGGGCAGAAACCGGCCGTGCGGCTCGCGCTGAAGGCGTTGACGAAGACCAGGTTGAGTTCGCTGGCGCCGTAGAACTCGACGATCCGGTCGATGCCGAAACGGTCCCGGAACTCGTCCCAGATGTCCGGTCGCATGCCGTTGCCGACGACCAGACGCACACTGTGGGTACGGTCGGTGGGCTTCTCCGGTTGTGCCAGCAGATAGCGGCACAGTTCGCCGATGTAGCAGAACGCGGTGGCACGGTTGAGGATGACGTCGTCCCAGAACTTCGACGCCGAGAACTGCTTGCCGATCGCGATGCAGGCCCCCGCCGCGAGCACCGAGGACAGCGACACCGACAGGGCGTTGTTGTGGTACAGCGGCAGCGGCACGTACATCGTGTCGCTGGCGCGCAGTCGTACCGCGAGTCCACCGATCCCCGACAGGCTCGCCAACCAGCGATTGTGGCTCATCACGCTGGCCTTGGGCATCCCGGTGGTGCCGGAGGTGAAGATGTAGAACGCCTCGGTGGAGGCGGGCAGCGTGGCGGTGACCTCGGGGTCGGTCTCCGGCTTGCCCGTCGCCTCCTCGTCGAGGTCGGCGAAGGTCAGGACATGGTCGGGCAGCGCCGAGTCCGGGATCGACTCGAAGGCCTCGGCGCAGTCGGGATCGTGGATGAGCACCCGCGCCCCGAGCAGGTTCATGCTGTGTTCGAGGACCGAGCCACGCTGGTTGTAGTTCAGCATCCCGGCGATGGCGCCGAGTTTGACGGTGGCGAGCATGATCAGCAGGTCGGTGGCCGAGTTCTTGGCCAGGATGGCGACCACGTCACCGGTCTGCACACCCTTGTCGGTGAGCACCGCGGCGTAGCGGTTGACCGTGCGGTTGGCCTCACCGTAGGTGGTGGTCTTGCCGCCGAAGCGGACGAACGGCCGGTCGGGGTGGCTGCTCGCATGATTCTGGAAGATCGACCCGATCGTGCGTTTGGCATCCGGGGGCCGCCGGATCAGTCCGGGCGCGTGCTTGATCATCTGATGGGCCTGCGGCGCCATCTTGAGGACGCCTTTGACCAGATCTGAGATTCCGACGACCGATGGGGTGTCGTGGGACGACATTCGAGGTTCTCGCTCTCCGTGGACGACGACGGTGTTTCGCGGGTGCGTGCGGCTATCTTACCGGGCAGTAGCAAGTGCCAGGGCGTCGTCCACCGAATCGGTCACCCGCAGGCGATCCAGCGAACTCTGTGCGACGAACCCCTGACCCACCAGATCACCGAGCCACGACAGCAGGGGCGCGTAGAAGTCGACCGGATCGAGCATCACGACGGGTTTGTCGTGCATCCCGAGGAATCCCGCGGTCCATGTCTCGAACAGTTCCTCGAGGGTGCCGACGCCGCCGGGCAGGGTGATGAATCCGTCGGCGCGGTCGTCCATCATCTTCTTGCGCTCGCGCATGGTCTCGGTGATGACCAACTCGTCGGCGTCGAGATCGGCGACCTCTCGTGCCATCAGCGCCCGCGGGATGATGCCGACGGTGTGACCGCCCGCGGCGCGGGTCGCGGTGGCCACCGCACCCATCATCGACACGTTGCCACCGCCGGACACCAGGGTGTGTCCGGCCGCGCCGATCGCGGTTCCCAGATCGGCGGCGAGGTCCAGAAACGGTTGCGCCACATGCCGGCCCGACGCGCAATACACACAGATCACACTCATTGCCCACCCCCTGTCTCACGTGCGGCATCGCGCTGCGCGGCCGCCGCGGCGATGATCGCGACCACCTCCGCCGGCTCGTCGACCACATGCAGCAGGTCGAGGTCGTCGGCGGAGACCATCTTCTTGGCCACCAGCACCTCACGCATCCACTGCAGCAGTCCGGACCAGTGCTCGCGGCCGACGAGCACGATCGGAAACCGGACGACCTTCTTGGTCTGCACGAGGGTCAGCGCCTCGAAGAGTTCATCGAGCGTGCCGAATCCGCCGGGCAGACACACGAATGCCTGCGCGTACTTCACGAACATCGTCTTGCGGACGAAAAAGTAACGGAAGTTCATGCCCACGTCGACCCAGGGATTGAGGTGCTGCTCGAAGGGCAGTTCGATGTTGAGCCCGATGGACTTCGCCGACGCCTCACACGCACCCCGGTTGGCGGCCTCCATCGCGCCCGGACCGCCGCCGGTGATGACGGCATACCCGGCCTCGCCGAGCGCCCGGCCGACCTCAACCGCGAGCGCGTATTCCGCGGAGTCGGGCGCCGAGCGGGCCGAACCGAATACGGTGACCGCCTCGGCCACCTCACTGAGCGCGTCGAAACCGGCCACGAATTCCGATTGGATGCGCAGCACCCGCCAGGAGTCGCGCATCGTGCGATCCGCGCGCAGGGCGGCATCGCGCGGATCGACCCACTCGAGGAACCGGCGGTCGGTGGTCTTCTCCGGGGCCTCGCCCTGACGGATCCGCATCGGACCCACGTAGCGGGTGCCCTCCTGGTCGTCGTCGACGCGGAGTTCTCGTGTGGTCTCGTCGTCACCTGGGTTCGTCATGACCGCAACGGTATCCGCCCGATCAGGACAGATAGGCCCGCAACAGATCGGTGACCTCCCGGATCTGGGCCACCGGCACCCGTTCGTCGACGCGGTGCGCGAGGCTCGGGTCCCCCGGGCCGAGGTTGACCGCCGGGATGCCGAGGGCAGAGAACCGTGACACGTCGGTCCAGCCGTACTTCGCGCGGAAGCGGCCCGACGCCGCCGCGACCAGTGCCGCGGCGGCCGGATGGGACAGCCCCGGAAGGGCCCCGGAGGCGGAGTCGGTCAGTTCCATGGTGACCGCACCGGTCGAGAGCGGACCGGCGAACACCGCACGCACATGTTCCAGCGCGGTCTCGATGCTGCGATCGGGGGCGAAGCGGAAGTTGACGTCAACGAAGGCCGCATCGGGGACCACGTTGCCGGCCACGCCACCGCCGATCCCGACCGCCGAGAGCCCCTCCCGATACTCGCAGCCGTCGATGTCGACCCGCCGGGGCCGGTAGTCGGCGAGCGTCGTCAACACATCGCCCAGCTTGTGAATCGCGTTGTCGCCCATCCATGCTCGCGCCGAGTGCGCACGGGTGCCGGTGGCGCTCAATCGCACCCGCAGGGTGCCCTGGCAGCCCGCCTCGATCTGACCGGCGGTGGGCTCGCCGAGGATCGCGACGTCACCGGCGAGCCACTGCGGCAACTCGCGCTCGATGGTCCCGAGACCGTTGAACTCCGCGGCGATCTCCTCGCAGTCGTAGAAGATCAGCGTCAGATCGTGGGCCGGGTTCTCCAGCGTCGCGGCCAGATGCAGGAAGACCGCGTCACCGGATTTCATGTCGACGGTGCCGCAGCCGTGCAGCACATCGCCCTCGGCGTCGTCGACGGTGCGCCGGTGCGGCAGGTTCCCGGCGACCGGGACGGTGTCGAGGTGCCCGGCGAGGATCACCCGGCTGTCCAGGCCGCGGTCGGTCCGGGCCAGCACCTGGTTGCCACGTCGGACGATCTCGAATCCCGTTGTCTGGGTGCGCAGGGCGGCTTCCACGGCGTCGGCGATGAGCGACTCGTCGCGCGATTCGCTCGGGATGTCGACGAGGGCGGCGGTCAGTTCGACGGGATCGGCATGCAGGTCCAGCTCGGGGATGTCGGTCACCGGTCCACGGTAGCCCGGCCGGATCGGCCGTCGGCGACGACCGGCTCAGACCGTGTGCAACTCCGCGGCGCCGAAGGACACGCTGAACTGCACGCACCACAACACCACCGCCGGGTAGGTGGCCAGATCGGTCCCCGCCGGGATCTCGTACACCTGATCGCCGCGATTGCCCTTGATCGGCCCCAGATCGACGTACGCCGCGTCGCCCGCGGTGCGCCACCCGGAGAACCCCGGGATCACCTCGCCGGCCGACAACCAGACGTGCACATCCGGACCGGTGGTGGTGTCCAGGTTCTCGATCGCGAGAACCCTTGAGCCATCCGGTTTCTCGATGACCGACACCGATCCGGTGGTATCGTGTTCGTGGCTGATGAACTCTCCCCCGGAGAGAACAACCGGCGAACCGGTCGGCGCGTCCCCGCCCGGCGCGGCGCTGACCGCAACCGGGATCTCGTCGGCGACCTCGGTGTTGACGAAGATCAGCCAGGGTTTGAAGATCACCGCGCCGATGACCATTCCGACGATGACGACGATCCCCACTCCCCCGAGGATCCACGGCCATCGACGACGCCGTCGGGCCGGTGCGGTACCGGCCTGTGTCACACGCGATTCGGGGGGCCTCATGCCCGTCGACCCTACGGCCGCGGTCCGCCGCCGACCAGGAACTTCCACCGTTCGGATGATCTGATCAATCCGGACCAATCGGCCACGGGTCGGCGCCGAAGTCGTAGACTGGAAGTGAAGCGGGTGATCCACTACAAGGAGATGATCATCATGTCCGCTCATCATGACACCCATGGCCAACATCCGGCCGGAGTCGGTGCCTTCGTCCTGATGCTCGTCGCGTTCGCGGCACTGGCGATCACGCTGGTGGCGTTCGCCGGTGGGCACACCGTGCTCGGAATCATTGCCGCCGTGGTGACGGTGGTGGGCTTCGGCGTCACCGCCGTGATGATGACGACGATGGGACGCAAGCTCCATCACAGCGCGCTGGTCCCGGATTACACCGACACCGAGAAGCGGCACTATCAGCGGGACTACCGCAGCTAGAGCCGACCGGAGGATCGCGACCGCGCCCGGCACCGTCAAGCCCGGGCGCGGCTGACCGGTAAGCTCAATCCCCGTGACGAACAATGGTGCACACGCAGTAGGAATCGCCACCGTGACCAACGGGGGCTCCGGTGATCCCGGCGTCGTTCTCGACGTCTGGTTCCCCGAGCCGGCACTGGGAGCCGAGGGTCAGAGCGGTACCGAGATCCTCTCCGAGTCCGCGATCCCGGCCACCCTCGCCCCGCTCGTCGGCGAGGACGCCGTCCGCCGCGTGAAGACCGTTGCCGTCTCGACCGTCATCGCCGATCTCGACGCCGAACCGATCGACACCTACGACGTCTACCTGCGCCTGCATCTGCTGTCGCATCGGCTCGTCGCACCACACGGCGCGAACCTCGACGGGATCTTCGGCAAACTCGCCAACGTCGTCTGGACCAATCACGGTCCGTGCGCGGTCGACGGTTTCGAAACCGTGCGTGCCGGCCTGAAGGCACGCGGCGCGGTCACCGTGTACAGCATCGACAAGTTCCCCCGCATGGTCGACTACGTCGCACCCGGCGGCGTGCGGATCGGCGACGCCGACCGGGTCCGTCTCGGCGCCCACCTGGCACCCGGTACCACGGTCATGCACGAGGGCTTCGTCAACTTCAACGCCGGCACCCTCGGCGAATCGATGGTCGAGGGCCGCATCTCGGCGGGCGTGGTGGTCGGCGACGGCTCCGACATCGGCGGCGGCGCGTCGACGATGGGCACCCTGTCCGGCGGCGGCAAGGAACGCATCGTCCTGGGCAAGCGCTGCCTGCTCGGCGCGAACTCCGGCTGCGGCATCCCGCTCGGCGACGACTGCGTCATCGAGGCCGGCCTGTACGTCACCGCCGGCACCAAGGTCACCGGCCCGGACGGCACCACCGTGAAGGCACGTGACCTCGCCGGCCAGTCGAACCTGCTGTTCCGTCGCAACAGCCTCACCGGTGCGGTCGAGGTGGTGGCGTGGAAGGGCGACGGCATCGCCCTCAACGCGGCACTGCACAAGAACTGACAGAACTACCGGTGGCGGGTCACTCCGCCAGCCGCGCCACCGCGGCCGCGATCCGTTCGTCGGTCGCGGTGAGCGCGATCCGCACATGGTCGACACCGGCGGGCCCGTAGAAGTCGCCGGGCGCCGCGAGAATCCCGCGTTCTGCCAGCCACCGCACGGTGTCACGACCGTTGCGACCACGCGTTGCCCAGAGATACAGCCCGGCCTCGGAGTGATCGATGGTGAAGCCCGCGGCACGCACTGCCGCCGCGAGTTCCGCACGTCGCGTCTCGTACCGCTTGCGCTGTGCGTCGACGTGCCCGTCGTCGGTCAGCGCCGCGGTCATCGCAACCTGGATCGGATAGGGCACCATCAGTCCGGCGTGTTTGCGCACCGCCAGCAACTCGGCGACGAGGTCGCGGTCACCCGCGAAAAAGCCCGCGCGGTAGGACGCGAGGTTGGAGATCTTCGACAGGGAGTGCACCGCGAGCAATCCGCGGTGATCACCGTCACTGACCCGCGGATCGAGGATGGAGACCGCCTCGGCATCCCACGACAGCCCGAGGTAGCACTCGTCGGAGATGACGACGGTGTCACGTTCGCGCGCCCACTCGACCACCTTGCGCAGGTGATCGACGCCGAGCACCTTGCCGGTCGGGTTCGACGGCGAGTTGAGGAACAGCACGGCCGGACGAATCGGGCCGAGCGCCACGGTCGAATCGGCGCGCACCGGCGTGGCGCCGGCCAGCAGCGCACCCACCTCGTAGGTGGGATAGGCCACCTCGGGGATCACCACGGTGTCACCGGCGGTGACCCCGAGCAGCGAGACGACCCCGGCGATGGCCTCCTTGGTACCGATGACCGGCAGGATCGACGACTCGTCGAGCCCGGTGGCGCCGTAACGGCGGGTCAGGGCCGCGGCGGCGGCCTCCCGCAGGGCGGGCGTCCCGACGGTCGTCGGATACCCGGGAAACTCCGAGGCACCGGACAGCGCCTCCCGGATCAGCGGATCGACCGGATCCACCGGGGTACCCACGGACAGATCGACGATCCCGTCGGGATGCGAGTTCGCCAACGCCTTCGCGTCGGCGAGGGTGTCCCACGGGAAGTCGGGCAGCGCGGCGCTGACGCGGCGACGGCTCACTGTGCGAACTCAGTCCTCGTCGGTGTTCATCGGGGGCAGTTCCTTGATGAACGGCGGATCGTAATCGGTCTTGCCGACCTTGCTGGCACCGCCGGGCGATCCCAGGTCGTCGAAGAAGTCGGCATTGGCGCTCAGATACGGCTCCCACTCATCCGGGATGTCGTCCTCGTAGAAGATCGCCTCCACCGGACACACCGGCTCGCAGGCACCACAGTCCACACACTCATCCGGCTGGATGTAGAGACTGCGACCACCTTCGTAGATGCAATCGACCGGGCATTCCTCCACACATGCCTTGTCCATCACGTCCACGCAGGGCTCCGCGATGATGTAGGTCACCAGACACTCCTTCGCTGCAAACGCTCTCGGGTCGGCACGTCACCTCGTCAACGGCCGATCGACGGTGCGAGGGCTGGTCGCACCCGACGCGGGTGGTGGCACGGCAGCTCACGCCACGCACACGTGTCGTCCTACAGTATCGCCCCCGGCACCGTCGCTTTCGACACCCGCCCCTGGTCACCGCCCGCACCTGAGGTGTAAATCACACCACCTGCCCGTTGCGCTCACCATGACGACAACCCTCGCGCAAACATCTGCGTGCATTCACCCTGGTCGACGTGAGCACTCCATCGCTTTGGTGTCGCCGGCGCTGTCGAATGTCCCGCCCTGCGACCACCAACCCGTAGAACCCAGGAGACCTCATGACCGCAACCCTGCCCTCCCGCCGAGCCATCGCCAGCCGAGACCACGGCACCAGCACCGGCACCGGCACCCATGCCGGCGCCGGACGCTCCCGCCCGACGGCGAACCTCCCGACACGCCTGCGCCCCGCCGACCTGCTCCGCATCACCGATCAGGGCGTCGCCGACGTCATCGACGGCCGATACGACCACCTGCTCCCCGAGTCCTGGGACCCGGTGGAACGCTGGTCGACGCGCCTGGAGTCCGACGACGACCTGGACCTGTGGCTGATCAGCTGGACCCCGGACCGCTCCACCGATCTGCACGACCACGCCGGTTCCCTGGGTGCGTTGACGGTTCTGTCCGGCGACCTGCGGGAGTACCGCTGGACCGGACACGACCTGGCCCTGCGCATCCTGACCGCCGGTGACCAGGCGGCCTTCCCGCTGGGCTGGGTGCACGACGTGCAGCATCACGACAGCACACCACCACGTCGGGACCTGCTCGACGCCGACAGCCGCGGCGACGACACCGCGATCGACGTGCATCCCGGTCCCACCCTGAGCGTGCACGCATATGCGCCGCCGTTGACGGCGATGTCGTTCTACGAGGTCACCGAGAGCGGCTCGCTGCGCCGCACCAGGACCGAACTGACCAATGAACCGGAGTAGCGTCGGCGGGCATGGCGATGACGATCGATGACATGCTGCTGCGGGCCCGTGACGGTCTGGTCCGGCTGCCCGCCGAGGACCTCGCCGCCGAACTCGAGGCGGGCGCCGTCCTCGTCGACATCCGTCCGGCGGCCCAACGTGCCGCCGAGGGCGAGGTACCCGCAGCGCTCGTCATCGAACGCAATGTCCTGGAATGGCGATGCGATCCGGCCAGCGACGCCCGCATCCCACAGGCGGTCGACCATGACGTGCGCTGGATCATCCTGTGCTCGGCGGGTTACACCTCGAGCCTGGCGGCCGCGTCGCTGCAGCAACTCGGACTTCATCGGGCCACCGACGTGATCGGCGGATTCCAGGCACTCGCGCAGATCGCGGACTGACGCCTCGACCTCGACGCTCCTGGCCCGCTCAGGCGACCGCCGGCCACGGAAGCGGCACCGGGCACACGTCCGCCGCCAGACCACTGTTCGGATCACTCAGTGCCGCAACGTGTTCGGCCAGTGAGGCATCGATCCAGGTGGCGCCGTCACGGATATAGCGCGGTTGTGCGGTGAGTCGTTCGGTGAGCCGGAACCCGCATGCCGCGGTGATCTCGGCGAGAGCGTCCAGATTCGGCCACGGCCGTTCGGGATTCACGTGATCGGGGGTCAGCGGTGACACCCCGCCCCAGTCGTCGACGCCGGAGGCGATCAGCGCCTCGCATTCGGCGGCCGACACCAGATTCGGTGGTGCCTGGATGCGCATGTGCGGTCCGAGGACCACTCGCGCGGTGGCGACCGCGGCGAGGAATTCGGTCATCTCGGCGTCCGGTGTGCCGCGCATGGCGGTATCGGGTTTCGCCCGGAAGTTCTGCACGATGACCTCCTGGATGTGGCCGCCCGCCCGGTGGATGTCGGCCATCTCCAGGAGGGATCGCGCACGCTCGATGAGGCTTTCGCCGATGCCCACCAGGATGCCGGTGGTGAACGGAATCCGCACCGCACCGGCGTCGCGCAACACCTGCAGGCGGACCAGCGGGTCCTTGTCCGGACTGCCGTGATGCGGTTGCCCCTTCTCGGTGAACAGTCGGCGATCGGTGGTCTCGAGCATCATCCCCATCGACGGGGCCACCGGACGCAGCGCCTGCATTTCCTCGGCACTCATCACGCCGGGATTCAGGTGCGGCAGCAGGCCGGTCTCGGTCAGCACCGCGACCGCGGCGGCGGCGACATAGTCCAGCGTGGAGGCATACCCCCGCTCGGCAAGCCATTCCGCGGCCTGCGGCCACCGGTCCTCGGGACGGTCACCGAGGGTGAACAATGCTTCCTTGCAACCGAGTTCGGCACCCTTGCGGGCGATGTCGACGACCTCGTCGAGGTCGAGGTACATGCCCTGACCGGCGCGGGTGAGCTTGCCGGGGATCGTCACGAAGGTGCAGTAATGGCAGCGGTCCCGGCACAGTCGGGTCAGCGGGATGAACACCTTGCGTGAGTAGGTGACCTGGGCGCCGCGGCCGTCGGCGGCCAGACCCTCGTCGCGGAGCCGGCCGGCGATCCGCTGCAGGGACTGCAGATCGTCACCGGCACAGGACAAGAGCGCGGCGACGGCGTCGACGTCGAGGTCGGTCCGGGTGCGCGCCTGCTCGAGTGCGGCGGCGATGTCGGGTGCGGGCATGCTCAGGTGTCACTCCTCTGCGTCGGTGGGCGACGATTCCGGGTGGCCGGGGTGGCGGAAGGGCGCCGGGTCGAAAGTGCCGTTGCGTTCCCGGAAGGACGCCGCGGTTCCCGGCCACAGCAGCGTCAGGCGACCACTGTCGGGGTCGACATACCAACTGTCACAACCGGTCAGCCAGACGGTGTCGGCGGCGCGCGCGTCGATCTCGCGGGTGTAGGACCGCTCGGCGGCGGCGGTCACCTCCAGCGGCGTGGGGTCGGCGGCCAGGTGATCGAGCGCCCCGAGGAGGTAATCGAGTTGCGTTTCGATCATGTAGATCGCCGAGTTGTGGCCGAGTGCGGCGTTCGGGCCGTCGAGGACGAACATGTTGGGGAACCCACTGACGACCGTCGACGCGTAGGACACCATCCCGTGGGCCCAGTGGTCGGCGAGCAGATGCCCGCCGCGGCCGGTGATCCGGGTGGCGACCGGCGGTCGGGCCGCCTCGAAACCCGTTGCCATGACCAGGATGTCGAGGTCGTGACTGCGTCCGCTGGCGGCCCTCGCCTTCGATTCCGACACCGATTCGAGGGCGCTGGCCTCGAAGACGACGTGCTCGCGCAACAGTGTCGGATAGAAGTCGTCGCTCAACAGGATGCGCTTGCAGCCGATCTCGTAGTCGGGGGTGAGATCGGCCTGCAGCACCGGATCGGTGATCTGCGATGCCAGGTGATCCAGTGCGCGGGAGCGGATCTCGTCGATGTCCGGATGCAGTCGCAGGCGTTGGGCGAACGCCGCGTCGGCGGTGGCCAACAATTCGTCGCGATATTGTGCGGCGGCCCGCGGATCCCGCAGCCGGGCACGCTCGTCGGCGTCGAGTTCCCGGTCGTCACGGGGCACCACATAGGGTGGCGTCCGGCTGAAGACCACCAGCTCGTCGGCGACGTCGGCCAGGTGCGGAATGACCTGCACCGCCGACGCCCCGGTCCCCACGACGCCGATCCGCATGCCGGACAGGTCGAGGGCGTGATCCCATGCGGCGGTGTGCATCACCGGTCCGTCGAAGGTGGCCAACCCGTCGATGTCAGGGATGACGGGCTCGGACAATCTACCGACCGCCAACGTCAGCACACGGGCGTGCAACCGGCCCGCACCGCTGGGACCCGCCGTCGTCAACCGCCACAGACGTTCTACGGAATCCCAACGCGCCGAGGTCAATTCGGTGTTCAGACGAATACTCGCCGAGAGCCCCTCGTCGCCGACGGTCCGTTCGAGATACGCGCGGACCTCGGCGCCGCTGGGATAGACCGACGTCCAGTCGACGGGCGGGAGAAACGAGAAGGAGTACAGATGCGCCGGGATGTCGCAGGCGATTCCCGGGTAGACGTTGTCGCGCCACGTTCCGCCGACTGCGTCGGCGCGTTCGAGGACGACGAAGGATTCGGTGCCGCGCCGGGCCAGGTGGGTCGCCAGCCCGATCCCGGCGAAGCCGGCTCCGACGATGGCGACGTCGACGGTGGTGACGTCGACGGCGGTGTCGGTCACCGAACGGCCCCGTCGAGTCGCAGCAGGCGATCGGGCGCGGGGTCGGTGTAGGCGGTGGTCCGCTGCCGCAGAATCCGCCCGCCGCGGTCCGCGAACCCGGTGAGGGCCTCGACGTCGAGGACGCGGCCTGCCTCGGCACCGGCCTGCGGCAAGAGGACGCCGTCGAGCAGCACTCCCCCGATGTCGTCGACGCCGCCGGCGAGCACCGCATCGACGGTGTCGGCGTCGAGTTTGGTCCAGGCGACCTGCAGGTGATCGAAACACCCGAGGGTCATCAACCTGGCGACGGCGTGCAGCGCACGGGTCTCCCGTGTCGACGCCGTCGCCACCGCCTCGGCACGCAGATGCGCCGGGGTGTTCTGCGCAACCATCGGCATCAGGATCAACTCGCTGAATCCCTTTGTCCGCGTGGCGATGTCGCAGAGCAGTCGAAGGTGGTCCACCTGGTGGGCGGGCGTCTCGAGATGCCCGTAGAGCAGTGTCGCGGTGGAGAACAGCCCCACCTGGTGCGCCGCTTCGATGACCTCGGTCCACTCGATGACCGCGCTGGGGACGCCGGGCGGGGCCAGCGCGGCTCGCACCTCGTCGTCGAGGATCTGCGCGGCGGTACCCGGTACCGAACCGAGCCCGGCATCGCGAGCACTGTGCAGGAAGTCGTCGATGCCGATACCCATCCGGCGTGCACCGTCGCGGATCTCCGGCGGCCGCAACGCGTGCAGATGCACCGGCGCCGCCGCGGTGATCCGCTCGATCAGACGGAGATATCCGTCGGCCGGGGCATCTTCCGGCAAGGGGCCCTGCATGCAGATCTCGGTTGCGCCGCCGTCGACCGCCTCGAGCACGAGGTCCTCCAGCGACGGCCCCCGCGTCGGAAGGGTCGCGGCCACCGCGGTGTCAAGATTCCGGTTGACGACGAAGGTCAGCGTGTCGGGATCGGTGACCCGGCGGCGGGCGGTATCGGCGAGTGCACACAGGTGCTCCAGCGCCGTGCCGTCGGCACCGAGCAGCGCGACCCACTGTTCGTCCGATACGTCGGCCGGGTCGGCGGTCACCGCGGCCAACGCCGCCGTCACCTGCTCGACGGGGGCGAGACGATCGGTCGCCCACGCGCGCAAAACCATGTCCACACTGTAACCGTCGTGAACCCACCCACTGTTCTCGCCGGTCCCATCCGGCGGCGTCGCCCGGCGCCCGTGCTACTCGATGTCCGGTTCCGGCAGGCGGCCCGACCAGACGAGCGCCATCGGCAGTCCCAGGCCGAACACCATCAGCATGAGTGTGGCGGCCACGGTGGTCCCGCCGAGGTAGAGCGCGGCGTCGCCGCCGGGTCCGCCGAACGCGGCGACGAGCACCACGATCAGCCACGCCACCAGCGGCCCGAACCGTAGCGGCCCGTCGGTGTGACGAGCGGCCAGCCAGAGCAGGATGACGTTGAGTATCCCGGCCGCGACGGCGACCACGGGAATCGGCTGACCCCAGAACCGCAGGTAACAGAATCCGACCGAGAGGAGACCGACGACCAGACCGTCGAGGATCAGCAGCCCCAGCAGGATCCGGTCGGCCGGACGCATCAGCGCGCCACCCCGCCGAACAGGTCGGCGCCGCGTGTCCCGGTGGGCTGCGCCGCGTCGCGCCGGATGAAGTGTTCGTGGGTGAAGACGGGCTGCAGGATGTTGTTGGACAGGGCGTATTCGGTACCCGAGGCCGCCACCGTCACCTGGGTGGCGTGCGCCGCGAGCGCTGCCGCCTTGCGGTCGAGCACGGAGGTGACGTCGATCTCGGTGGTGATCTGATCATCGGGGTAATCGGGCAACTCGCCGTCGGCAGGCATCCGCCAGCCGTGCGGGACCCGGTCGGCGGCGACGGCCAGACCCACCGCCAGGGCCGTTCGTTCGGTCACCGACTCATACACCGCGGGTTGTCGTCCGGTGCGCTCCGCGGCGATCGGCAGGGCCGCCACCGAGGCCTCGTGCACGGTCTTGTGGTCCGGATGTCCGTAGGTGCCCGCGGCGTCATAGGTGACCACGACCTGCGGGTCGAATTCCACGATCTCGTCGACCAGCGCCGCCACCACCTCCTCGAAGGGTGCCTGGGCCAGGGCGCGGGGATGCTCGGCCGACGGGGTGCCCGCCATCCCGGAATCGCGCCAGCGTCCGGCGCCGCCGAGAAACCGCGGACGCAGTGGCTCCCGACCCTCGGGGGTCAGTTCGGCCAGGGCGCGGGTGAGTTCGTGGATGCGGTAGCCGCCGAGTTGATCGGCACCTCCGTCGGCGACGAGCCGGGCCCACTCGTCGCCGATGACCTCGCCCTCCTCACCGAGGGTGAAGGTGAGCACCCGCACGTCGACGCCCTGCGCCAGATGGCGGGCGATGGTGCCGCCGGTCATGATCGTCTCGTCGTCGGGATGGGCGTGCAGGAGCAACAGGCGTCGTGACGGGGTCATCGCACATCCCAGGTGGCCGCGGTCCCGTAGACGGAGACCTGGATGGGTCCGGACAGCGGCACCCCGGTGACCGCGGGTGTCAACGCGACCACCATGCTGTCCTGGTAGAGCGGCAGATAGATCGCCGCGTCCGCCAGCAGTGGCTCCGCGTCATTGAGCAGGTCGGTGGGGTCTTCGGCCGAGAGTGCCGCTCGCGCAAGGTCGATCAGTGCCGGATCGCACACGCCCGAGATGTTGCTGGCGTAGACGCTGTCGGCACCGGAGGCATCCTGGCTCGGCGCGACACTCGTCGGGGTCGGCGGCGTCGACAAGGAGGGTTCGGTTCCCGGCTTCGGCTGGTCGCAATCGACCTGGGAGGCGAGGGCCGCGGCCGGCGGCACCCCCAGTCCGGTCCAGCCGACGACGAGATCGACCCGGGACTCGGTGAGCGCGACACCGTAGAGGTCGCTGTTGGGCAGCGGTACCACCACCGCGCGGACCCCGTTGGCACGGAGCTGATCGACGATGTTCGACGCCGCCGACGTGGAGCGCGGATCACCGCTGATCGAGCCCACCCGCACCACCAGGTCCTGGCCGTCGCGCTGATACGGCGCAACACCTTCGGGAACCGCCGGGATCGTGGTGGTCGACGACGGCTCCGACGACTCCGGAGCGGACTCGTCGGCCGGGGACGACGGGGCGGTGGTACTCGCCGACCCGGAGGTGGGGGCCGAGGAGGCCGTGCCGCTCGCCGGCGTGTTCGACGCAGTGCTCGATGCAGTGTTCGACGCCGCCGCTCCCCGCCGGTATCCGGCCGCCGCGAGCAGACCGTCGATGGCCTCGGGGCCCGGACGCGTCCGGGTGACCGGGAAATATCCCGGATCGGTCGGCGCGTACACGGTGTTCGCGTATTGCGCCACCACCCGGTCACCGGCGCTGGCCAGGGTCGCGAGGTTGGTGTCGATCATGCCGAGGATCGCGCGGCGGACCTCTACCCGGCTCATCACCGGGGTCCGGGCGTTGACGCTGATCGTCAAGGCCCGCGACGTCGGGCTGCGCTGGTCGGTCACCCCGGGTACCGCCGCCAGTTCGGCGGAGGTGGCCGGACCGGCACCGACCGTGGCCATCGCCGAACCGCCGGAACGGATCGAATCGATCATCTGCGAGTCGGTACCCGCGCGCCGCAGCACGATCTGATCCAGCGTCGACGGCGTCATCCAGTAGCGGTCGTTGCGGATCAACCGCACCTCGTCGCGGGTGGTGTCGATGGAGAACACCTGAAAAGGACCGGCCGACACCGGTTTCCCGGAGTCCATGCCCGTCTGGAAACCGGCCGGTGCGCCGCGCAGGACGTGGCTGGGCAGCAGATCAGTGAACAACTCACGCCACCGCGGATAGGGCTGGGCGAACCGGACCTCGACGACCTTGCTGCCGGAACTCGACGTCACCGAGTCGATCAGCCGGTACCCGGCGGGGGCCACCACATTGGGTTGCCGCGACATCTGCTGCCACAGGTAGTTGAAGTCGTCCCCGGTGACGGGGAGCCCGTCGGACCACTGTGCGTTCGTCTGGATGCGGTAGGTCACGGTGAACGGGCTCGTCGAGGTCACCTCCGCCGAGGTGACCACCGCATCGTTGCGCTGCCACACCACCCCGTCGGGCGTCTGGATGGGCAGGAAGGCGCTCGGCAGGGTCATCGCGGCGATGGCCGTGGTCACCGGGCTCTGATCGGCACCGAGATGCGGGTTGAATCCCGCACCGATCGATTCGGTGGCGACGTAGATGGTTTTCTCGTTCGGGTACTCGGCCGGGGTCTGCGGGGTGGCGGTGTCGCGCACGGGCGGTGGCGGGTCGGCGGTACACCCGGCCATCGCGAGGACCGAGACGACGGCCGCCATCATCAGCGACCACCGACGCCACCTCGAACTCACCCGTCGGTGCACCCGTGCCTGCTCCTCCACCAACCGTTCACCCCCACACCTGCATGACCCCCGACTTCAACGCCTCGTACGGATCAGCCCGCGGCGGCGTCGCGCGTCTTGGCGCGCGACCGTTCCCGGGCGCGGGTCGTGGCATCCAGGTGCACCTTACGCACCCGCACCACCTCGGGGGTCGCCTCGACGCACTCGTCGCCGGCGCAGAACTCCATCGCCCCCTCCAGATCCAGCTGCATCGGCTTGGCCAGGGTTTCCATCACGTCCGCCGACGACTGACGCATGTTGGTCAGCTTCTTCTCGCGGGTCACGTTGATGTCGAGATCCTCCGCACGTGGGTTGATGCCGACGACATGACCCTCGTAGGTGTCGTCGCCGGGATCGACGAAGAAGGTTCCGCGGTCGGCGAGCTGGATCATCGCGAACGGGGTGACGGTGCCCGCCCGGTCACTGACCAGCGAGCCGGTGTGCCGCGCCCGGATCTCGCCGGCCCACGGGCCGTAGCTGTCGAAGACGGCGTTGGCGATGCCGGTGCCGCGCGTCTCGGTGAGGAAGTCGGTCCGGAAACCGATCAGGCCGCGCGAGGGCACGGTGAACTCCATCCGGACCCATCCGGTGCCGTGATTGTTCATCTGGTCCATCCGGCCCTTGCGTGCCGCCAGGAGCTGGGTCACCGCACCGAGATACTCCTCGGGGACATCGATGGTCAGGTGCTCGAAGGGTTCGTGCACCTTGCCGTCGACCTTGCGGGTGACCACCTGCGGCTTGCCGACGGTGAGCTCGAAACCCTCCCGGCGCATCTGCTCGACGAGGATCGCCAGGGCGAGCTCGCCACGGCCCTGCACCTCCCACGCGTCGGGGCGGCCGATGTCGAGCACGCGCAGCGACACGTTGCCGATCAACTCCGAATCCAGCCGGTCCTTGACCATGCGGGCGGTCAGCTTGTGGCCCTTGACGCGGCCGGCGAGCGGGGAGGTGTTGGTCCCGATGAACACCGAGATGGCCGGCTCGTCGACGGTGATGCGCGGCAACGGAACCGGGTTCTCGGCGTCGGCGAGGGTGTCGCCGATCATGATCTCGGACATGCCCGCGACGGCGACGATGTCGCCGGCGACCGCGGACTCGGCGGGTGCCCGGTCGACGCCGATCGTGGCCAGCAGTTCGGTGATCTTGGCCCTCTCCACGACGGGCTCGCCGTCGACTTCGCGGCACCATCCGATGGTCTGGCCCTTCTTCAGGGTGCCGTTGTGGATGCGGACGAGCCCGAGACGCCCGAGGAAGGGCGACGCGTCGAGGTTGGTCACGTGGGCCTGCAGCGGGGCGTCCGGATCCCCCTTGGGCGCCGGGACGTGCTCGAGCAGAACGTCGAAGAACGGGTCGAGGTTCTCTCCCTCGGGCACCTGACCGTTCTCCGGTTCGACGGTGCTCGCGATGCCGGCCCGGCCCGAGGCGTACAGCACGGGCAGATCGAGCACCAGCTCGGCGGCCGCGGCGGCCTCCTCGTCGAGATCGGAGGCGAGATCGAGCAGGAGGTCGTGGGTTTCCTCGACGACCTCGGAGATGCGGGCGTCGGGGCGATCGGTCTTGTTGACCACCAGGATCACCGGCAACGACGCCGAGAGTGCCTTGCGCAGCACGAAGCGGGTCTGCGGCAGCGGCCCCTCGGAGGCGTCGACGAGCAGCACCACACCGTCGACCATCGACAGACCACGCTCGACCTCGCCGCCGAAGTCGGCGTGACCCGGGGTGTCGATGACGTTGATGACGACCTCGGTGCCGTCGGGCTGACGACGGTGCACCGCGGTGTTCTTGGCGAGAATGGTGATGCCCTTCTCGCGTTCGAGGTCGCCGGAGTCCATGACGCGGTCGACGAGCTCGGCGCGCTCACCGAACACCCCGGACTGCCGGAGCATCGCATCGACCAGCGTGGTCTTGCCGTGATCGACGTGCGCGACGATCGCGACGTTGCGGAAGTTGGGAGCAGCGCTCACTGAGATCTCTTTCGTGTGCTTGGGGTGGGCCGACGATCAGGCCATGGGACTGACGACAGCTGACAGGGTATCGGGTCCATCCGGGAGACCGCGATCACAGCAGGTCGACCGGCACCGGCAGGGCCGATGCTACGGTCATGGGCATGGGCAAGCCCAACCCGGCGAAGGTACGCGATCTGACGCCCAAGAAGAAGTGCTGCAGGTCGAAGACCCGCTGCGTCCGCTGCCCCGTCGTCATCCACCGGATGGCGAAACTCGACATCGCGGGCATGAGCAAGAAGGACCTGAACAAGGCGCTCAAGAAGGCTCGCGCGGCCTGAGGCGCCGGCGGCACTCACCTACCCACGGACAGCGCTCAGCTCCGCACTGACAGCGCCCTCTCCTGCGTTGACAGCGCTCACCTCCTCACTGACAGCGCTCCCCGCACCGTTGACAGCGCTTCGTACTTCACTGACAGCGCTCTCGATGTCGTTGACAGCGCCCGGCCTGACGTTGACAGCGCCCTCACCCGCAGCGATCAGCCGATCGCAGCCTCGACGACGCCGACGAGGAGTTCGCGCACATCGAGGTCGATGATGTCGGCGACCGGGTCGAGTGCGCGGGTGGAGGCCAGCACCGCGATGCCGTGGATCGACGTCCACAACGTCACGGCGCGACGCCACCGACGCCCCTCCGACATGGGGGCCTCTCGCTTTCCCGACGGTGCGGTGTCGATCGCCGCGTCGAGCACCCGACGGAGTTCGGTCAGCAAGGGCACCGACAGGCTGCGCAGGTCACCTCCGGCACCGTCGAGGATGTCGTGCCGAAACATCAACGCGAACATGGCGCGTCGCCGGACCGCGAAATCGACATACGCGGAAGCGGCATCGAAGAGCCGGGTCCGCGGGTCGCAATCGCTGCCGAGGATCGGCCCCAGCTCACCCGCCAGGTCCTCGAGACCCGACCGGGCCATCGACGCCAGCAGGGATCGGTGCGTCGGGAAATATCGGCGCGGCGCCCCGTGCGACACCCCTGCCCGTCGTGCGATCGCCCGCAGGCCCACGCCGTCGATGCCCTCGGACTCCAGCAGCTCGATCCCGGCGGCGACGATCCGGCCGGACGTGGAATCCGCCGGCGTTGCACTCGTCGAACTCGTCATGTAGACATTGTCTACCAGTTGCGGCGTAGACATTGTCTACGGTGACCGATGAGGGGGAACCATGTGGTACGCGCTCGCCAAGTACGCGGCGATCGGACCGATCCTGCGCATCGTGACCCGCCCGCAGGTCGTCGGACGCGAACACCTGCCGCGTAACGGTCCGGTCATCCTGGCCGCGAACCATCACGCGTTCATCGACTCCCTGCTGCTCTGCCTGATCTCCCGACGACGGGTCACCTTCGTCGCCAAGAGCGAGTACTTCGAACGTCCGGGTGCGATCGGCGCCGCCACCCGATGGTTCTTCTCGGCCATGGGCCAGATCCCGATCGATCGGCGCGGCGGCGCACACTCGGATTCCGCGCTCGGTGCGGCCATCGACACGTTGACCCGCGGTGAGGTCTGGGCGATCCACCCCGAGGGCACGCGCACGCCGGGTGACGCGGTCTATCAGGGCCACACCGGTGTCGTCCGGGTGGCCCAGGCCACCGGTGCGCCGATCATCCCGATCGGCCTGCGGGGCAGCGCACGGGTGAACCCACCACACACCCGGATCTGGCGTCCGCACCGCGTCGCCGTCGTCATCGGACGCCCCGTCGAATGCGAAGACATCGCGAACTCCGACCCCCGGGCCGCCACCGACAGGATCATGCGCGAGGTGGCCGTCCTGGCCGGGCAACCCTACGTCGATACGTATGCCTCGCGACCATGAGCCTCATCGCCGCGACATTCAGCGGAGGCGCCGTCAGTGAAAAGCCGGACGCCGTCAACGAATCAAGAGCGCTGTCAACGGAGAACTGAGCGCTGTCAACGGAGAACTGAGCGCTGTCAACGGGATTGAGAGCGCTGTCATCGAAAAACCGAGCGCTGTCAGCGTCGAGGAGGGCGCTGTCAACGACGGTGGGCAGCGGAGTTCGCCGGCCGGCAATCAGCTCGGGGGTGGCGTCGCCCGGCCGTCTCCGGTGACGGCACCATCGGTCTCGGCACCGTCGGCGTCGTTCACGGCGCCGGACGGCCGGACCGCCTGGACGACGATCGCCGCGGCCACCGCCGCGATACCCACGATCTCGACGGCGGGCGGGATCTGCCGCAGCACGATCACTCCGACGAACGCGGCGGTCACCGGCAGCAGGGCGAGCAGGATGGCGAACTGCGCGCGCCCGACGCTGCGCAGGATCACCTGGTCCAGTGCATACGGCAGTGCCGTGGACAGGATGCCCAGCAGCACACCGAGACCCAGCAGCCGAAGGGTCGGGGCGTCGGGATCGAACGCGTCGGTCAGGCCCCAGGCCAGCGGCGAGGTCAGGACCGCGGCGACGACGAAACCCGTTGCGAGATCCTCGATCCCCGAACCGCGCAGCGCCACCCGTTTGCCCAACACGATGTATCCGGCCCAGCACGCGGCGGCGATGAGCGCGAACGCCAGCCCGGCCGGCGTCGCCGACCACTGCACGTCGACGATCAACGCGACACCCACGACGGCCAGCAGCAGGGCGGCGATGTCGCGCCGCGTCCGGGAGCCGAACGCGGCCACGGCCACCGGACCCAGGAACTCCAGTGCCACCGTGGTTCCCAGTGGTAGTCGGTCGAGCGCCTCGTAGAAGGCGATGTTCATCGCGGCGGTGATCAGGCCGAACACCCCGGCAAGCACGAGTCGGTCCCGACGCCAGGCCGCCACCGGCGGACGCACCCACACCACCAGGGCGACGGCGGCACCGGCGATCCGCAACCACGCCACCGCGGCGGGCTCGAGACGATCGAACAGGCCCACCGCGATCGCGGCCCCGAGGTACATCGACGTACCGCCGACGAGCATCAATCCCGGCGCCGTCAGCGTCTGTGCGAGCCGACGACTCATCGCGAGCGCTCCCCCAGCGTCGCCACCAGTTGTGGCAGCCACGCCGTGTCCGCGGGCACCATCTGTGCCGCGGCGGCCAGTGCCGTCAACTCCTCGGCATCGACCCACCGTACGGCGCGATGCTCGAGCGCCACCGGCTCGCCGTCGACGACCCGCGCCCACATCGCCACCAGGACGAGGTCGCCACTCAGCGAAACATGTTCGCGCAGAGCCTCACCCACGCTGACGTCGACGCCGAGCTCTTCGGCCAGTTCCCGGCGCAGTGCCGCCGCGTCGGACTCCCCCGGCTCCGCCTTGCCGCCGGGCAGCTCCCAGAGCCCGGCAACCTCGGGCGGTCGGTCACGTTGCGCGAGAAGAAGTTTGCGGCCCGAGGGATCGATGATCGCCCCGGCCAGGACATGTCGGGGCGTCATGACCCGATCACCGCCACCCGTTCGGGCACCAGGCGCAAGGTGACGACGTCGCCCACGCCGACCGACGCCGGCCCGACCGCGTCGTACTCGCCGGACTCGGTGCGCACCCGTAGTCGCGGTCCGGACGGCAGGTCGGCGACGACGAGGACCGAGCCCCGGATCGCCGATCCTTCTGCCGACGATCCCTTTGCGGTCGCACCGACCGGCGTCGCCCGGACCGACTCGGCCCGCAGGCCGAGTTCCACGGAGTCCGCGGCGACATCGAGGTCGATGTGCCCGAGGCCGGTGTCGAACCGGCGCGGACCGGCGTCAGAGCCGGGGCGGGCGTCGGCGGTCGCCGTCGCCGGGATCACCGAGGTGCATCCCAGAAACCGTGCGGCCCAGGCATCGACGGGCGTGCTCCATAGTTGCGCCGGGGTGGCCGACTGGACGATCGCACCGTCGCGCATGACCGCGATCGAGTCACCCATCAGGGCCGCCTCGGCATGGTCGTGGGTCACCACGATCGTCGGGGTTCCGGCCTCCCGCACGATCTCGGCGATCTCGGTCGCGAGGCTGTCCCGCAAGCGCCGATCGAGTGCGGCGAGGGGTTCATCGAGCAACAACAGACGCGGCCGCGGGGCCAGCGCCCGCGCGAGCGCCACGCGCTGCGCCTGCCCGCCGGACAGCGCCTCCACCCGGCGATTCCCGGTACCGGGCAACCGGACGAGGTCGAGCATCTGCGCCACCCGCTCGGCGATGGCGGCCCGTGACCACCTGCGCATCCGCAGACCGTAGGCGACGTTGGCGGCGACGCTGCGTCCGGTGAAGAGTTGACCGTCCTGGAAGACCACGCCGAAATCGCGTCGATGCGCGGGGATCCCGGCGAGATCCACGCCGTCGAAGCGGATCGTCCCGGCATCGGGTCGCTGCAGTCCGGCGACCGCCCGGATCACGGTGGATTTGCCGCAACCGGACGGCCCGAGCAAGGCGGTCACCAGCGAATCAGGGCCGCCCACAATCCAATTGAGATCGTCGATGATGGTCTCCGAACCGTAGGAGACGCGCAGACCGCTCAGCTCCAACATCAGATCAGTGTCCCCGTTCGCGGCCGGAGGAACTCCACGAGGAGCACCGCACCGGTGGTGACGAGCACCAGCACCATCGAGGCCGCCATCGCGGTGGCCAGTTCGGTCGCTCCCGGTCGATTGAGTGCCGACCCGATCATCACCGGCAGCGTCGTGGTGTCGGCGCGTGCGAGGAAGCTGGTTGCGCCGAACTCGCCGAGCGCCATCACGAAGGCGAATCCGCCTGCCGCACCGACAGATCGGCCGATGAGAGGCAGATCCACGGTGGCGAACACCCGCAGCGGCGAGGCACCGAGTACCGCGGCCGCCTCACGCAACCGCTGCGGCACCGCCTCCAGTGCCGGGATGACGATGCGGACGACGACGGGTATGGCGATCAGTGCCTGCACGCATGGGATGACCAGCGGCGAGGCCGCGACCTCCGGCGGGAGCGCGGCGAGCACGATGAGGTAGCCGAAACCCAGTGTCACCGCACTGATTCCGAGCGGGATCATCGCGAGTCCGTTGCCGATCACCCCGGCCACCCCCCGCGAGCGATGCAACGCGAGACCGGCGAGCAGACCCACCACCACCGCGATGACCATCGCCAGCAGTGCGGTCGTCAACGAATACCGCAGTGTGGCAAGGGGCGTCACACCGTTGACGGGCACCGACATGGCCCGGTACCCGTCGAGTGTCCACTGCCCACCGACGCTCGGACGCACCGAACGGATGGCGAGCACCAGGATCGGCCCGACCAGCAGCACCAGGGTCCATGCCCATGCGCCGATGACCGCGAGCCAGGTGAGGCCGCCGATCGGCGGCGGGCGACGGCCGGCCCGGGCCGAACCCGACGACGAGCCGGTGTCGCTGAACACCCTGCTACACACCAGGACCGCGACCACGACCACGATCTGCAGCATCGACAACAGGACCGCCTCGGGGATGCGGAAGTAGCCGACCGCCTGGGTGTAGATCTCGGTCTCCAGGGTGCGCAGCGCCCCATCGCCGAGGATGATGATCACCCCGAAACTGGTGGAGCAGAACAGGAACACCAGGGTGGCCGCCCCGCCCAGCGCCGGCAGCAGCCTCGGCGCCACCACCGTCCACCAGGCGCGCGAACGTGAGGCCCCCAGGGTGCGCGCGGCCTCCTCGGCGCGGGTGTCCAGCGATCGCCACGCCGCCCCGACGACCCGCACCACCACCGCCACATTCAGGAAGGCGTGTGCGGCGAGGACGGCGTTCCACCCGTCACCCACGCCCAACCCACCGAGCGGACCACTGAGCAGCGCCCGAAACGCCACGCCCACAACCACGGTCGGCAACACGAATGGCACCGTGACGATCACCGTGAGTACCACCGACCCCGCGCCGGGCATCCGGGCGTAGAGCCAGACGATCGGGAACGCGACGACGAGCGCGAGCAGCGTCGACGCGCCCGCCTGGGCGAGCGTGACTCCCAAGAGGTGCCAGGCGTGGGTCCGATCGATGAGTGCGCCGATCGAATCATCGGGGTTGCGCACGGTGATCGCGCGCCGGACCAGTGCCGCCACCGGCCACAGGAAGAAGATCGCCAGAAACGCCACCGGGATCACCCGGAGCGCGACTGCCCCACTGGCGGTAGCCGCCCGGCCGGGAGTTGCGACCATCAGCGACCGACCGCGGCCCGCCACTGCTCGAGCCACGAGTCCCGGTTCGCGGTGACGTACTCCGGCGGCAGGGTCACCGTCCACTGGGGTAGCGGGGCACGTTGCGCCCAGCCGTCGGGCAGCGGCGTGTTCTTCTGCACGGGATAGACATACATCGACGACGGCAGTGCGCGCTGCACCGTCGGACTGAGCATGAAGTCGACGACCTTGCGTGCCCCGGTGGCGTTGCGGGTGCCCTTGAGGATGCCGACGTATTCGACCTGACGGAAGCACCCGTCGAGCAGAGCGCTCGTGCCGGGTGTGGCGGCCGGCGACGAGGCGTAGGACAGCACGATCGGCTTGTCCCCGTGACCCTCACCCGCACTGAACAGTTGGTTGTAGGCGATCTCCCACCCGGAGACGATGGCCGCACCGCCGCCGCTGACGTCCTTCCAGAAGGACTGCCAGTTGCTCCCGAACATTCCGACCGTGGTGAGCAGGAACGCCATTCCCGGCGACGACGTCCCCGGGTCGAGCAGCGCGGCCTGCGCGGCGAACGTCGGCTGGGTCAGGTCACGGATGCTCTTCGGCGGTTGCTGACCGCGGCTGGAGTACCAGGTGTCGTCGATGTTGAGGCACACGTCGCCGCGGTCGACCGCCGTCAACTGATCCTCGGCACCGGCGACCGCGAACTCCGAGGCACCGTTGGCGGCCGCGGGTGGGGCGTAGGCCTCCAGCGCCCCGGCGTCGATGGGGCGGGAGGCGAAGGTGTTGTCGATGCCGTAGACGACGTCGGCCTTGGGCGATCCGGGGGTCAGCGACACCGTCGAGGCGAGTTGGCCCGCATCGCCGCTCTTGATCACCTTGAGCGTCAGTCCGGTCTCGTTGCGGAAGGTGTCGAGGACCTCCTGGGGCAGGCTGAACGAGTCGTGGGTGAGCATCGTGACCTCGGCGCCGGACTGTGCGTCGTCACCACAGGCGGTGATCGTGGCCGCCCCGACGATCATCGAGATCAGTGCGACACCGACACGCACGAGTCGTGCGGGCGCCGGCGATCCGGCCTGTCGGACACGGCGATATGGGTTGCTCACGGGACTCCCTGTACGGGTGATGCTGGACGGTGATGCGGTGAACGATGGAGCGGTGAAGACGGCGCGCCCACGGGAGCACACCCGCTCGATCTAACCAGGTCGTCGACCGTGACACGACACCACCAACGACACACCATCAGTAACAATTGCATCAATAGTCACATCAGCAACAGGACGGGCGCGATAGGCTGCCTGGACACCGCCCCTCCCACGGGGCTTAGACTGATCCGCGACCTCGTGGGCCCGCTCCGATGTCGGCCCACACCGACTCCTGTGAGGACACCAGCCTCGTGCGACACCCTGCATCGATGCGACGACCCCATCGCCTGATCGCGGCCACCACCGCCGCCCTCGCGATGTCGTTGGCCATCCCTGCCGTCGTCTCCGCAGCACCGACGACACCCGCCGCCCCGTCCACATCGGCGGCGCCGACGACCCCGACCCCCCAGCCGGATCAGCGAACCCTCGACTCGCTCGGCGCGTTCGCACCCGCGATCATCGGCTCGGTGACCACGCCGGGTCCCGACGGGCAGATCAATCCCGATCTGATCCGCCAGGCGCAGGCCATGGCCGACAATCGGCAGCTGCCCGCCCAGGTCCGCGAGATCTGGCAGCAGATCGTCGATTTCCTCGGCGAGCCGGGTGAACGTCAACTCGCCGCCGCACAGGTCGCCGAGCGCCGGGTGGCCAAGCCGGGCGAGCCGGAGATCCCGCAGGGCCCGGGCGCACCGAAGATCCAGCAGTTCCTCTACCCGACATTGGGCTTCGGCTGCATGCCCGGCAGTGGTAACTCCCTCGGGGGCAACTCCCTGGGCCGCGCCCTGGTGACCGCCGGCCCGCAGGCCGCACCGGCACCCGGCCCGAAGCGCGGTCAGGCCGGATACGTCTACACCAGCCTCGGAACGGGTCCGGCGATCAACAGCCCGTCCCGGAAGCTGTGGGCCAGCTGGATCAACATCGACAACGGTCGTACCGGGCAGACGCAGCTCAAGCGCAACGACAAGATCAACGCGACCAGCGGACCCGGAACGTTCACCGGCATCGCGAGCACCGGCAAGGGCCGCATCATCTCGACGATCTACGGCGACGTGACCACCAGGACCAAGGGACGCGTCATCTCCTGCACGATCGCGCCGACCATCGGCCTCGCGATCATCTGAGCACACCCCCGACGCCAGCGCCCCGGCCGACCGGCCGGGGCGCTGCTGCGTTCCGCAGCATCTCCCTGCGACACATCTCCCGGTGACCATCTCCCACTGATCGCGGCCACGTCACAACTCGGCTTCTCAGCTTGTTCATATCGCATCATTCGTGTTCTCTTTTAACTTGAGCATAATCTGTCACATCCGTCCCATCTACGCGGTGGGGCGTTTTGCCGTTGAGGAGAACCATGAGCAGCGTCATCCGTACCCGACCCCGCCGCCTGATGACCACCGTCACCGGCCTCGCCGTCGCGGTCACCGTCGCAACCGGCGGCGCAGGGCTCGCGCATGCCGCCCCGGCCACCACGCCGACAGCACCGGCGTCCCCGGCCGCCCCCTCGACGGCGACACCTTCGACTCCGAACGGTCTGCTGCCCGACGAGATGGAACTCGGCGCCGTGCCCCTCGACAGCGCACTGGCCCAGGCCGTGCGCACACTGAAGGATGCCGGCGCCGATCAGATCGCCCTCAAGGCCGCCGAGACCATCAAGAACAGCGTGGGCCAGATCTCCCCGGATCAGATCACCGCATTGCTCGGACAGTTGCCGCTCGATGGCCTGAGCGGCGGCGGAACCGCCGTTGCGGCGAGCACCGACGTCGCGGCCTCCACCGATCCGCTGTCGGTGCTGCGCACCTTGGGAATTCAATCCTTCACGCCATCGGTGGCACCGTTCTGCGCTGCCCCCACCGCCGACAATCCGCTCGGCCTCGTCACCGCGGGCGCCGGTGCGGTGGCCGGGCCGTGGCCGATGAAAACCGAACCGACCACCGCCCTCAACACACTGCTCCAGCAGTTCTTCCCGAACCTTCCCGCCCTGAAACCGTTCAACCTCGTCCAGGACGGTCAGACCGCCTATGCGTTCGTGCCGGCCACCGCGACCACCGGCGGCAAGATCCAGGTGGCGTGGTTCAACACCAGCACCCTGCAGGGCGGGTTCGCCGACCTCGAACCCCTCGGCGGCGAGAACAACGCCATGCTGTCGAAGATCTTCGGCCAACTCGGCGCCGTGCGTCTGGCACCGGTGACCACCGGCAACGGCACCATCCTCTCGGCGGTCTACGGAACCGCCCAGAACGGCACCACCACCTGCTACTTCCTGCCCGCGGTCGGCGTCGTGACCGCGTGATCACCATCCGACGCCGACCCCGCTGGGTCGCACGCAGAACCCGGACCGCAACCGCTGCGGTGGCCACCGCGATCGCCGTGGCCACCGGGGTCACCGGATCGGTCATCGGCCTGGCCCAGGCCGATCCCGACACCGCCGTCGATTCGGCGTCACCGGTCGACACCACGACCTCCGCGCCGACGACGTCGACGGGGACCGGAACGGGAACCGCGGCGCCGGCAAGTGCCGCCGGCGGTGCACCCGGGACCGTCTACGCCAACCGCCAGATCCCCGGCTCCCGTCTGTACGCGGGCGCCGGCAGCGGCCATCAGTTCACCTACTGGAGCGTGGGCGCCGACGATCAGCCGCATCTGTCGACCGGGTCGCTCTACCTCCCCACCCGGCCGGCACCGCGCGGCGGCTATCCGGTCGTGGCGTTGGCACACGGCTCCCGCGGCATCGCCGACGACTGTGCGCCGTCGGTCCACCCGACCGACGCCGACCTCGACCAACTGCGCACCTGGCTCGGCCGCGGCTACGCGGTGGTCGGCACCGACTATGCGGGGCTCGGAACCAGTGGCACCCCACAGTATTTCGACCTGCAGGCCACCGCACGCAACATCGTCGACGCGGTGGCGGCCGGCCACGACATCTCCGACCAACTGTCCAAGAAGTGGGCGGTGGTCGGCGAGGGTCAGGGCGCGTCTGCGGCGGTCGTGTTGGCGCGCGGCGTATCCGGTGCCCGCAGTGCGGATCTGGACTACCGCGGCTCCGCGGCCACCTCCATCCCGGCCGAATTCGCCTCCGTGATCGGCAAACTCGGGCCCACCACCACGATCACCGCACCCCCGGTGTGGGTGGCCGACGCGCTGTACACCCTGGCCGCGATCGGTGAGGCCCACCCCGAGGTCGGCCTGAACGCCTACCTGACCGACACCGGACGGTCCTGGGTTACCAAGGCCGAGAACCTCTGCATCGGAGACCTCACCCGCGCGGCCACCGGACTCGACCTCGGCTCGTTGTTCAGCAAACCACTCTCCGGCAACACCGACCTCACCACGCTGCTGACGAGCGCATCCACTCTGCCGACACGCGGATTCACCCGCCCGGTGCTGATGTCGCAGACCCTGCAGGACTCCGCGGTGATCGTGCCGTTGACACTGAAGTACATCACCGACGCCCGCGCCGACCGCCTCGTCGACGGCCGGACCTATCTCACGCCCATCGAGTCACAGGCGGAAACCATGTCGGACAACGACGTCCGCGCCTTCGTCGCGCGTGTGACCCGGTGATCACGCGAACCTACATCGCCGCCGCCGCGCTCGCCTCCGTCGTCGGTGCCGTCGGAACCCGACGCACCGCCGCCGTCACCAAGCCGATTCCGTTGGCGCTGTTGGCCGGCGAGGTCATCCGCGGATGGCGGGGCCGGCCGGGAATCGACAACGCGTTGCTCACCGCGGCGGTGACGTTCTCGGCGGCCGGCGATCGGGCGATGCTCCTCGAAGAGTTCACCCCACCGTCGCCGGCCGACGGTGAGCGTCGGCTCACAGTGGGGCATCCGTTGACACTCAAGGACTCTCGGCTCGCATGCGGCGCCACCCTGTTCGCGGGTGCGCAATTGTCCTACTGTGCGCTGCTCTGGCGGCGGGGCGTTCGACCCCGTGCACACACCCTGCTCCCACGGGTGGCGGTCCTCGGTGAGTCCGCCGCCGTGATCGCCGCGCATCGGCCTCGACTGCTCGCGGTGCTCCTCCCCTACGGCAACACCCTCGCCACTATGTCGGCTCTGGCCGCCGACGCACCGACGAATCAGCCCGCGCTACGGGTGGGCGGGTTGCTGTTCCTCGCATCAGATCTGACGATCCTCAACCGGCGCCACCTGATCGGCGACCCGGGCCTGCGCCGACTGTCCGAGATCTGGGTGCTGGCAAGCTACTTCGCGGCGCAGGCCCTGCTCATCGACGGCCTTGCGGACTGACGATCACCGAGGTGATCACTTGGCCTTCGACGCGGCCTTGCTCGCGCGGGCCGACAGTTGGGACTCGGCGACCGCATCCATGTCCTCGAGTTCCATCCCCTTGGTCTCACTCACCTTGAACTTGACGAAGAAGTACGACGCCGCCGCACAGAACGCGAAGAATCCGTAGATCCAGCCGAGTCCGACCACCTTGCTCATCTGCGGGAACAGCATCGAGATGATGAAGTTGGCGATCCAGTTGAACGCGGTGCAGACACCCAGTGCGACACCGCGAATGCGGTTGGGGAACATCTCGCCGAGCATCACCCACATGACCGGCCCCCAGGTGGCGGCGAAGGCGATGACGAACAGGTTTGCACCGATGAGGGCGATGGTGCCCCAGGGGTCGGCGAGCGAGGTCTTCGGTTCACCGTCGACCACCATGGTGGTGGCCTGGGTGAACGCCACACACGCCATGACCAGACCGATGAACATGCCGACCGAGCCCCACAGCAGCAGCACCCGGCGCCCGATCCGGTCGACGAACAGGATCGCCACGAATGTCATACCGACGTTGATCGCCGAGGTGATCACCGACGTCGTGAACGCGTCATCGGTGGAGAATCCGACCGACTCCCACAGCGTCGTGGAGTAGTAGAAGATCGCGTTGATGCCGACGAATTGCTGGAAGATCGCCAGCCAGATACCCACCCACACCAGCGGATGCAGTCCGAAGGACGGTCCGCGGATATCCGAGAGCGAACTGGCCTTCTCCCGTTTGACCGTCAGCCGGATCTCCTTGACCCGATCGAGCGGATTCGGCTCACCGGTCACCTCCTGCAGGATGCGGGCGGCCTCCTCATCTCGGTTGCGGCCCACCAGATATCGCGGCGACTCCGGGATCGACAGGGCGAGCAGACCGTAGATCACCGCCGGGACGACGCCGACGAGGAACATCCACCTCCAGGCCTCCAGGCCCCACCACAATTCCTGCTCGGGACCACCGGCAGTGTTCTGCAGCAACGTGTCCGAGAGCAACGCCGCGAAGATTCCGAGGGTGATCGCCAGCTGCTGCATCGACGCGAGTGCACCGCGGTAACGGGCGGGTGCGATCTCGGCGATGTAAGCGGGCGCGATGACCGACGCGATACCGATACCGAGACCGCCGAGGACGCGCCAGAGCAGCAGATCCCACAGGGTCTGGGTGTAGGCGGTTCCGATCGCCGAGATGACGAACAGGATGGACCCGAGCAGCATCACCCGTTTGCGACCCCAAACGTCGGCGAGCCGGCCGGCGAACCACGCGCCCACCGCACATCCGAGCAGAGCGATCGCGACGGCGAATCCGTTGACGAGGAAGCTCAATTCGAAGGTGTCCTGGATGGAGCTGACCGCGCCGTTGATGACCGAACTGTCGAAACCGAAGAGGAATCCACCGACCGCCGCGGCGATGGACACCCCGATCACCTTGGCCGTGTGTTGTTCTGCGATCTCCGCATGATGCGCTTCAGACATGGAGAACCCATCTGTCCGGGTCCGTCGGTTGGAATCGATCGGACGACTGCGGCTTACGCTACTCGGCCAAGTGGTGCATTCCGCGGGATTTCACCCGGAGACCCGCCATTCGATGTCCGATGGTTACCCGGGGAAACAGCCCCCGAGACGGGTGCCGGCACTCAGGCCGAGGCCCGGCCACCACAGGTCGAGGATTGCGCGTTGACCATCGGTACGAACGCCAGGGCACCGATCTTCTGATGGATGGTGAACGAGACCGGACCACGACCGGGGTGCAGCACCACCTCCCAGCTCACCGTCTGCGCGCGGCTCGGCACGCGCACCGTCCCGGTGCGACCGGTCGCGTTGTTGCGCCAGTTGACCGTCACCTCGACGGTGAACTCGAGTACGCCGGGTTTGCTCCGCGACGAACCGACCAGGGCGATGGCCGGTCCCGGCAGCCCGTCGGACGGGAAGGCGATCTGGTTGTAGACATCCACCCACACCGGAATCCGCGGCGCCGGCCACGGATTGGCACTGTCGCAGCGAATGGTGGTGACGTAGTTGGACGGCGAACTCGGGGCCGCACCGGCCGTCGCGGACGTACCGATGAGCGCCGCGGTCGCCATCGTCATCGCCACCGCGATCGAACCGACGCGACGCATGACGACCCCACCTCGTCGTATCGACAACCTCGACCCGCTCCCCGCCGAGCGCCTACGTCCGGACCCACGCAGCATGGCGCTCAGTGTAGGGGCACTACCCTCGGGGCATGGCGAAACTGCAGATTGCCCAGGACCCGGCCGCCGACGAGTTGCTGTCCACCGACCCGTTCGCACTGCTCACCGGGATGCTTCTGGATCAACAGTTTCCGATGGAACGCGCATTCGCCGGCCCGGCGAAGATCCGGGACCGCTTCGGCAGCCTCGATCCCGCCGCGATCGCCGACGCCGATCCCGAGGCCTTCGCCGACCTGTGCGCCACCCCACCGGCGATCCACCGGTACGGCAGATCGATGGCCGGGCGTGTGCAGGAACTGGCGCGTGTCGTGGTCGAGGAGTACGACGGCGACGCCGAACGGATCTGGACCGAGGCGTCCACCGGCGCCGATCTGCTGGCGCGGGTGCGTGCCCTGCCCGGCTTCGGTGAGCAGAAGGCCAAGATCTTCACCGCGCTGGTGGCAAAGCAGTTGGGGGTCACGCCCACCGGGTGGACGAAGGTCGTCGGCGACTACGGCAAGAAGGGCTTTCGGTCGGTCGCCGACGTGACCGACCCGGAATCCCTGCTGAAGGTGCGCGAGTTCAAGAAGGCCGCGAAGGCAGCCGCCAAGAAGTAGGCGCCACCGCGTAACGACGCCGCCGATGGAGTGACGCCACCGATGGAGTGACGCCGACGACGATCGCCACCTCCGATGGCCTACAGTGCGCTCATGGGTTCACCCACGGGCAAGGATGCGGGCCGACGCGACACGGGTAGCGGTCAGATCGATGTGCGCGCGCTGGTCGAGTTCCCCTTCCAGATCGGTTTCGCCGTCACCGGCGTCACATTGACCGCCGCGGAATCCGCGATCACCATCGCCCGTATCACCGCCTCGAGCGTGCAGAGCGAGGTCAACCACGCCCTCGGCATCTCCGGTGACGAACTCGGCAGCACCCGGGCGCCGCTGGCCCTGCTCGGACAGCTCGCCGACCTGCTGGGTCCGGACCGGCCGTTCGGGCGGATCGTCGCCCCGGGTGGGCCGCTGGAACGTCTCCTGGTGCCCGGCGGCGTCGTCGACCGCCTCACCGCCGAACACGGCCTGCTGGACAAGCTCACCGCACCCGGCGGCATCCTCGATCAGATGACCGAGGACGGCGGCATCCTCACCCGACTGACGGCCAAGGACGGGCCGCTGGACCGTCTGACCCGCACCGGCGGTGTGGTCGATCAGTTCACCGAGAACGAGGGAATCCTCGAACGTCTCACCTCCGAGGGCGGCATCGTCGACAAACTGACCGCACCCGACGGCGTTCTGGAGAAGGTCACCGCCGCCGGCGGCATCCTCGATCGGATGGCCGAGGACGGCGGCCTCCTCGATCAGCTCGTCGGCGAGGACGGTGCCGTCGAACGCGCCATCGCACCCGGCGGCCCCCTCGACCTCATCACCCAACTGACCGAGGTCATCAGCGAACTCGCACCGAATCTGCTGGCGATGCAGGACACCGTGCACGAGCTCGCCGAGACCGTCGACCTGCTGAATCAGTCGGTGGCGCCGCTCGGTGGGCTCGCCGATCGGCTGCCCAAGCGCCTGACCCGCGGGGCAAAGGGCACCGGCGACGTCACCGGGCCGCAGCGGGGCGGCCGCGACACCCCGGGCCAACCACAGATCTCGCCGTAGCCGGTCCCGCCTCGACGGTGCATCCGGCGGTCATCCCGCCGGATGCACCGCCGCGTCCATCTCGTCGACGGCGGCGCGGAGCAGGTCCACGTATCGATCGACGTCGGGACAGATCCGCGGGTCGGCGATCACCGAGATCGTCACCGTGTCACCGAGTCCGTGCACTCCGTGGTTGAGGCCGTGGACCGATGACAGGGCCGGGAATCCCGCGGTGAACACCGACCGACCGCCACGTCCTCCCCCCGCACCGCCGGGATCGGTGGCGCCGATCGTCAGGTCGGCGTCTCCGCGATCGACCGACGAGACGACGGTGAGTCCGTCGATCCATGCCGGGACGGAGCCCAGGTGGGCGCTGCGCACGCCGAGGATGCGCAGCGGCGCGGGGGTGAGGTGTTCGGCCCGACGCGAGGCGCGCGCGGCGCCGGACTCGGGTTGACGGGCGGCGGCGATCGCGGCCGCGATGGCCTCCGACCGCTCGCCGAGGTCGGCGATGTCGATGCGCAGATCGATGCTCGCGTTGCGAAAGGTGTTGCGCGAGCACCGTTCGGCTCCGGTGCGTCCGACCGGCAAGGTCACCACGCAACGTTCGAGATCGTCGCCGAGGTAGCGGGGCAGTGCCATCGAGATCACCAGGAGTGCACCGATGGTCACGGTGAGCGCGCCGCCGCACCGCAGTCGCCCGGTGTCGACGGTGATCGTGCGCAACACCCTGTCGTCACCCGGCACGGCATTGATACGCGACGGCGCCACACCCCCGCGGCCGGTACCGGCCGATCTTGTCGCGGCCAGGCGCCGGTGACGATCGAATGCCACTGCGCCCCAACCGAACATGAGGATCGTCTGGACGGGAAGTCGTACCAGGGCGCGGGCACCGGCCGACACTGCCGCAAGTGCCGACCGCGGCCCCACCCGCCCCGGCCCACCGCCGGACGGTATCGGATCATCGGAAAACAGTTGTCGTGCAATGCCACTCGTGCGCGATCCATCGCCCAGCGCGTGGACGATCTGGAGTACCACGACCACGAGATCCGCACCGCCGGAGTCGATGTCGCGGCCGATCGGAGGCGGATCAGAAGGTGGTGCGACGCCCTCGAACAGGTGCAGCAGCCACGGATGCTCCCGCGCGTCGAGTGGTGGGGCCATCTCCGCGGCGATCCGATCGAGGCAGTCCTGCCATCGCATCGGTCCCGGATGTCGTCGGATCTGTTCGGCCACGGCATATCTGGTGGCCCAGTAGGGCCGGTCCAGATTCGCCGGGACGTCGACGACGTGGATGTTCAGATCGCCGATCAGCCGCGCGCGACGCAGCAGCGCACCGGCCAGGTCCGCGTTCTGCACCGCCGGTGAGGTGAAGGCGTACACCAGGAACTGGTCGCTGCGCACCCGGGTCGCCATCCAGTACCACAGCGCGTCGGAAGGTTGCATCCGCTGCACCGCATCACCGTAGACGAAGGTGCGCCGCCGGATGCGCGAACGGGCGACGCCATGAACACCGTGTATCCATCGCGTCGCCCGTGACAGGCAACCGGGGCGCCGTGAACCTTCGCCCCGCGGATGTGTCAGTTGCCGGTCAGCTTGTCCTTGATGTTTCCGACGGCGTCCTTGACGTCCTCGATGCCGTCCTTGACGGCGGCCGAGACCTGATCGGCCTTGCCCTCGTTCTTCAGGTCCTCGTCGCCGGTGACGTCGCCGCCGACCTCCTTGGCCTTGCCCTTGGCGTCCTCGACCTTGTTGGAGACCTTGTCTTCGATGGCCATTGCGTATCCCTCCTTGTTGAGGCCCCATGTGGAGTGGGGCGCGTGAACGCACCGGGCCATTCCCGGCACGAGTCATTCGTTGCGCGACGGCGGGCGGATCTGTCCCCTGCGTGCTCGGGACGACTGACCGCGGGAATGCCGTCGCGACGTCATGTGGTCGTGAGGCGTGCCATCACGACGGATTCTGCAGATGCACCAGCGCCTGCACGTGGATGTCGGCGCCGTCGACTGCCCGGCGGATCTGCTCGACGGCTGGATCGAGGGCGGCGGCGACCTCCTCGTAGGAGTAGCGCGACGGTGCGGTGACCTCGATCCGGATGAGGCTGCGACCCCGGTCATCCACGGCCTTCACCGACGCGGCGTCGAACATGGTGTGCGCCGACAACTCGTCCGCGACGGCGGAGGCGATGAGCTTGGGTGGCACCGTCATGATCCCGTCGGCGCCACTGCCGGCCAGGACGAGGTCGTCGACCTTGCCGGGCCGCGACGCCGCCGCGAGCAACCACAACCCCCAGCCCAGGCTCACGACGACGATGCCGAGAAGTACTGCCCACCACCACGATGCGGCCGTCAGGTTGGTTGCCCAGGCCGGGTTGAGCCGGTCCACCCACCCTGTGATGGGTTCCCACCCGGTGTGCCAGATCAGCGCTGCGCCGCCGGCGACCAGGAAGAGCAGCCCGAACAACCCGACCGTCAGCCGGTGCACGATCACCGGACCTCTGTTCATGGCGTCTTCTCCTGCTCCTGTGCGACCGTTTCCTGTGCGACCGTTTCCTGCGGGACCGTCTCTTGTGCGACCGTCTCCTGCGGGACCGTCGTGCGAACGACCTTGCGGATCTTGATGCGCGGCGGACGCTTCAACGAGGCCACCGCGCTGCGCCCCTGTGCGATGAGCGCGGCGGTGTCGACGTCACCGGTGGTGGTCACGGTGACCCTGGCGGTACGTCGACCCACGACGGTGGTCGCGTGTTCAACCCCGGCGACGGCGAGCAACGATGCACTGACGCGCCGGGCAACGTCACCACGCCGGGTCCACATCACCCGGTGATCACCCAGTGACACATGGGATTTCCGTCGCGGCTTGATGGCCAGCCAGAGCATCGCCAGTCCGACGACCACCAGGCCGATCGCGGCCGGCCACATCCAGCCCTGCCAGGTGCTGTGTGCGATCCAGGTGGCGGCGTCCCCCAACCAGGGGTTTCCGGTGATCCAGCCGAATCTGACGATGTGATCGCGGATTCCGACGGCAGCCAAACCCACCAGCAGCAGACCGATGATCGAGCCGACGATCGCCGCCCCGGGGTAGGCCGCGGGCGCGAACACCTTGCCTTCGCCGATGTCGGAGATGTCGGCGGTCTCCGTCGCGGGCGCGGAGTCCACCGCGACCCGCATGGTGGTGTCGGTCTGCGCTCGTGAAGTCGAATCGACAGATGCGCTCATGTCGTGACCGTCCTCTCCCGCGTCTGCGTCTCGTGCGTATCGCCGCCGCCCGTATCACCGTCGCCCGTATCGCCGTCGCCCGTATCGCCGTCGCCGCCGACGGACGGCACGACCGACGGCAGGGCCACATAGCCGTCTTTGCGCTCATCGACCGTGGTGGGCGGAACCAGTGCCGCGACGGCCACATTCACTTGGCCGGGTCGAAGCCCGGTCAGCCGGGCCAGTTCGTCGGCCACGTGGGCACGGACGTGTCGGCACACCTCGGCGACCGCGCACGGCCACGACAGCGCGACGGCCACCGACACGACGGGTGCGGTCTCCGACATGTCCACGCGCGCAGATGGATACGAGGTTCCGATCCCGCCGGGCCCGAGAAGTGATGCCAGCCCACCGCTGTAGGCGATCACCCCGTCCACTTCGAGCGCGGCGCGGCCGGCGATCTTGGTGCCGACCCGGTCGGCGATCACCAAGGAACCCCGGGCGTCCGCGGTGGCGGGTGCGGCGGTACCCACCCGGCGCGGGTCTTTGCCGGCACTGCCGCGGGTGACGGTGTCGTGTGCGGCTGCGGTTGCGGCCATGCTCAGCCTCGGTTCCGGCTGCGCAGCAGTGCGCCGAGGTCGATGGTGCCGTCGCGTTGCAGACCCAGCGCCAACCCGATCGCCCCGAGGACCAGCGCGAGAACGAACCCGCCGAATCCGCCGGTGGTCACCGCCAGCGCGAGCAGCAGACCCGCGAACAGTCCGATCGTTGCGTTGTTACCCATCGTTTTTCACCTCTGTCATGTCATCACGTGATGAGAGTTGTTGGTGCCCGGCGGAATCGTCCTCGTCGCGCGGGGTGAGGCTCACATCCTCGACGGTGACGTCGATGGGCATTCCGGCGATCTCGCTCGCCACCTGCGACACCTGTTCGGCGACCGCACGGAGGTCGTGGCCGATGTCGACGATCACGTGGACCTCGCCACCGGAATCGGTCAGGCGCACGCCGTTGACCCGGCCGCCGGGGAGGTAGGTCGCGATCTCCCCGAACACCCCGCCGTGCAGTCCGGTGACCCCGTCGATCACCGACACGGCGCGTTCGATCGCCTCGGCGGTGCCGTTCCCGGCGTCGGCGCCCTCGGACATCACTGCACCCGCGGGGTGTCCGACGCCTGATCGTCATCGTCGTCACCGAAGTGGATGTCGTGCACGGTGACGTTGACCTCGGTGACCTCGAGTCCGGTCATCGACTCGATGGCGTTGATGACGTTGCGTCGGATCGCGGCGGCGAGTTCGTGGATGGCGACCCCGAACTCGGCGACGATGGAGACGTCCACGGCGGCCTGCCGCTCGCCGACCTCGACGCCGATGCCCTGGGTGGTGCTGACCGAGGTACCCGGGATCACCCCGCGAACCTTGCCGACCACACGCTCGGCGGCGCCGCCGACGTCGTGCACACCGTCGATCTCGCGGGTGGCGATGCCGGCGATCTTGGCGACCACGGCGTCGGCGATCATCGTCTTACCTCGATCACCTGCCGGCGTGTCGGTGCGGGCCAAGGCGAGGCCCTTGCCGGCGGCGTCGGTGTCGGGACCCGTTGCGGTGGTGGTCCGGGTGTCGGTCTGGGCTGCGTCGCTCATGAGAACTCCTCTGTACTCGGGCGCGGGCCGCTGCCCCATGGGCCGGCCCGCAGTGGACACTGCGGTCGTCCGGTACGCCGATCGGTGCACTCCACGTGATGAAAGACCGTGTGCGGGTCCCATCCTCGGCGAGATCCCGGTATCGGCGTGCCGGTATAGAGTCAGTCGTAGTGGAACCGAAATCTGCACGCGTGAGTTCGGGTGACCCTGATCACAGGGCACTCTCGGCCGCACCGGGGGTGCCTGCCACCGATGAGTCGCCGCGATCGCCGCTGGCCGTGGCCGACCTGTCCGACGAGGAGCTGGCGGCGGCCGCCGGAGTCGGTGACACCGAGGCCTTCACCGAGTTGGTGACCCGGCTGCTGCCGGTACTGCTGCGCTACCTCCGCCGGATGGTCAATGATCCTCAGGTCGCCGAGGATCTCGCCCAGGACACCCTGCTCGATGCGTGGCGAGGGCTGCCGGACTTCGCATTTCGTTCCACGTTCAAGACCTGGATGTTTTCCATCGCGCATCGCAAGACCGTCGATCACCGCCGCAAGAAGCGCGACATCCCGACCGATGACACCCGTTTCGTCGACCTCGCCGCGGCGGAACCGTTACCGTCGGATGAGGCACTGCGGCACACCTTGGTCGACGCCCTCGGTGTCGAATTGCGGTCGATGCCACAGACCTCCCGCGCGGTGTGGTGGCTGCGTGAGGTCGAGGGCATGTCCCTCTCCGAGATCGCGCGGGTACTGAACATCTCGACCGGCTCGGTCCGGGGACACCTGCAACGCAGTCGTAAGTATCTGGCGACCCGGCTGGAACCGTGGCGGCCCGATCGCACCCACACCGGCACACCGGAAGGAGCGTAGACATGACCTCTCGGATGGACGACGACCACACAGACGTCTGGCTGCGCGATGCCGGTCGACAACTCGACCCCGCCGACGGGCAGAACTTCGATGCGTCGCGCCTGGTGGCCTCGATCACCGCGCACCTGCCCCGCGCTCGGCGCCCCGGGCGTCCGCTGCTCACCGACTCCCCCGGCGTGTGGATCTCCGACCGTGTGCTCACCCAGGTGATGGCCGTGCGAGTGCGGCGAACCGTGGGTCGGCTGGTGGTCGGCATCACCGCCGAGGGCAGCGACGGCCGGGTCGAGCGGATTCGGCTGGGACTCGTCGCCCGCTACCACGACATCCTGCCCGAGGAATCGGATCTGATCCGCGACGTCGTCACCGAGGTGCTGACGTCACTGCTGGGACCTGATCATGCACGCGCGGCCGCCGGCGCCATCGACGTGCGCTGGGGCGATCTCGACACCGGTGCATGACGACCGGCCCGGGGACACCGACGGTGTGTCGGCGGCCCCGGGCCGGATGAGTCAGTGTCCCTGCTGAGTCAATGTTCCTGCTGAACAGACACTTTCGGTTGGTTACGAGGTCGTCCGACTTCCCGCGCTCCACGCGTAGGGCAGTGCGGCGCCGTTGAGTTCGTGATCGCCGAGGGCACGCAGCTTGAAGATCAACGGGTTGTGCGCCGAGATCACCCGCGCGTTGCGCCAATGCCGGTCGAGGCGAAGTCGTTCGGAGGTGATGGACGCACCGCCGACCTCGAAGAGCCCCGTGGTGGCGTCGAGCACGGTGGTGATGACCGCGTATTGCGCTCTGGCGACATCGAATTCGAGCTCGTCGAGCAGCGCCTCGTCGGTCGCCCCGCCGTCGAGGAGCAGATCGAGCTTCTCGGCGATGTCGAGGACGAGGGTACGGGAGGTGTAGGCGGCCGAGGTCAGTCGGCCGATGACCTGCTGGACCAACGGATCCTCTCGGGGCAGATCCGCCGAACCGTGGGTGAAGGTTCGGGTGCGCGCACGTACCCATTCGACGGTGTCATCCAGTGCGCGGGCGGCGATCCCGGCGAGCACGGACAGCTGCACCAGCTGCAGGTACGAGGTGGCGTAGGTGCGGCCGGGTGCGCCGTATCCGGCACCGAGAAGCCGTTCCGGACGGACCTGCACATCCGTGAATTCCGTTGTGCCGCTTGCGGTCAGACGCTGACCGAAGCCATCCCAGTCGTCGTGCTGGGTGACGCCCTCGGCGTCGGCGTCGACCAGCACCGAGACACGCTCGCCATTGTGGTCGGCGGCGACCAGGATGTGATCGGAGTAGAGGCTGCCGGTGCTGTAGTACTTGGTGCCGTCGAGCCGGTATCCGCCGTCGACGTCGGTGACGGTGGTGCGGTAGCGATCCACCGCGCCGACTCCGGGTTCGGTGATCGCGTTGCCGACCAGTGTGCCGTCGGCGACGGCCCGCAGCCACTGCTCGCGCTCGGCCGCGTCGGTGGCGAGGAGTTGATCCTCGACGAAGGACCAATGCACCCGCAAGGCCTGTGGCAGATTGGATTCCGCGGTCGCCAGGTCGATCAGGAGGCGGAACAACGAGCGCACCGACGCCCCGTACCCACCGAACTCGACGGGCACGCGCAGTGCACCGAACTTGACCTCCTTGAGCCAACCGATCTCGTCGTGGGCCAGTCGCCGGTCCTCTTCGCGGCTCACCGCCCCCCGCGCGATCCGGGCAAACACCGGGGCGAAAATCTCGTCGAGGTCGGTGTCGGTGTACTCGCGAGTGGTAGTGGTGCTCACGTGCTTCCTTTCATCTGAAGATTCGGTGTCGCGAGAACCGGCGCTGCCGCCGCGACACGAGCCACGACAGTCTGCCCCCGCGGCACTCGCGCGCCCACCCTTGCGATCACCGCGGGCGTAAGCACGATTCGGAACTCATCCCTCCCGGATGATTGTCGGCTGCCACGCCGCGGCGACCCTCCCGGATCCGGCATCACTGGCCTAACATCACCGTTTGCGACACCACTTGTGTGCGGCCGCGGATTCCCGTGTGCGGCGCGCCGGTCCGGACGAGAGGCACCAACGATGGCCAGAGGCCACAAGTCGAAGCCCACGGAGATGGCCGTCCGGATGGACGCCCCGTCATGGTCGATGCCGCGCGGGACGATCATCCTGATCACCCTGGCCGGTCTGGTGGTGGCAGTGTCGGGCATCCGGTCGATCTCGGGTCTCGTCGCGCCGATCTTCCTGGCGATGATGCTCACGGTCGCGGTATCCCCGGTCGCGAGTTGGATCCGTCGGAAGGGCGCACCCGCGTGGGTGGCATTCCTCGTCACCCTGCTGTCGGTCTACGCGATCATCATCGGGCTCTTCGCGTCACTGGCCTTCTCCATCGCCCGGTTTGCGACGATCCTCCCCAGCTACAGCGACAAGTTCAACGATCTCGTCAAGCAGTTTCAGAACTTCCTCATCTCCCACGGGGTCAGTCAGCAAAAAGTGCACGACATGGTCCACAACGTGGACTCCAGCAAGATCATCAGCGCGGTCGGCGACATCGTGTCCTCCACAGCCGGTGTCGCCTCGACGCTGGTGCTGGTCCTCGCCCTGCTGCTGTTCATGGCTGCCGACACCGTCAACTTCGGTGACCGCATCGAGATCCTGACCGCCGAACGGCCGGATATCGCCGCCGCATTCAGCGCCTTTGCTCAGGCCACCCGCAGCTACCTCTGGGTGTCGACGGTGTTCGGTCTGATCGTCGCGGTCTTCGACAGTGTCGCCCTCGCGATCATCGGCATTCCGCTGCCGATCCTGTGGGGTCTGCTGTCGTTCATCACCAACTACATCCCCAACATCGGGTTCGTCATCGGTGTGATCCCGCCGGCACTGCTCGGGCTCCTCGATGGCGGCGTGACCCAGATGATCGTGGTGATCGTGGTCTACAGCGTGATCAACATGGTGATCCAGTCGGTGATCCAGCCGAAGTTCGTCGGCGACGCGGTCGGATTGTCGACGACGCTGACGTTCGTGTCGCTGATGTTCTGGGCGTGGGTGCTCGGGCCGCTCGGCGCGATCCTCGCGGTACCGCTGACCATCATGTGCAAGGCCCTGCTGCTCGACATCGACCCGTCGACCCGCTGGGCCGACGTGCTGTTGAGCTCGTCGCTACCCAAGCGGGGTGATCCCGCCACGCCGGCCGATGATGACGCGAGCACGCCCGACGCCCCGGCGGACGATGCCGTCGGTGCGTCGGTACCCGACGCCGACCGGCCCGGCGACGGCGATTCGCCCGCCGCCCCGGCCGATCCGCCCGCAGATGACGCCTCGGACCGCCCGAACGGCTGATCGGTGCAGTGGGCCGAGCCGCACCCCGGCGGCCCTCAGCTGTCGGTCCACACCGGCGTGCGCTTGCCCAGGAACGCCGACATCCCCTCCTGCGCGTCGCAGGTGACCGCGTTGGTCGCCATCGTCTCCGACATGAGTTCGTAAGCGCGGGACTCACTCTCATCGATCTGCCGGTAGAACGCCCGCTTGCCGATGGCGAGGGTGGACGCACTCGATGAGGCGATCCGCAGGGCGAGTTCCCGCACGGTCTCGGCGAGCTTCTCGGGGGCGACCACATCGTTGACCAGACCCCAGTCGACGGCGGTCTGCGCGTCGATGGGGTCCCCGGTCATCAGCATCTTCATCGCCCGTTTCCGGCCGACGGCGCGGGTCAACGCCACCATCGGCGTCGAGCAGAACAGGCCGATGCGCACGCCGGGGGTCGAGAAGGTCGCCGCCGACGAGGCGATGGCGAGATCACACGTCGCAACCAGCTGACATCCCGCGGCGAAGGCCGCACCGGCGATCTCGGCGATCACCGGTTTGTCGAGTTCGTGGACGGCGGTCATCATCTCCACGCAGGTGTCGAAGACGGCGCGCTCATCGTCGAGGGTGCGCTCGACGAGTTCACCGAGGTCGTGTCCGGCCGAGAACGCGGGCCCGTCGCCGCGGATGATGACGACGCGGACCGCGGGATTCTCGGCGAACGCTCGCAGGGCCGCGGTGATCGCACGCATCGTGCCCGTCGACAGCGGGTTGCGGCGACGCGGGTTGGCCAGCGTGAGAATGCCCAGTGGGCCGTCCACGATGGTCTCGATCGATGCCGTGTCCGTCTGCGTCATGCCGATGCTCCTCGAGGTGCTGTGGTCCCCGGATTCCGATGCGGTGTCCGGTGGTACCCGCCAATCAGACTGCCTCACCGGGCCCGGTTCACGCTCACGGTCGCGACAGCCCCGGGGCGGGCAGCGACGAGGCATATGCCGCCACCGGCCTCGGTGACGGGCACCACATTTTAGCCGTGCCCTTGGTCACATTAAGGGCGGATCACCCGCCCGGAGGCCGCCGACCGACACGCCGCGATGTGCAGGGCTTTCCCGGCGAGTTCACAGCGTTATCTCACCGTGATCAACAAGCCGCAGGTCGCGATGTCCGACGTGACCTTGCCGTTACCGAGCCCGTATGGTCGCCACCGGTCCGAGAATCACCCACCCCATACCGGGTGGATGAGAGGAGGAAAGATGACGACCACCATGAAGAAGCTCGCCGTCCGCGCCGGAGTCATCGGCGCCCTGGCCGTGGCACCTTTCGGAGTCGCCACCGCGACCGCGTCGGCCGACACCGGCCACAACTGGGATGCTGTCGCACAGTGCGAGAGCGGCGGAGACTGGGGCATCAGCACGGGCAACGGCTACTACGGCGGCCTGCAGTTCACGCAGTCCACGTGGGAGGCCAACGGCGGCTACGGCAATCCGGCCAACGCCTCGCGCGAGGAGCAGATCCGCGTCGCGGAGAACACCCTGGCCACCCAGGGCCCCGGCGCCTGGCCGGTCTGCGGCCAGTACCTCTGAGGGCAACGACCTGTATGAGTGACGCCGCGCCATACGCGTGACGACGAGGGGGCGATCCACGTGGTGGGTCGCCCCCTTTTCGCGTGTCGTGGCCTCGGCGCGCGGTCTCGAGCACCGGGCATCGGAGCCCGTCAGGGCCGGCCGTCGCCCGAACGATCGGCGACGACGCCGGGTCCGGCCGGGTCCACCGCATCGGCGCGGGTGACCAGCCGCGCCACCAGCGGAAACACCAGAACGGTCGTGGCCCCGGCCGCCACCAGGGTGGAGGCCAGTGTCGACGACATCAGCTCCGCCGCAACAGCCACCTGCGTGACGGCGACGATGATCGGCAATCCCGTCGCGGCGTACAGCGCCAGCTGCACGCGTTCCCGGCCCACCCGCAGACTCGCCTCATGGGTGATCGTGCGTTCGGCGATCCATACCGGAAGCCCGCGCGCCACCCCGATTCCCAGCACCAGCAGAAGCCACACCAGCGGCTGCGAGATCACCGCGCTGGGATCGATGTTCATGCCCGAGGTCACGAAGAAGGCCGGGATCAGCATGCCGAAACCGATGGTCTCCAACCGTTCCACGACCGTCGTCCCTTGAGGCAGCAGGCGGCGCAACACGATTCCCGCCGCGAAGGCACCCAGCACCACGTCAAGATCAAAGACCGCGGCCACGGCCATCAGGGCCGCGAGCAGCGCCACCACCACCCGCACGGGTAGCTGGAAGGTGCCGCCGTTCATCTCCTCGACGGCCGCACGCAGGGCCGGGATGTGGGCCGCATGACGCGGAACGGCCGCGATGACCACCGCGGCCGCAGCGAACAACACCAGCACGAACGCCGCCGACCCTGCACTACGGCTGGTCAACAGCAACGACATGGCGATGATCGGGCCCAGTTCGCCGACGGCGCCGTGCGACATCACCGCACGCCCCAACGGCTGATCGAGAAGACCGTCGGACTTGATGATCGGCAGCAAAGTCCCGAGTGCCGTCGACGTCATTGCGATGGCGATCGCGACATGGGCGGAGAAGTCGCCGATACCGGTGAGCACGGCCACCACCGCGGTCGCGATGAGCAGACTGATCAGCCAGGTACCGCCCGCCACCGCACCCGGCTTGCCGCGCAACAGGTGCGGGTCCAACTCGAATCCGGCGAGCAGGAACAGCATGCCCAGACCCAACTGACTGACCGCCGAGACCGACGCCGGGTCGCCGAAATCGAGAAGGTGCGGACCCACCACCATGCCGAGCACCAGAAGGACGACCACCTCCGGCACATACCGGCGGGTTGCGCGTGCCACCAGCGGAGCGATCACCGCGGCCAGGGCGATCCAGAACAAGGTGACGGCGCTGGTGCGGTCGGGACTGACCGCGGCCTCGGCGAGTGTGAGCACCCGCATCATCCTGCCGCAGGCGGCGAGTCCGGGTGCAGTCGATGGTCCTGCAGGGCCCCGGTGTCTGTGCCTAAGATTGCCCATGTCCTCCCCCAGCACGCCGACGACGGCGGGCCCTGACGTCGACCCGTCCGTCCAGCCCGGAGCCGACCGGTGCACGTTGTCGATGTCGCTGCTGATGACGCCGGACCTGGCGAATTTCGCCGGGAACGTGCACGGCGGAGCACTGCTGAAACTCCTCGACCAGGTCGCCTACGCCTGTGCCAGTCGGTACTCGCGGCACTACGCCGTCACGCTGTCGGTGGATCGGGTCATCTTCCGCGAACCGATCCGCGTCGGGGAACTGCTGATCCTGTCGGCGTCGGTCAATTTCACCGGCCGCACGTCCATGGAGGTCGGCATCCGGGTGGAGACCGAGTCGATCCAGACCGGGGAGCGCCGTCATACCAACAGCTGCTACTTCACGATGGTCGCGATGGGCGACGACGGTCGCCCCATCGAGGTACCGCAGCTGAATCCGCAGACACCGGTGGCCCAGCGACGATTCGCCGAGGCGAAGGCGCGCCGCGAGGCGCTGCGCTCAGCGCAGTGAGTTCACCAGTGCCGCTGCATATCAGCCGCGATCGGCGCCGTTGTCGGCATCTCCGTCGCTTGAATCCAGCGCGGATCCTTCCAGCGCACTGACGGCGATCCCGTACGGGAGGAAGCGGACCCGGCGCTTGGGGTCGGTGTTGTGCTGATTGGCGCGCAGCGCGTCGATCTCACTGGAGAACACCTGCTCGACTCGGGCACCGCCCGGCTCGTCGACGACGAACACGGCCCACACGCCGGCGCCGGCCTCGCCGGCGGTCTTCGGCTGGGGTGCGGACCGTCGCGCCGACGATCCCTCCATGAACGTCGAGAACACACTCGCCGCACCGGGTTCGGACATCGCACGTCCGAAGACCTGCCGCAGCCCTTCCCCGGCTTCCCGCGCGAAGCGGTCGAAATCCTCGGGATCGAATCCGAAGGGTCCGTTCTGACCAGCCATCGAGGGCCTCCCTTGTCGCGGCCCGGCATCGGTGACAGGCATCTACTGCGATCCAGTGTGCCGACGGACGAGCGACTTCGCCACCACATGGCGGGGCCGGCCGGGTTCGGATCCGAGTGCCGCAGTGGTGTGCTGCTCATCGTCGGATGCGAACCCGCGCTGTTTCTCTGTGGACTTGTCAAAGAACGAAAGCTGTTGGTGTGGACCGGGTTATGGGGTCACATGTCGTGCACCGAGACGGTCCTGCGGGGGTGGGTCAGGCGGCGTCGTCGAGTCGCATGGTGCGGCGGTTGTAGGCGGGTTGGGGTCGTTGTTTGGGGTCGACGGTGGCTGGTGGGATGAGCCAGGGGTGTCGGTCGGCGCCCATGATGACTGCCCATCCGCCGTGGTGGATGTCGTCGTGACACGACGGGCACAGCAGGCATCCGTTGTCGAGGTCGGTGGCGCCACCCTCACTCCACGGCTGGATGTGGTGGGCGTGGCAGCGGGATGCGGGTGCCCCGCATTTGATGCAGCCGTCGTCGCGGACGATGTAGGCCTTGCGTTGGGCGTTGGTGAAGAACCGTTTGCGGCGGCCGACGTTCAGTGGGACGCCGTCACCGTTGGTGGTGATGTCGGTGACGGCACTGTCACAGCTGAGCATGTCGGCGGTGGATTCGGTGACGGGCCCGGAGTGCGGCAGTGACGCTGCGGCCGGGTCGTCGGCGGATCTGATCATGAGGACCTCGAGGCGGGCGGTGGTGGGGATGGTGTCATCGGCCAGGCCGCGGACGGCGGCGTCGAGGAGGGTTTCGAGGGCGTCGGCTTGGCGGCGTTCGGTGGAGCGGGGATCGTTGCTGCCGTCGGGTTGGGGTACGGGGGCGGACAGCACGTCGATCGCGGTGCACAGTTTCTCTCCGACGGTGACATCCAGGTCGGCTTTCACGGCGAGTCGTCCGTCCGCATCATGGTGCAGGGACAGTTCGTTGACGCTGCGGTCCTCGGCGGCGGGGAGGCCGCCGTCGGCGTCGGCGGCGAGGTGGTTGCCGAGTTGTCGGGCGTACTTCTGAATCTCGGAGGGCGCCATTCCGGCTCCGGCGTGGGAGAGCAGGGTGATGGTGTGGTCGTGCCGCATGTCGGGGGTGACGTCTTCGGGGGATCGGTGGGCGATGTGGGTCAGTCCGCGGATGATGGCGTCGGCGTGTTCGGAGCTGAGGGAGCCGAGTGCGGTGCTTGCGGTGACGCGGGGGATGTCGGTGGCGGCGGCTAGTCTGAGGTAGCGCTGTGCGACGGCGGGTGGATATCCCATGCAGATCAACAGTTCTCGGAGTTTACGGCCTTGGTGGGTGGCGACGTGGAGTTGTTCGAGGTGTCCGGTGAACACCACGCACAGGTGGTCGACGAGGTTGCGGATGAGGCGCAGTTGGGTCATCACCTCGGTGGCGTGCCGGTCGGTCAGTGACTTCTGGTCGATGCTCGGTTCGGTGAGGTTGTCGATGATGACGTCGAGAATCTCGGCGAGGTCGTGGTCGCTCATTCGTCCCCCTGTGTGAGTGCCGCTGCCATCTAGTGTAGCCGATCACCAGTTCGCCATGGGGTGAATCATGAGGTGAATATGTAACGGTTGCAAGGCATTTCGTACCTTCAGTGAACAGTTTCCCCTGCGGTGAACTGGGGTGAACGCAAGCCCCTGTGGTGAACAGAATTCACACGGGCGCGCATGTACGCCCCTCCGACGAAGCCCCGACCCGATCAACAACTCAGCGCGCGGTGCGCAGGCCCGCCGAGAGTCGCTCGAGAACCATTCGCGCGGTGAGTAATTCAGCTTCAGAGAGGGATGAATCCGCGGAAGCCTGGTCGAGAGCACCGGTCAGTCGCCGCCGCCAGAAGTCGTGGAGTCGCGCGATCGAGGTCTCGGCTCGTCGTGTCGCATACAACCGCACCGACCGCGCGTCGTCGGGATCGGGACTGCGTCGCACCATGTCCTTGGCCTCCAGTGAACGCAGCACGGCCGAGAAGTTGCTGCGCTTGAGGCCCGTCGCCGTGGCCCCCTCGGCGGGACACGTCCCGGGATTGTGATGAATCCAGCGCATCACCAGGACTTCGCTGCCATTGAGCGGAACGACCCCACTGACTCCGGCCGGCCCATGGGGTTCGATCTCTCGTGCCACCCGCAGAACCACCTCGGCGATATCGACGAGAAGGTTCACGCTCAACCCGGCGTCGCCCATCGACCCCGCAGCAGGGCCGTACGATTCGACATCACTCATTTGGATATGATCTCATAACTATATGACCTCGTCGACCACCGCGTCCGTGACCAGCGAACCGCGCACCGAGCGAGCGATCACCGGTCCGCTGCTGCTGGTACTCGCGCTGCTGTCGGCGGTCGCACCCTTCGCCACCGACCTGTACCTGCCCGCATTCCCCGAGATGACCGGCGAATTGTCGGCCTCGGCGACCGCCATCCAGCTGACGCTGACCGCCTTTCTGGTCGGCGTGACGACCGGGCAGTTGGCGTTCGGCCCGCTGTCGGATCGGTTCGGTCGTCGCGGTCCCCTGCTGTTCGGCGCAGCACTGTGCGTGGCCGCCGGCATCGTCGCGGTGATCGCGCCGTCGGTGGGCGTCCTGGTGGCCGCACGCTTCGCGCAGGGATTCGGCGGTGCGGCCGGAATGGTGATCGGCCGGGCGATCATCTCCGACCTGGCAGCCGGCCGAGCCGCGGCGCGGGCGTTCAGCCTGATGATGATCGTCGGTGGCGTGGCCCCGGTCCTCGCACCGCTGCTGGGCGGGTTCCTGGTGAACCCGATCGGCTGGCGCGGGATCCTCGTTGTGGTACTGGGTATTTCGGTCCTCATGCTGGTGTCGATCATCGGCGTCGTCCGCGAGACACGGCCCAAGGACCGACGTCGGCGCGATACCGCGGCCACCACCGCAGCCTCACCGCGTGAGCTGCTCCGGCCGGGATTCCTCGGCTACGCCGGCACATTCGCGTTCTCATTCGCGGTCATGATGGCCTACATCTCCGCGTCGCCGTTCGTCTATCAGGACATGATGGGACTCAGCAGCGGCGGCTACGGGCTGGCATTCGGCGCCAACGCGCTCGCGCTGATGGCCATCAGCGCGCTGGCCGCACGACTGGTCGCCACCCGCCAGGTCCGCCATCTGGTGGGCGTCGGACTCTCGGTGATGTCCCTGGCGGTCATCACCTTCGGAGTTCTCGTCGTCACCGCTGCACCGGCGATGTGGCTGGCTGCGCCGCTGTTCGTCATGGTCGGGAGCCTCGGCATGATCTTCGGCAACGCGACCGCCCTCGCGATGTCGGCGGTCGGCTCGCACGCCGGCAGCGCCTCGGCGGTGCTGGGCGCGCTGCAATTCGGTCTCGGCGCACTGGTGTCCCCACTGGTCAGCATCCAGGGCCCGGACACCGCCGCCCCACTGGCCGTGGTCATGCTGATCGCCGCCGTGATCGCGATCGCTTCCTTCCTCGCCGCCGGACGCAGGACGCCGACACCGGTCCCCGAGCCCGTCTGACACGGACAGATCCGGGCCGAGCCCGCTACTCCCACCCGGCGTCGTGGACGAGGATCGCCACCTGAACCCGGTTCGCGACACCGAGTTTCGCGAAGATGTGGGTGATGTGTGCCTTGACCGTCGCCACGCTCATGTAGAGCGCCGCCGCGATCTCCGCATTCGATGCTCCCTTGGCCAACCAGATCGCCACGGTCCGTTCCCGTTCGGTCAGCGAGTCGAGGTTCGCCCGGGCCTGGACCGTGCCCGCGCGGTCGGGGGAATCCACCACCTGCTTGATCAACGCCGCCGTGACCGACGGACTGAGTGCGGGCTGACCGGCGAGCACATCGGCGATCGCCGCGACGATCTTCTCCGGCGGGGTGTCCTTCAGCAGGAATCCGTCGGCGCCGACGGCCAACGCACGCATCACATAGTCGTCGGCGTCGAAGGTGGTCAGCACGATGACCGCGGGCGGTGCCTCGAGTTCCTTGAGCGCCGCGGTGGCCGCGATCCCGTCCATCACCGGCATCCGCAGATCCATCAGCACCAGATCCACCGGATCGGCGGCGAAGACCTCCAGTGCCGCACGACCATCGGGTGCCTCGGCCACGATCGACAACGCCGGATCGCCACCGAGCAACAACTTCAGCCCCGATCGGACCAGTGGATCGTCGTCGACGATCATCAGACGTGCCATGGCGGTCACCACTCCCTCACTCGGGCGCACCCGTGCCGGGCAGCCACACATGCAGAATGAACATCCCGTCGTCGGTGCGCGTCGTCGAGTGCCGACCGCCGCTGAGTTCCACTCGTTCGGCGACACCGATCAGCCCGAGACCCGAACGCGGCAGGGCCGCGGGGACACCGCCGATCGGCAACGGATTGACCACGAGCAGATCCACACCCGACTCGCGGCCCGCCTCGATCCGCACGGTCACCGCCGACGACGGAGCGTGCTTACGCGCGTTGGTCAACCCCTCCTGCACACAGCGATACAGGGTTCGCACGGTGCTCGCCGGCATCTCGTCGAGATCCGCTGTGCGCGTGTAGGTCACCCGAATACCGGTGTCGTCGGCCGCTGCGACGAGATCATCGATCTCGGCCGGACCCACCTGCGGCTGCTCCGGATCGGCGTCACCCGGACCCTCACGCAGCACGCCGAGCACCTCACGCAGTTCGGTCAGCGCGAGCCGGGAATTCTCCTCGATGGTCCTCGCGGTGTCGGCCACCTCGTCCGAGCTCAGATCGGTACGGTAGGCCAACGCCCCGGCGAACATGCTGACGGTCGAAATCCGATGCGCCAGAACATCATGCATCTCCCGTGCGATACGCGCCCGCTCCACCGAGCGCGCCTGGGCGACCTTGGCCTGCTGCTCCTGTTCGGCGAGCATCGCCCGAGATCGCCAGGTGGCCAGCAGTTCTCGACGCGATCCGATGTACATACCCCAGGCCACCATGACCGCGGTGATGGCGGTGAGGAACACCAGCAGCACCAGAAGGGGTTCTCTCGCACCGCCATCGCTCGACGTCCGGAAGATCTCCTCGGACATCAGCCCGCAGACCAGACCCAGCACGGCCTGCGGGATGATCTCCCGCCAGCGCCGCCGCGTCGACAGCGACACCAGGGCGAGCGCACCGGCACCGGTCGAACTCAGTGACACCGCACCACACAGGGTGGTGAACGTGCACACCAGAACCGGGTGCGAGCGCCGCCACCAGGTGGCCACGTAACTCGCCACGCCGAGTCCGAGGTCCACCGCCAACCACCACGTGGTACCGCCCAATCCGGTGTCGGCCCGTGAGCTCACCACCAGGCCCGAGATCGCCAGCATGAGCAGCAGACGCCAGATGTGACTCCACCACGTCAGTGGTGGTTGATAGTCCTCGGGGCGCACCCCCTCACCGTAGTGGGGGGCAACCCTGATCCGCGTCCCACCGGCGGCCACCGTGCATCCGACTTTGGTCGTAGACCGATCCCGGCCTCATGCCCGATGCACACGACCATTCGTCACGCCGACGATGGGACACATGATCACCGTCACCGAACTCACCAAGCGATACGGCGAGTACACCGCCGTCGACAACGTCACCTTCACCTGCCGATCGGGGCAGGTCACCGGCTTCCTGGGCCCCAACGGCGCAGGGAAATCGACCACCATGCGCGTGATGACCGGGCTCACTCCCGCGACGTCGGGCACCGCACTCATCGACGGGGTCGCCTACCGCGACATCCCGAATCCGGCTGCCGAGGTCGGCGTCCTGCTCGACGCGTCCGCCCAGCATGCCGGGCGTACCGGCGACGAGATCCTCCGCCTCGCGGCCATGACCATCGGCGCACCCCGCAGCCGGGTCGACGACATGCTCGAACTCGTCGGCCTCACCCCGGACGAGGCGGGACGACGCGTCCGGAACTACTCCCTGGGCATGCGTCAGCGTCTCGGTCTGGCCAACGCGTTGATGGGTGACCCGCGCATCCTGATCCTCGACGAACCCGCCAACGGTCTCGACCCCGCCGGCATCCACTGGATGCGGTCACTGCTGCGCAACTACGCCGATCGTGGTGGCACCGTCCTGTTGTCGTCTCACCTGCTCCACGAGATCGAGATCATCGCCGACGACCTCGTCGTCATCGGCAACGGCCATATCGTCGCCCAGGGCACCAAGTCGGAGTTGCTCGCCGGCACCGGCACCGTCGTCGCCTCCACCGACGACCGAACGCTGGCCGACGCGCTCGATCGCGCCGGCCTCACCGTCACGCGGACCGCGACCGGTGGCCTGTCCGTGGACGCCGAACCCGTCGACGTCGGACGCATCGCCGCCGAATGCTCCATCGCGCTCACCGAGTTGCGGCGCGGCGACGGAGCACAACTCGAGGAGATGTTCTTGTCCCTGACCGCCGATACCCAACGCGAACAACGACTCACCGCAGGAGCCTTCTGATGACCACACTCACCGCATCCCCCACCACCACCGCGGCCGTCGCCGAACGGGCCACCGCCATCCCGATGAGCCGTCTGATTCGGGTCGAATTACGCAAGCTCGTCGACACCCGGGCGGGATTCTGGCTGGCCGCCTCCATCGGACTCGGCTCGGTGATCGTCATGGTCGCCATGCTGATCGCCAATCGCGACAACCCCGCGAACCTCACCTTCGGCCAGTTCTTCGGCATGATGAACATCCCGATCGGCATCATCCTGCCGGTTATGGCGATCCTGTTGGTCACCGGCGAGTGGAGCCAGCGGACCGCACTGACCACATTCACCATGGAGCCACGGCGGGAACGCATCGTCGTGGCGAAGTTGACCACGGCGCTCATCGCGGCCGTCGGGGCCGTCGCGGTGGCGCTGGCCATGGGCGCCCTCGGCAACGTGATCGCCACCGTCGCCCTGCCCGATCCGGCCGGCGCGTGGTCGTTCACCGCCGCCGGGCTCGTCAATTCCTTTGTCCTGCAACTGTTCGGTCTCCTCCTCGGTTTCGGTTTCGCCGCCCTGCTGCTCAGTACTCCCGGTGCGATCGTCGCGTACTTCGCACTGCCGACACTGTTCGCCCTGATCAGCCAGGTGGTCCCGTGGTTCGCCGACCATCTCGGCCAATGGATCGACGTGGCAGCCACCCAGGAGCCGTTCCAGACCGAGTTCTGGCCGACCGGCGGCGAGTGGGCCAAGATCGCGGTCTCCGCACTCCTCTGGATCGCCCTCCCCCTCGCGATCGGTGTCGCACGCATCCTGCGCAGTGAGATCAAGTAGATCTGCACCTGCAGATGACGGCGAAATGTCAGAGAATTCTTGATGTTTCGCTTGGCCTCCTCTCAGTGAGCGTCGGCAACGTGGTCTGGTGACCAGCGATCCTCATTCCGAGACCACCGGACCGATCACCACCGGACCGGGCACCACCGGACCGATCGGACCCGAGCCGACCATCCCGATTTCACAGGGCGCCCACCCCGGTCCGGCCGCCGACGTCCCGCCGGAGTGGCGCCGTCCGGGTACGCAGTGGACCGAGCCGTATCCTCCCGGCACCCATCAGGTGCCGGGAGGATACTCGCCGCCGCCGATGCCTCCGGTCACCGGAGTGCTGCCGCACCACACCGCTCCTGCACCCGTCGCGCAACGGAGATCGACGCTGAAACCGATCATCGCGACCGCCCTCATCGCCGGCCTCTTCGGCGGTGCGGTGGCGCTCGGGGGCGCGACGTTGATCGATCACACCACCACCGCGACACCACAACTGGGGACGGCGGCCACCGCTCCCGCGCAACCGTCACAACCGGGCTCGGTCACCTACGCGGCGGCTGCGGCCTCGAAGTTCACCGCGGACATCGCGGTGGCGACGGCGCAGGGCACCGCCATCGGCAGTGGCATCGTGTTGTCCTCCGACGGCTACGTCCTGACCAACAATCACGTCGTGAACGGTGTGGGCAGCGGCGCCCGGATACAGGTCACCACCGCCGATCAGAACACCAACGCGGCAACGATTGTCGGCACGTCACCGTCCTACGATCTCGCGGTCATCAAGCTGCAGAACGTATCCGGTCTCACCGCGGCACCGCTGGGCAGTTCGGCGAATCTCCAGGTCGGCGAGCAGGTCGTCGCCGTGGGCAGCCCCGAGAGCCTGTCGAACACGGTGACCTCCGGCATCATCAGCGCGCTGTCGCGGACGGTGACCGCCGGCGACGAGCAGGGTTCGCAGGTGACGGTGTACAACGGCCTGCAGACCGACACACCCATCAATCCGGGCAATTCCGGTGGGCCGCTGGTCAATCTGTCCGGACAGGTGATCGGCGTCAACTCGGCCGTCGACACCGGCCAGTCCTCACAGGGTGGCGTACAGGCATTCGGCCTCGGTTTCGCCATCCCCATCGACACCGCACGACGCGTCGCCAACGAACTACTCCAGGACGGGAAGGCCACCAAACCTGTTCTGGGCGTAACCGGTTCGATCAGCGACACACAGAACGCCGCCGCCGGCGGTGTGACCGGCGCGCAGGTGACCGGCGTGACCCGCGACGGCGCCGCGGCCGCGGCGGGTATCGGTGCCGGCGACGTCATCACCAAGGTCGGCGACGAAAAGGTCGACTCGTATGCCGATCTGATGGCCCAGGTCCTCACCCACACGCCCGGTGAGGCCGTCCCGGTGACCGTGTCCGGCAGCGGGGGCGAGCGCACCGTGTCGGTGACGCTCGGCAGCGCCGTCGACACCGAGCAGACCACGGTGCCCGGCAACGGCACACCCTGAGCGCCTCGAGACCCGAGGAACGAGCAGCCGTCACCGCAGAATGAATGTCAGTGCGGCGGTGACCACCTCGTCGAGGTCGTCACCGAGGTGCCCGCCGATCCACTGCTCGGCGAGTGCGGTCATCGCACCGGTGTACATCGCCGCCGCCACCCTGCCGCCCACGACATCCCGGCCCCGACCGCCCGAGATCTGCTGTCTGCTCAGCGTTTCCGCGAGCACCGAGGTCATCAGTAGTTCCTCGGTGGCCGCTCGGCGCTCCGCCAGCACCGGATTGGCCCGATCGTGGGTGAACAGAATGCGGCCACGGCGCACGTCCTGCGAGCAGAATCCGAGAACCGCACGGATTCCCGCGGCCGTGCGCGCCCGAGCCGAACGGCCGGCCGCCGTCACCGCGGCTGCCACCTCCTCGGCCAGATCCCGTGCGACATCGTCGTAGACCGCCCCGAGTAATTCGTCGACGCCGGTGAAACTCTCGTAGAAGTATCGCGTGTTGAAACCGCAGGCGCGGCAGACCGATCGCACCGACAGCACACCGGGGGTCTCGCCGCCGACCTCGGCAAACGCGGCATCGATGAGCCGGGCGCGCCGATCGGCACGCCGATCACTCAGGGGCACCCCCGCCCATCGGGTCGCATTCGCCATCGCATCACCGTACGACGGGATCGGCGGCCGGCGAAACCCTGGTCACGTCCGTGACCAGAATGTAGTCTGGGTACACCTGTGACCAGACTTTCTCACCCGGGAGGCCCTGCCGATGTCGTCGCTCGCCACATTGCCCCGCCGCCTCACGCCCACCGGCCCGCTGCGCCTGCCCGAGTTGCCGGTCGTGCCCGTCGGGTCGTTGGTCCCCCTGCCGCACCAACTCCTCGGACACTGGTTCAACCAGTTCTTCGATACCAATGTGCGCTCGAAGTTCTTCCGCGGCATGGTGTTCGATCAGCCCGCCGGCGATCCCGGGTGGTTCGGTCCGGACAGCGCCACGTGGTATGTCCACTCGCACACGCCGGCGTTGATCTTCGGCTTGCAGTGCGCGTCGTACCTCGAACGCCTCGATCCGAGCATCTACTGGATGGGAATGCACCATTCCCGACTCGTCGAGCAGTCCGACGACCCGGCAGCACTGCCACGTCTCGATCCCGACGGCGCGGCCACCCGACTCGGCCACTCGCTCGCCTTCTTCATCGGCACCGCCTACGGCACCTCCGACACCGCCGAACGTCTGGCGCGAACCGTGCGCGCGATGCACCACACCATCAAGGGCACCCGGCCCGACGGAGCGGCCTACGACGCCGACGACCCGGACTGGTTGCGCTGGAACTATGCGACGGTCGTCTGGGGAATCGCCACCGCCCACGAGATCTATCACCCCCGTCCGCTCCGCGGTGCCGACCTCGATCGGTATTACGCCGAGTTCGTCCGCGTCGGGAAGGCGTTGGGCGCCACCGACCTGCCGATGACCAAGGCCGACACCCTCATCTGTCTGCGGGAGTACCTTCCCCGGCTGTCGCTCACCTACGGCGCCGCCATGGCGACCGGCAGCAACGTCACCGATCCCACTCAGGCCGCCGTCGACTGGGCCATCCGCGACACCATGCCACGGTGGGCGGCACAGTTGGTGATGCACCGGCCGCCGTCACCGATCGAACGGCGCGCGCGTCGCGCGATCGTGTGGAGTCTGCTCAACGGTCTGCGAGCCACGATGGGCGACACCCCGGAGTTCGAGCAGGCCCGACGACGGGTGGCAGCCGGAACGACCGCCGATCACACCGAATCAACGCACGTCCCCGGCAGCGACCTGCCACTGGATCGGACCGAGGTCGAGCGCCGCATCTCCGCCGCCCAATTCTGAACCGCGCACGTTCTTCAATCGCGCAGATACCGTGCGGACGTGCCGATGATCCGACACGTCCGCGTCCGGTCACGCCCTCGACAGCTGCTCGAATCGAGCCAGATGCGCATCGGCGGAACCGAATTCGTACTCGATGACCGTCAGCCGACGGAAGTAGTGGCCCACCGCCAGTTCCTCGGTCATCCCCATACCGCCGTGCAGCTGCACCGCGTTCTGCCCGATGAAGCGCGCCGCCCGACTGATCGTGGCCTTGGCCGCCGACACCGCCGCCGCACGTTCGGCCGGTTCAGAATTCAATGACAGGATCGCGAGATACTGTGCGGCAACGGCCTGTTCGAGTTCGATGTACATGTCCACCATGCGGTGGGCCAGTGCCTGGAAACCGGCCAGGGGACGACCGAACTGCTGACGCTGCTTGGTGTACTCGACGGTGTCGGCGAGGACCTTGCGCATCAGGCCGACGGCCTCCGACACGACCGCCGCGGTGGCGGTGTCCCAGGCTTGCTCGAGCAGGCCCAGTGCCTCCTCGCCGGAGGCGATGAGCGCCGAGTCCGGCAGGCGCACACCGTCGAGGGTGATGTCGGCGGCCTGCCGGTCGTCGACGGTGCGGAACGCGTGCAGCCTCAGACCATCCGGTGTCGCGTCGCCGAGCGGGATCAACAACAGCGCGATGCCGTCGCGGTCGTCGGCCTCGCCGGCGGTGCGCGCGGTCAGGATCAGATGCCCGGCGATCGGGGCGGTGGTGACAACGGTCTTGGCGCCGTTGATGATCCATTCGTCACCGGAGCGCTCGGCGGTGGTGGTGACGTGATGCAGCCGACCTCCCGAACCCTCCTCGAGGGCTGCGGTGGCGAGCAGTTCGCCGCCCTCGGCGACGGCGTGGGCCACCGCGAGGGCGCCCTCGTGTCCGGTCCGCGCCAGAAGCGCCGCGCCCAACACCACGGTGTCCACGAACGGCTCGACGACCAGCGCACGGCCGAGCGCCTCGGTGACCACCATCAGTTCCTCGGGGCCGCCGTCGAATCCACCGACCGACGACGGAAGGCAGGCGCCGACCACGCCGAGTTCGTCGACGAAGGCACGCCAGATCGTCGGCTGCCAGCCGTCGCCGACCTTCGCGGCCTTGCGGCTCTCGGTGAGGTCATAGCGGGAGTCGAGAAATTTCGTGAGTCCGTCGGAGAGCAACTGCTGCTCGGCGGTGAGATCGAAGTCCATGGGTTCCTACTCGGTATCGGGCCGCGCGGCCGGTCAGAATTGGGGCAGGCCGAGAGCGGCCTTGGCGAGGATGTTGCGCTGAATCTCGTTGCTGCCGGCGTAGATCGAGCCGGCGCGATCGTTGAGGTACAGCAGCGGCGCGACCGCCTGCCACGGTTGGCCGGAGACGTATCCGTCGGCCGGAGCCACGTAGTCGGCGATCGGCCCGCCCGGCTTGGCCGCAACGGGCTGGTAGGCGCGCCCGCGGGTTCCGGCCGCCTCCACGGCGAGGGTGGTGATCTCCTGGCTCAGTTCGGTGCCGAGCACCTTGAGCATCGACGAGATGGCACCCGGGTTGCGGCCGGCATTCATCTCCGCGAGGGCCCGGAATTCGAGAACCTCGAGAACCTTGGCGCGTGCCCGTGCATCGGAGATCTTCGCGGAGAACGCCGGGTCGTCGGCCAACGGAACGCCGGCGGGCCCGATCACCGTCGCCGCGTGTTCGGTGAGGTTTTCCACCATCACCTGCAGGGCGGGTGCGGCCGCGCCACCGCCACGCTCGAACACCAACAGGTACTTGGCGACGGTCCAGCCGTCGTCGATCCTGCCGAGGACATTCTTCTTGGGCACGCGAACTCCGTCGAAGAAGACCTGCGCCTGCACCTTCTCACCGGAGGCCATCACCAAGGGCTGCACCTCGATGCCCGGCGAGTTCATGTCGATGAGGAGGAAGGTGATGCCCTCCTGCTTCTTCCCGGTGCGTGAGGTGCGCACCAGGCAGAAGATCCAGTTCGCCTCTGCGGCATGGGTTGTCCAGATCTTGGAGCCGGTGCAGACGAGGTCGTCGCCGTCCTCGACGGCCGACATCGACAACGACGCGAGGTCCGAGCCGGATTCGGGTTCGGAGTAGCCCTGGCAGAAGAACACGTCGCCGGTGAGGATGCCGGGCAGGAAGTAGTCCTTCTGCTCCTGGGTGCCGAAGGCGATGATCGCGTGGCTCACCATCCGGATACCCATCGGCGAGAGCGCGGGCGCACCGGCGAGCACCGATTCCCGGCTGAAGATGTAGTGCTGGGTCAGCGACCAGTCACAGCCGCCGTGCTCGACCGGCCATGCCGGAGCGGCCCACCCCCGCTTGTGCAGGATCGCCTGCCACTCCATCGACGCCTCGTGGTCGGTGTAGACGCTGGTGCGCAGGCGGCCCGCCTCCCGCAGCTCTCGCGTGAGTTCGGCGCCGAGGAATTCGCGCACCTCGTCGCGGAACGCGATGTCCGCGTCCGAGAAGTTCATGTCCATCGGTGTGCCACCTTGTCGTGTCGGCCAGTATCCGTATCACATATATGATCGCACCCAATCTACGACATACATCACTCTGCGTACACCGCAGGGCCGCCTCACACAGTTCATGCGCGCGAACTCAACTCCGCAGTGCGGTCGACGGCGGATGGCCGTACCGCCGTCGGTAGGCCGCCGCGAACCGGCTGGCGCTACTGAATCCCCACCGGGCCGCGATGTCGCCGACCGTTCCCGTCCCCGCTTCGACGTCACGCCTGGCCCGCGCAAGCCGGATATCACGCAACACCACCGTCGGAGTGGTCCCGAGATGTTCAGAGAAGGCCTCCTGCAGGCGCCGCACACTCGTCGGCGCCTGCGCGGCCATCTCCGCGAGGGTCCACGGATGCGCGGGGTCCGCTTCGAGGGCATCGAGGACACGTTTGACCGTGCGCGGGCGCAGCGGCCGCGCGGCGTCGACGGGTTCGGGACCCACCATCAGCAGGAATGCCGCCGTGACCGCGGTCGCCAGTTGCGGACCGACCAGCGGATTCGCCAGCAGATCGACGGGTTCACGCTGCTGCGTCGACAACGCGGTCACCAGGTTGAGCCACGAGCGGCCCTCGTCGGTCCGCAGGTCCACCTGCTCGGGGAGAACCAGTCGTCCACGCGACCGCGCGGCGTGCACGCGGTCGGCCTCCCGCTCCAGATGAGCGGCGTCGAACTTCACGCCGATCACGTCGCAGTCGGCCGTCCAGCGACTGATCAGCGACGGCCGGCCCGCGGTGGACACCGTGCCCCGGCCGGGTGTCGACACGATGTCGGTGACGTCACCGCGCGACGGGCGCGACCGGGAATGCAGACGTCCCGACAGCGGGATGTTGACCTCGTAGGCACCCGGATAAGCACATTCGATGGCGACGTCGGTGCCCCAGGACAGGCGGCCGATGGTCACCGCACCCAGTTCGACGGTCTGCAGCGACAGGTCGACCTTTCCGTCGCCGTCGAGATCGGTGAGCTCGTGCGGGAAGTACGCAGCGGCCACCGCCCGGTGGGCGCTATCCCAGTCACGGGTGCCGGAGCCGTCACCGTGAGCGCGTTCGGTGGACATCGAGTGCGGTCTTTCGGTCTGTTCTGGAGTCGGCGGGCTGAACCGACCCACACCTTGTCTACCTCACAGTCACCCGCGATAGCGATGCCCGTCACATTTTCGCCGCGCATTCCGTACCACCGCCGCGTGATCGGTGTCGTGGACCGTCGCCCCGCACCCCTACCGTCGGCGGCACATCATCAGTCCCCCGACGTGTGAGGAAACGCACCATGACCACGACGCTGACCTGGATCGACGAGATCACCATGGCCGAACTCGAACGCAACCCGTATCCGGTGTACGAACGGCTGCGGGCAGAGGCACCGCTCGCCTACATCCCGGTGCTGGGCTCCTACGTCGCCAGCACCGCGGAGATCTGCCGGACGATCGCCACCAGCGATCGGTTCGAGGCGATCATCACCAAGGCCGGCGGCCGTACCTTCGGGCATCCTGCTGTCATCGGCGTCAACGGGCCGATCCACGCGGACCTTCGGTCGATGGTCGATCCGGCCTTGCAGCCGCAGGAGGTCGATCGGTGGATCGACGATCTGGTGCGTCCGATCGCGCGAGGTTACCTCGAGCAGTTCGAGGACGTGGGCAGCGCCGAGTTGGTGGCCCAGTACTGCGAACCGGTGAGCGTTCGCGCCCTCGGTGACCTGCTCGGACTGCACGACGTCAGCTCCGACACGCTGCGCGAGTGGTTCCACAAGTTGTCGCACTCGTTCACCAACGCCGGGGTCGACGAAAACGGAGAATTCACCAACCCGGACGGATTCCGTGAGGGCGACGCGGCGAAGGCCGAGATCCGGGCCATCGTCGACCCCAAGATCGATCACTGGATCGCCCATCCCGACGACAGCGCGATCTCGCACTGGCTGCACGACGGGATGCCCGAAGGCCAGACCCGCGATCGCGACTACATCTACCCGACGCTGTATGTGTACCTGCTCGGCGCGATGCAGGAACCCGGCCACGCAATGGCCTCCACCCTGGTCGGACTGTTCACCCGGCCCGATCAGATGGAGCAGGTCGTCGACGAGCCCGGCCTCATCCCGCGCGCCATCTCCGAGGGCATGCGCTGGACCTCCCCCATCTGGTCGGCGACCGCGCGGGTGGCGATCACCGACGTCGAGGTGGCCGGCGTCGAACTGCCGGCGGGCACCGTGGTGCTGATGTCGTACGGGTCGGCCAATCACGACAGCGCCACCCACACCGCACCATCGGAGTACGACCTGGCACGACCGCCGCTGCCGCACTTGGCCTTTGGCGCCGGAAACCACGCCTGCGCCGGCATCTACTTCGCCAATCACGTGTGCCGGATCGGTCTCGAGGAACTCTTCGAGTCCATCCCGAACCTCGAGCGTGACACGTCCTCCGACGTAGAGTTCTGGGGCTGGGGTTTCCGCGGACCGACCTCGTTGAACGTGGTGTGGGAGGCCTGAGATGGACCCCGTGACCCATCAGATCATCGTCGACGGCGCGGTCGCCGGAGATGCCGAACGCTCGGTGGTCTGCACCGAGGATCAGACCCTGCTCGACGCTTTTCTCCGCAACGGCGTCTATCTGCCCAACTCCTGCAATCAGGGCACCTGCGGAACCTGCAAGGTGCGACTGAGCACCGGGAGCGTCGACGCGCCCGACATCCCAGACACCGTCCTCGGAGCCGACGACCGGGCCGCCGGATACGTTCTCGCGTGCCAGTCGCGGCCACTCTCGGCCGCCCGGATCGTCGTGGACACCGCAAGCGATTCCGCTCCGGCACACCGGCTTCGCGATGTGGACGGCACCGTGACGGCGCTGCGGCGCGTCGCCGAGGACACCGTGGCGATGCATCTGGAACTCGATGAGCCGCTGGAGTTCTCGGCCGGACAGTACGTCGAGGTGGAGATTCCGGGGACACGTCAGGTACGCCAGTACTCGATGGCCAACACTCCGTCGGAGAACTCGACGATGGAGTTCCACATCCGCCGGGTGCCGGGCGGGGCCGCCACCGACAAGTGGATCTTCGCCGAACTCGCGGTGGACCATCGCGTCCGGATACGCGGCCCGTGGGGCGACTTCGTCCACGACGACGCCACCGATGCACCGTTGGTCCTGGTGGCCGGTGGCACCGGACTCGCACCCTTGAAAGCGATTGCGCGGCAAGCGCTCACGATCAACGCCGACCACGAGATACATGTGTATCACGGGGTTCGCCACCGGGGAGATCTCTACGACCTGGACTTCTGGACCGAACTCACGCGGAACCATCCGCACGTGAGGTTCACGCCATGTCTGAGTCGCGAGGAGTGGGACGGTCGGCGTGGCTACGTGGGAGATGCACTGCTCGAGGACTTCGCATCGCTGCGGGGATATGTCGGCTACCTGTGTGGGCCGCCCGCGATGGTCGACGCGACGGTCAAGGCATGTAAGCGCCGCCGGATGGCCGGACGAAACATCAACCGGGAGCGGTATTCCGCTGCCGCCACACCCGAGTCGACGGAACTCACCGCCTGATCCGTGACGCTCGCCACGGACTGCTGGTGTCGGCGGGAACCCAGGCGCGTCACGGCCACGCCGTCGGTGGGGTCCGGCGCGGATCGGCACGAGTAGGCCGCCACCACCCGTCCGGGGCGAGCCGAAACCGTGCGCGTCGCATCCACCACCTCATCGGCGCGTCACCAGAGGTCGGGTACGCCGGTCCCACTACGGTGGTCGTCGTGTCCACGCCCAACCGCACCCGCGCACGCCGATACGCTCGACGCCGCAAACGGCGGATGGACGCCGTCGAGCACGACCTCACCGCGGCACAATGGCAGCGCCTGACGTCGCTGTGGGAAGGGTGCGCCTACTGCGGACGGACGGGCACACCCGTGCAGAAGGATTGCGTGCTGCCGATCTCCCGAGGCGGGCGCTACACGGTGACCAACGTGGTGCCGAGTTGCCGATCCTGTAACGCCGGCAAGTGCAATCTCGAGGTCACCGCCTGGATGCGCCGCAAGCGTCTGGACGAACGCCGGTTCCTGTTGCGTCATGCCGAGATCTGCGCGCTGATCGGCTCCGACAACGAGTGAGGGTTTCACTCACGGAACCCACGTCGCCGGAGTCGATGGGTGATACTTCTGGCGGCGATACGCCGAGCCCGTGACGAAAAGGAATCTCCATGCAGACCGACCGGCCAGACGCACCGGCCCCGGTGAGCACCGATCGACGGCTCAGCGCCGCCCTCGCGTTGATCGCCGGCGCCGCCCTCATCGTCATCACCACCCTGTTCCTGATCCACCATGGGGTGTACCTGGTGTTCGGACTCCTGGGTCTGGCGATCGCCGCCGCCGGCGCGTGGTTCGCGATCACCGAACGCGACCGGCGACGGATCATCGGTTCGTCCGTGGCGATCATCGGATTGGCGATCGTCATCATCGCCTTGGTGCTCGCCATCGTCGACACCGGACGCTTTGTCATCATGGCCTTCGTCGCGCTCGGACTCTTCGCGGTGACCACCGGATGCGCACGGCACGCACTGACACCGCACCTGCACGAACTCGACCGGCTTCACCAACCGTTCCGGCCACGCCATCCGGTGCTGATCTGCAACCCCAAGTCCGGCGGCGGCAAGGTCGAACGATTCGGCCTCGTCGAGCACGCACGGGATCTGGGCGTGGAGACGATCGTCCTGGCGCCGGGCGACGATCTGGAACAACTCGCCCGCGACGCAATCGCGCGGGGGGCGGATTGCCTGGGGATGGCCGGTGGCGACGGTTCGCAGGCGCTGGTGTGCTCGGTCGCCGTCGAACACGACGTCCCATTCGTATGCGTGAGTGCGGGAACGCGCAATCACTTCGCCCTCGATCTCGGCCTCGACCGACTCGATCCGCGCACAAATCTGTCGGCCTTCGTCGACGGGGTGCAACGGCACGTCGACTATGCGACGGTCAACGATCGGGTCTTCGTCAACAACGTCTCGCTCGGCGTATACGCCACGATCGTGCAGCAGGACTCCTACCGCAACGAGAAGGCCCAGACCACCGCGGCCATGCTGCCCGAGCTTCTCGGCAGCACGGCGCATCCCTTCGACCTGCAGTTCCGCACCCCGGACGGCCGTGACATCGACGGCTCCTTCCTGATCCTGGTGTCCAACAATCCGTATTCGGGTGCGTTGTTCGACGCCGGGAGTCGACGCCGGATGGACACCGGCACGCTCGGGGTGGTCGCCGTCTCGGCACAGACCGGCGCCGACGCCGCCCGCCTGGTCGCATTGTCGGCGGTGGGTCTGCGCAAGACCAGCCCGGCGTGGCACGAATTCACCACCGACGAGTTCGAGGTGAACTCCCGAAGCGGCCAGGCGTATGCGGGAATCGATGGCGAAGCACTCGACCTCGCCACTCCCCTGGTGTTCCGGAGTCATCACCGCGGTCTGCGCCTGTTGGTGCCCGCCGACAATCCGCTGGCCGAGTCGCGCCGACGGTCGCGCAACGTGGATCTGCGGGCGATCGTCCAGATCGCGGTACAGCGCAGCGCCGTCCGCTGATCCGCCTCAACCAACCGGGCGCGCGGCCCGGACGGCGAAAACGGGGTAGTCCGCGCTGATCGACTCGAAGTCGGCGACAGGTTGTGTGTATGCCACCGGTATGTGGGGACGGGCTCCGGGAACCTGCCGGAGATACTCCCGGAGAAGGGGTGGGCGCGCCGCCACCGGAACCTCCATCAGATGTACCTGGCGTCGTCGGCGTCTCTCGATGATCGCGTCACCGTCGTTGGCGCGGACGTTGCGCACCCAGTTGCAGTCGTTACCCAGCATCGCGCCCAGATAGTCCTGCCCGTCGACGGTGGCCATGCCGAGAGGAAAACGTGTGGGATTCCCGGTCTTTCGGCCGGGCACCTCCAGGGTCACCCAGCGCCTGCCCGGCATGATGCCTTTGCCGAACGCCCACGCCCAGACCCGGGCGAACCATCGTGCGGTGGCATTGCCCTTGCCGCCGACATACATCGCGCGCAACGCGTCGCCGCGACGGGTGACGAGCGCGCGGACCGCCCGGTCGAACCCCATGCCGCCGAGTGTAGTGCGCCGGTGTGGACCGGCCCGCGTATCCGATAGCCTGCCCACCATGGCCCCGTCCGCTCCCCTGCCGGTCCGCGACGGTATCGGACCCACGCGTCTGCGCATCCCGGCGTCGGGACCGTGGTCGACGATCGCCGACTTCGTCATCGAGCGGTTCGGCCACCTCGACGCCGACGACCTACGCCGACGATTCGACGACGGCGAGATCGTCGACGACGACGGAACGCCGATCACGCGCGAGACCCCGCTGGGCACAATCGAATTCCTCTGGTACTACCGACAACTGCCGGCCGAGGAGCCGGTGCCGTTTCACGAGCAGATCCTGTACGTCGATGACGATCTCGTCGTCGTCGACAAACCGCATTTCCTGCCGACCACACCGGGTGGCCGCTTCCTGCGGGAGTCGGCCCTGGTCCGGTTGCGCACCCGACTCGACAATCCCGACGTGACGCCCATCCATCGGCTCGATCGTGCGACGGCCGGGCTGGTCATGTTCTCGGCCCGGCCCGCGACGCGCGGCGCCTACCAGTCGCTGTTCGAGAAGCGGGAGGTCACCAAGGTCTACGAGGCGGTCTCGGGGCGGCCCGCCGACTGGGCTGCCGACGCACCGATCCCGGCGCGATACGCCACTCCGTTCGTGTACCGCAACCACATCTGTTCGCGCCGTGGGGAACTGCGGGTGACCGTCGACGACGCACGAGAACCCAACGCGGAGACACTGATCGAGGTGCACGGTACCGGTACCAGCGCCTCGGGACGGACCGTCGTACACACGAGGCTGCGACCCCACACCGGACGGATGCATCAACTGCGCGTCCACCTCGCTGCGCTCGACCTGGGCATTCTCGGCGACCGCTGGTATCCGGACCTGCAACCCGAGGAGCCCGACGATCGTCGGTTGCCCCTCCAATTGCTGGCCCGCGAACTGCGTTTCGTCGATCCGCTGACCGGACGACGACGCCGGTTCGTCACCCGCCGGACGCTGAGCGAGGTGCCCGTGCGACACGGCTGAGCCGACGGGTCGGTCATGCCAGGTGACGAATCGTCGATACTGAGAGTCCGTCAGCGGCGCACCACGGGCGGTCGTGGCCGCCGGCCGTCGTCGGTCGTGATCGTCACCCACCGAGGGAGAAAGGGGGACGTATGAGCGTCGTCGCCATCTATCTGGTCGTCACCTTCGGGCTGGGCGGCCTCGCCCTCGCGATGCGCCTGCCGCCGCTCGTCGGTTTCCTGGCCGCCGGATTCGTGCTCAACGCGGCGCACGTCGAACATCTCTCCGGATTGGACACCCTCGCCGACCTCGGTGTCACCCTCCTCCTGTTCGCCATCGGTCTCAAGCTCAATGTGCGCATCCTGCTGCGCCGCGAGGTGTGGCTGACCACCTCGATCCACATGGTGGTCAGCGTCGTTCTCGGGGGTGCGTTCCTGTGGCTGGCCGCGGTCGTCGGGGTGACGATGCTGTCCGGCGCGAGCCTGACGACCATCGCCCTGCTGGGGTTCGCGTTGTCGTTCTCCAGCACGGTCTTCGTCGTCAAGATCCTGGACGAACGTGGCGAATCGCATTCGCTGTACGGGCGTATTTGCATCGGCATCCTGGTGATGCAGGACCTGATCGCCGTGATCTTCCTGACGGCCACCAGCGGTCACGCGCCCAGCCCGTGGGCATTGACGCTGGTGGCTCTGTGGCCGGTCACCCTGCTCGCCCGTCGGGTCTGGGGCGGCCTGGGCCACGGTGAGATGCAGTCACTGTTCGGCATCGTCATGGCTTTGGTGCCGGGCTACGTGTGGTTTTCCTCGGTTGGGCTCAAGGGCGATCTCGGGGCGCTCATCGTCGGTGTCCTGCTCGCCTCGCACCCGGCCGCCACCGAACTGTCCCGGTCGCTGTTCCACATCAAGGAACTGCTGCTGGTGGCGTTCTTCGTGTCGATCGGCCTGACCGGTCTCCCCGATGCACCCACCATCGGTGTCGCGCTGCTGATGATGCTGCTGCTGCCGATGAAGGCGATCGGCTACACCGCGCTGCTGGCCGTGCTGAAGCTGAGGTATCGCACCGCGATTCTGGCCGGACTGGGGTTGATGAACTATTCGGAGTTCGGCCTGATCGTCGTGTCCGTCGGGGTGAGTGCCGGACTGCTGACGCAGGCCTGGCTGGTCGAGTTGTCCATCGCCGTCGCGTTGAGCTTCGTCATCTCCGCACTGGTCAACGGGCGTGCGAATGTGATCGCGGAGAAGATCGTGGCGCGTCTACCCGAACAGGACGAACACTCTCTGCAGCCAGAGGAACGGCCCGGCGACGCCGGCGACGCCGAGGTCGTCGTCATCGGCATGGGTCGCGTCGGATTCGCCGCCTACCAGCGCCTGACCGAACAACACCGCCTGCGGGTGGTCGGCGTCGATTACGACGGCAGTCGGATTCAGCGACTCTCCGATCGCGGAATCCGGGTCATCGAGGCCGACGCCACCGACCTGGACTTCTGGATCCGGCTACGTCATTCGGACTCGGTCCGGCACGCGGTGCTGGCCATGCCCAGTCACAGCGCCAACGTCGTCGCGCTCGAGTGTCTGCGCAAGTCCGGTTTCAGCGGTCGCATCGCGTCGGCCGCGCGATACGAGGACGAGGTGCAATGGGCCAAGGATCACGGAGTCGACATCGCGTTCAACGTCTACTCGGGTGCCGGCCTGGAACTGGCAGATCAGGTGGGTCGCAGCGCCACGGAGCCGCCACCTGACGAACCGCCGCGCACCACAGGGGACGACATCGACCGGTGATCACGCCGGTTCTCGCATCACCCCGGCATGTCGCACGATGCCCGACACCTCCGGCAGTACCGACGGGGCCGTCCAGGTCCGCATCCCGTCGCCGCTGTCGGAGTAGAGATACTTCCCGGACTTGTAGGAGTCCAGGTAGATGCGCCAGGCCCCGTTCGGCAACTGGACGACCTCGGGGCCTTCCACGAAGGTTCCCCAATTGCCGGGTGTCACAAAGGAATACGGACCGATCAGCGACGACGACACCGCGTGTTCGACGAATTTGTGGGTCTCGTTCTTGGTGAATGCGTGATAGGTCGATCCCACCTTGACGATGGTGGTGTCGATGTGGTCTGCGCCGATGCCGAGGATCGGGACGGGCGCACTCCACGATCGCAACGACGAATCGTTGGCGGTCATCAGGTAGGGCACGAAGCCACCGCCGGTCGACATCGACAGGATGACGTGGACCCGACCTCCGTCGACGAACCAGTCGGGAGCCCACGCCTTGGTGGTGAACGGCGAGAGCGACGGGATGTCGACCGACCCCGCCGACCCGAGCGAGCCGGTGCCATCTCCCGTGCCGGGAAGCAGAAAGCAGCACAGCGGGACCGGGTGGTTCTGCAGGAATGTCCAGCTGATGCGGTCTTTGCTGCGCGCGAACCCGATGTTCGCCCCGTCGGCCGTCGTGTAGGTGACGTAGTACCACCCGTCGGAATGGCGGAAGATGCTCGGATCGCGCACGCTACCGGCCGGAGGCGTGAACGCGTCCTTCTTGAGCAGGTGATACGTGGTGCCGTCGGACGATTCGTAGACGTCCATGGCGCGGTCGCTGGCGTTGCTGAACGCCACCATCGTGTAGCGCCACCCGGCGGGCGGTGCCGCCGCACCGACTCCGGGCACAGCGATCAGCAGCGCGGCGACGGTCAGCAACGCCACCGACGCGATGAACAGCATGGTTCGAGCGGGATACCTCACCGGAGCAGTATCGGTGAGGACCGGCTCACCGCGCATCACTTCGGCCTCGGGCGCACCACATCGTTATGCGCGATGGCGCCGGCCCGAGGTGTCAGCCCTTGGTCAGATCCTGGGCGAGCATGACGAGAATCCCGCTCGGACCGCGCAGGTAGGTGAGCTTGTAGACGTCGTTGTACGTGGCGACGCCGCGCAGCGGATGGCACCCGTGCCCGGCGGCCACCTCGAGGGCCGCATCGATGTCGTCGACGGAGAAGGCGACGCGATGCATGCCGATCTCGTGGGGCAGGGTGGGTGACGTCGCGATCGCCTCGGGGTGGATGTATTCGAAGAGCTCGATGCGGCCGTGCCCGTCCGGGGTCTGCAGCATCGCGATCTTGGCGTGATTGCCGTCGAGTCCCACGGCGGTGTCGGCCCACTCGCCGCTGACCGTGTCCCGCCCGACAACGGTGAGGCCGAGGTCGGTGAAGAAGGCGATCGCGGCGTCGATGTCCTCGACTGCGATGCCGACGTTCTCGAGTGTGATGGCCATGGGCGACACCTTACTGCGGGGCGAGATTTCTTCCCCTGCCTTCGGAGTCGTCGGCTCAGTTCTTCAGGGTTCGCAAGGATTGCCGCACGGCCAGCTCTGCCGCCGCAATGACCAGCCGATGAGGCGCAATACGGCTGATGGTGGTGCCGATGACGTTCAGCAATCCGTCGACGACGCTCGGTTTCCCCGTCTCGAGCCCGCGCAAGGCGGTGTCGACGACCTGCTGCGTGGTGCGACGCGGGCCCACGGCATCCCGGTCGGCACCGGCCACCTCGAAGAAACCGGTGTCGGTCGCACCCGGACACACGGCGAGCACCTTCACCCCGCGGCGCCGGCTCTCCCACCACAATGACTCACTGAACGACAGCACGTACGCCTTCGACGCCGCATACACCGCCAGGTGCGGAACCGGTTGGAAGGCAGCAACACTCGACACATTGACGATCGCGCCGGAACCCTTGTCGGTCATACGCTTGAGGTAGACGGTGGTGAGGTCGGTGAGGAGTCCGACGTTGAGCCGCACCTGATCCCGAATCCTCATCGGGTCCGAATCCACCAGGTCTGCGTGAATCGCGAAGCCCGCGTTGTTGATCAGGATGTCGACGTCGAGTGCGCGGCGATCGACCTCGGCGATCAGGCCATCGGCGGCATTCACACTCGACAGGTCTTGGGCGATGTACTCGGCCCGGATGCCATGCTGATCCTGCAGCTGCATGGCCAACTCCTTGAGTGCGACCTCATTACGCGCCACCAAGATGACATTCGTCCCTTTCGCCGCCAGGGTTTTCGCGAACTGGGCACCGATACCGGCGCTCGCGCCGGTGATGAGTGCCGTGCGGCCGTGATATTCCATCGGTGTCATCTCCTCAGTCAGTTGGCGAAACATGCAGTCGTGCGGCCGTTTTCGGGTCATACATCGCACATTCAGGCTCCAGAACGTGATCGCAATGACGTTCGCAGCAGCAATGAATTACCCCGACCGGCGCGCACCGCAATTGCCACGGGAGACTACGGATGAACCGGTGGGTAAGAAAGGAGATGTGACATCATCAACACCATCGCCAATTGACACGGCGAATTGTCAGAAATGGCGGCGCAGTCCATTCATCGTGATACCGAGACAAAGCCTGCAGCGGGGCGGAGCCGGTCGACGTGTGGAGTAGGACCTGAACTGGAGGGCAAACATACATTCAAGCGAAACTCCACCGGGTCGCACCACCGAACGGCATCTAGTGCGGGGAGCCGGACGACCAGTCCACGAACGCATCGCGATCAACGTAGTGCCGGAATGCGACCAGAAGATCCGCCACGTTCGCCTCCGGCCTCTGATCCCACGCATTGGCGACGATTCCCTGGAGGTCGACCACGCCGAGCACGTACTCGTAACCGAGCGCTCTGGCCGCTTCGGGCAGGTCGTCATCGTCGCTGACGTCGTCGACGTCCCAGACCAGGACCGAAAGGCGCTCGTCGCTGAAATCGGCAGCGACCGGCGCGTACAGCGCATGTGTCCAGGGCAGGGAAGCCGCGCCCCGCAGCGCGTCCCCGAGACTCGTGATCACCTCTCGATCCTTGCACGCGGCGAACGCCGGGTGCGTCGAGCATGCGTCACACGTTGAACCGGAACTCGACCGGATAACGGCATCGATAAACGTCACCCGATCACGGCATCCAACCCGGCCTCTTCGCACACCGCGCTCAACCGCTTGTCTCTCGTCCACAGTGTCGCGCCATCGACGAGAAGCACCGACCCGAGTAATCCAGCGTCGGCCGGACTCAATCCGCGACCCCAGAGTTGCCGAGCCTCGACCAGGTGCAGCAACTCCACATGAGTGAGAAAGGGAAATCGGAAAAGATTGCCGAGCAGATCGATCACCGTGTCCCGGTTCGCGATCGATCCCATCGCCAGTTCCTCGATCACCATTGGGTGACAACCGATCTCGTCTTCACCGAGGAGTGCGGTCAAGCGTTCGTTCTTGGTATGCAGATGGTCGATCCAGACCGACGTGTCAACAAGGATCATCCGACGGACGAACGACGGCGCGGAGCGGCCGCGGCCGCCGGATCGGTACCGCCGAGCGCAGCAAGGCGACGCGCACTCTCCATGCGGATCAACGCCTGCAACCCCTCGCGAATGAGCGCCGCTCTCTCGTGAACCCCGGTCAGCTCGGCCGCCTTCGCCAAAAGGTCGTCGTCAAGGGTCACCGTCGTGCGCATCTGCATCTCCATTCGCATCAAACTATGTCGTCAATGATGCCTGGAAGTCGGGATTGTCGCCACATGCCCATGCCGTCCGGGGTTCCTGTACTCCACGGTGGCGGCGTGCGGCTGCGTCCATTCGCCGACGGCGACGTTCCGTTCGTCGTCGCCGCATCGCACGACTCGCTGATTCCGTTGATCACATCGGTCCGCAGGTCCAGCTCCACCGAAGACGCAGTCGACTACATCCATCGTCAGCACGCGAGGCTTGCCGCCGGAGTTGGTTACTCGTTCGCGGCCGCCGCTGCTGACACCGACGTGGCCGTGGGGCAGATCAGCCTCTGGACGCGCGACATCGCAAGAGGGCGCGTTTCGACTGGCTACTGGATCGCCGAAGCACATCGCGGCCGTGGGTTTGCCCGCGCGGCATTGGCCACGCTGTCCGACTGGGCTTTCACATTTCCGGAAGTGGCACGCCTTGAACTGCACGTGGAACCGGAGAATGCGGCCTCCTGGCGCACCGCCGAGAGCTGCGGATTCGACCGGGAGGGATTGCTGCGCTGCTGGCAGCGCGTCGGGTCCGAGGACCGTGACATGTTTGTCTACAGTCGCGTCGCCCCGCGTGAAACGTGAGACGTTGAATCGGAACCAACTACACGTTGAACCGGAACTCGACCACATCACCATCGGCCATGACGTAGTCCTTGCCTTCCATGCGCACCTTGCCCGCGGCCTTGGCTGCAGCCATCGAGCCGGCGTCGTCGAGGTCACCGAAGGAGACGATCTCGGCCTTGATGAAGCCCTTTTCGAAGTCGGTGTGGATGACGCCGGCCGCCTTGGGGGCTGTGTCACCCTGGTGAATTGTCCACGCGCGGGACTCTTTTGGTCCGGCGGTGAGGTAGGTCTGCAGACCGAGGGTGTGGAAACCGGCACGCGCCAGCGACCGCAGCCCGGGCTCGTCCTGCCCGATCGAGTCGAGCAGTTCCTGCGCATCCTCCTCGTCGAGTTCGAGCAGTTCGCTCTCCACTTTGGCGTCGAGGAACACCGCATCCGCCGGCGCCACCGTCTCGCGCAGCTGCGCCTTCTTCGCGTCGTCGGTGAGGACCGACTCGTCGGCGTTGAAGACGTAGAGGAAGGGCTTGGCCGTCATCAGGTGCAGTTCGCGTACCGACCCGAGGTCAAACGAATCCTTCTGCGCGAACAGGGTTTTGCCACTGTCGAGGAGTTCCTGCGCCTGCTTGGCGGCGGCGAGGGTCTCGGCGAGGTCCTTGTTCTTGCGCGACTCCTTCTCCAGCCGCGGGATCGCCTTCTCCAGGGTCTGCATGTCGGCGAGGATCAATTCGGTCTCGATGACCTCGATGTCGGCGAGCGGATCGACGCGACCGTCGACGTGCACCACGTCGTCGTCGGCGAACACGCGCACCACCTGACAGATCGCGTCGGCCTCGCGGATGTTGGCCAGGAACTGGTTGCCCATCCCCTCACCCTCGGAGGCACCCTTCACGATGCCGGCGATGTCGACGAAGGACACCGTCGCGGGCAGGATGCGTTCGCTGCCGAAGATCTCGGCGAGGCGACCCAGCCGGGCGTCGGGCAGCTCGACCACTCCGATGTTGGGTTCGATGGTCGCGAACGGGTAGTTCGCGGCCAGCACGTCGTTGCGGGTCAGAGCGTTGAACAGGGTGGACTTGCCGACGTTGGGCAATCCGACGATACCGAGGGTAAGACTCACGGGCGATCAGTCTATCCGCCGCGGGCGGGCGGTAGGCCGCGCCCTCACCTCAGGTGGCCGGCGCGCCGGACGGTTCCGGGTCATCGACGGGATCGCCGCCATCGTCATCGCCGTCCCCGTCGTCCGGCTCCCCCGACGGCGGCAGGGTCTCCCCGGCGCGCAGGGCGACCTGCTCGTTGAGGTAGCGAAGGATCACCGCGATCGTTGCCGCGGCCGGCACCGCGAGGAACGCGCCGGTGATGCCGAACAGGCTGCCGCCGAGCGTGACCGCGAGCAGCACGATCACCGCATGCAGATCCATCGACTTCGCCTGCAGCCACGGTTGCAGGACATTTCCCTCGAGTTGCTGCACGGCGATGATGATGGCGAGCACGATCAGCGCGGTGGTGAATCCATTGGAGACCAGCGCGATGAGCACCGCGAGGGCCCCGGCGACGAACGCACCGACGATCGGGATGAACCCGCCGAGGAAGGTGATCACGATCAGCACACCGGCCAACGGCACCTGCAGGACGAGCAGGCCGATACCGATCAGGGAGGCGTCGACGAAGCTGACGATCGCCTGGGTCCGGATGAAACCTCCGAGCGCATTCCACATGCGCTGCAACACTTCCCCGATGTGCGCGCCGGCCGGGTGGCCCACCGTCCGACGAAGCCACGGCACGAACTTCGGCCCGTCCTTGAGGAAGAAGAACACCAGCACGATCGTGGTGAACACGGTCACCAGCATCGACGTCGCGGTGCCCACACCGGTGAACACACCGGCCGCGATGGTGCTCGCACTCGACTTCACCTTGCTGGTGATCGCGGCCACCGCGTCGTTGAGTTGCTCGTCGCGCACATTGAACGGCGGCCCCTGCACCCAGTCCTGCAGCTCGTGGACCCCCTTGACGGCGCCGTCGGCAAGCTGCGGCGACTGATCGACGATCGACGGCACGATCACCGCGATGACCCCCGCGAGCACACCGATCCCCACGAGCATCATCACCAATGAGGCCGCGGCCGCCGGGACGTGGCGGTCACGCATCCACCGCACCGGCGGCCACAGCAACGTGCAGACGATGATCGCGAGCAGGACCGGCAACAGGACCACCCAGACGCGGCCGACGACCCACATCAGCACGGCAAAGGCGGCGACGACGATGACGAATTGTGCTCCGACGACGGCGGATGACCGCAGTCCGTCGAGCAGCACCCGCAGCCGCGTGGGCGGGGTCGGGTTCTCGGGGGGTCCGGCCGGGGTCGCGTCGCCAGTTGCGGTCACGCGTCGATCCTCACATACCCGGCACACCCGGGCACGCGGGTGTCTCAGCGACGACGAACGAGCCGCATGAAAAATGCACCGAGCGCGTCGAACGCCAGGAGTTCGGCCTCCAGGGCGGTGATGGCGGGTTCGGGCGGGTCCGCCGGCGGCGGCTCGGGCCGGGTCCGCGCGCGCCCGCGTTCACATTCCGCGGCGACGGTATCCGGGCCGTACAGGCCGCGCATGATGTCCAGTCCCCACTCGGGGAAGTCGTGCAGGTCCATGTGTGCGCCCCGACTCTGTCGGACGCCGCGAAAGTACGTGCCCATGCGCACATCGTGACATGAAATATGATCTACGTCACCCAAATCGGTAAACTGGTTGGGCCCAGAGATCCCCGGCGAGGCCGTGTCCGATTCCCGCCAGATTTCTCCCGTCCGGGAATGCCAGAGTGGAGGGGTGACGACGACCGACCTGGATTTCGACAGCTGCTACCGCGCACTGTGCGCGCGCGACGCGCGCTTCGACGGCCAGTTCTTCGTCACCGTCCGCACCACCGGCATCTACTGCCGGCCATCCTGCCCGGCGCAGACACCCCGGCCACACAATGTGGACTTCGTCGTGACCGCGGCGAGCGCTGTGGCCCGCGGTTTCCGTGCCTGCCGACGCTGCCTGCCCGATGCGGTACCCGGATCACCCCGATGGAATCTCGGCGAGGATCTGTCGGCACGCGCGATGCGACTGATCGGCGACGGCACCATCGAACGCGAAGGTGTCGACGGCCTGGCCGCCCGACTGGGCTATTCACCACGCCACGTCACCCGGGTACTCACGACCGAGTTGGGCGCGGGTCCGCTCGCCCTGGCACGCGCGCACCGCGCGGCCAATGCCCGGGTCCTCATCCAGTGCACCGACCTGCCCATGGCCGACGTCGCCTTCGCCGCCGGGTTCAGCAGCGTGCGTCAGTTCAACGACACCATCCGCGAGGTGTTCGCGTTGACGCCACGGGCACTGCGCAGTCTGCGTCCGGGGCGGTCGGGCACCGGGTCGGCGTCGGGGGTGTCGGCGTCGGGGGTCTCACTGCGTCTGGCCTTCCGGGACCCCTTCGACCCCTCCTGGTTCCGGTGGTATCTGGGGGCACACGCCGTCGACGGACTCGAACAGCTCGACGTCGACGCCGACGGCACGTGGACCCATCGCCGGGTGCTGAGCCTGCCCCACGGACCCGCACTCGCCGAGATACGGCCCGCGACGGGGTTTCTGCGGGTCGTCCTCGATCATCTGGATCTGCGCGATCTCGGCGTCGCCGTCAACCGGGTGCGGCGGATGTTCGATCTCGACGCCGACATCGTGGCCGCCACCGACGTCCTCGCCGACGATCCGGCCCTGGCGCCGCTGGTGGCCGCCGCACCCGGCATCCGGGTGCCCGGAACCGACGACGGCGCACAGACCCTCATCCGCACCATGATCGGCCAGCAGATCAGTGTGAAGGCGGCGCGTGCGCACATCACCCGCCTGGTCGAGGCGCTCGGTGAGCCCACCGGATGGGCGGACGGTTCGTGGCGGCAGTTCCCCACGCCCACCGCCATCGCCGAACACGGCACCGAGGTGCTACGCGGTCCGGGCCGTCGGATCGACGCGGTCGTCCACGCCGCGCGGGCGATTGCCGAAAATTCGGTGGAACCGAATGCGGGGGCAGCTGCGTCAGATCTACGTGCGCACCTCCTCGAGCTTCCCGGTGTCGGTCCGTGGACCGCCGACTACGTCACCATGCAGGTCACCGGCAACCCGGACATCCTGCTCCGCCACGACCTCGTGATCCGGCACGCCGCCGACGATCTCGGTCTCGACCTCGACGATCACCTCCGGTGGGCGCCCTGGCGGTCGTATGCGTCCATGCATCTGTGGCGCCATCGCCTGCTGCCCCGATCACCCGCACCCGCCACACCGGCACCGAGCGTGTCGACGCCACCACCACCGCTGCTCTCCACCACATCCCCGAACTGACAGGACCCCCGATGACGATCACCGCACCCGACAGCTCCGACACCACCGACGCGACGCCCACGGCCGGCTGGACGACGGTGTCCACCCCCGACGGACCGTTCACCGTCGTCGTGAACGATTCCGGCACTGTTCTGGCGTCCGGCTGGACGTCGGAACCCGAGTACCTCCTCCAACTCGTCCATCGTGACCTGCGACCGGCCGACATCGGCCGGTCCGCCTGCCTGTCGGCGATCGGTGACGTCGTCGACGCGTACTACGCGGGTGAGCACGACGCACCACAGTCGGTCCCGGTGTTCCAGCATGGTGGACCGTTCCTCGAGAAGTCCTGGACCGCGCTGCGCACCGTGCGCGCCGGCGCGCCGGTCACCTACTCCGATCTGGCCGAGCTCGCCGGCGAACCGGCCGCGATACGCGCCGCGGCCACGTCGTGCGCCCGCAACGCCGCGGCATTGTTCGTCCCCTGTCATCGAGTCCTGCGCCGTGACGGCAAACTCGGCGGTTTCCGCTACGGGGTGGAGCTCAAGCAGCGGCTGATCGACCGCGAGGCCGCTGCAGCCACGAACTGACCCGACGACGAGGCGCATGGTGGTGGTCGGAGGTTTCTGTCGGACGATTTCTGTCGGTGGCATCCGACAGGATCGTGGCCATGACCTCCACCCTCGTCGCTCTCGTCATCGGACTCGCCGTCGGCGTCGCACTCGGCGTGTTGCTCGGTTGGCTCGCATGCACCGGACGATCCGCCGGTGCCGTCGCCGCGGCGCGCGCCGAGGCCAAGGCGCTGCGGTCGTCGCAGGATCTCGTCGGCCAGTCCCTGGCCGCGGCCTCCGAGGACGCCGCGCGGCGGCAGTCGGCCGCGATCGGCGCGCAACTGACCCACATCGTCGAACCACTGCATTCGCTGGTCGGGCAGATGGGAGACGAGCTCCGTCGCGTCGAACGCGACCGGACCAGCGCCTACGCGGGACTCAGCGAACAGGTGCGGGGAATGCATGTGGCGTCGATGCGTCTCGGTGATCAGACCCAGGCGCTGGCCACCGCGCTGCACACCCCGCACCTGCGCGGCCGGTGGGGCGAGGTGGCGCTCGAGCGGGTGGTGGAACTCGCCGGCATGACCCGTCACTGTGACTTCGACACGCAGGTTTCGGTGCGATCCACGCTGACCGGGGATCTGCGCCCGGACATGGTCGTGCACCTCGCCGGGGGCCGCGACATCGTCGTCGACGCGAAGGTGCCGCTGCAGGCCTACCTGCAGGCTGCCGACTGCGATGATCCCGAGATGCGTCGGGATCTGCTGTCCGATCATGCCCGGGCGGTTCGGTCGCACATCTCGGCGTTGTCGTCGAAGGCGTACTGGTCGGCCTTCGACCAGTCACCGGAACTCGTCGTGCTGTTCGTGCCGGCCGACGGCGTGCTCGAGTGGGCGGCCCGCGCCGACCCGACACTCATCGAATTCGGCATCACCAAGAATGTGGTCCTGACCACCCCGTCGAGCCTGGTGTCGTTGCTGCGGACCGTCGCCCTCGGGTGGCGTCACGACGCGATGGCCCGCGACGCGGCGGTGATCCACGAACTCGGCGTCGAATTGCATCACCGACTCGAGACCGTCCTCGGCCACCTCGATCGCGTGGGCGTGGGCCTTCGTCGGGCCGTCGAGGCGTACAACTCGACCGTGGGGGCATTGGATTCGCGCGTGGGTGTGACGGCCCGCCGACTCGCCTCCCTCGAGGCGCTCGGCGATCTGCCCGAGCCGACGGCACCACGTCATGTCGACGATCCCATCCGCACCGCGAGTCGGACACACGGCGTCGGCATCGATACCTGACGGATCACCACGACACGTCGGTTGCCGGGAAAGCAGCCCACAACCGGTACCGTCTAGGGGTGCCCTTTCCGCAACGAAGCTCCTCCGCGGTACCACTGGATCAGCAGTCGGTGCTGCCGACCGTCCGTGGTGTGCCCTGGTGGGGCGCCGTCCTCATTGCGACGATCCTGACCGCGATCGGTGCCGTCATCGACGCGAAGAACAATGACAGCCTGGGTGCGACCTTCAACTTCTGTCTGCTCGTCGGTTGCTGTCTCGCTGCGCTGGCGGTGCGTCGGCGCGCGTTGTTCACCGCGGCGGCTCAGCCTCCGCTGATCGCCTTCGTCGTCGGCATGCTCGCGCTCTACGGACTCAACGCCGACGATTCGTCTGGCCTGCGGTCGCTGGTGCTCAAGGTGCTGCTGCCGATCGCCGCGAACTTCCCGTGGATGGCCATCACGTTCGTGGTGACGTTGATCCTGGTGCTGCTGCGGTGGTACCTGACGCGTCCCGCGTCCACCCCGACCCCGGCCAAGGCCCCGGCGAAGCGCACACCCACCCGGCGTCGTGCGTCCGCATCGCCGGCGCCCGAGGCCCAGCCCGGTCGCCGAAGCCGGGCCCGGGCCGACGCCGCCGGTCAGCAGTCGCCACGCCCAGATACGGTGCGCGCCCAGAAAAACAGCGCAACACGGGCGGCGCGCGCAGGTGAGCGTCCCCGACGCCGACGCTCCGACGAACCGACCGCGGTGGCCGCCACGGCGAGTCCGTCGACCCGTCGCCCCGCCGGCGAGACCCCGCCGCGCGGGACCGAACGTCCGGTCGCGGCAACCGAATCCGCCGACCCCGGTCGCCGACGTGCCCGATCCGCCGCCGCCGATCTCGATCGGTACGAACCCCGGGCCGCCGGCGCGGCGCCCTATCGGACGAGCCGCGAGGGCGGCAACCGCGCCTGAACCCCAGGCCACGGTGTCGGTCAGAGCACGGTGTCAGTCAGAGCACGGTGTCGGTCAGCCACGTCCCCAGACGCGCGGCCGCGTCGTCGACCAGCGCCGGCCAGTCCATCGCCCCCTCGTCGGCGGTGTCGGTGACGACCTTGACCAACCGGCATCCGACGCCGAACGCGGCACAGACGTGGGCGATCGCGGCGCCCTCCATGTCGACGAGGTCGGCCTGCTCGGCGAGACGGTCCCGGTGGGCCGGGTCGGCGACGAAGGTGTCGCCGGTTGCCAGTACCGTGCCGTCGCCCTCGGGAAGATCCCAGCGGTCGGTGACCGGATAGCCCATCGCGATCAGTTCGGCGCTGCTGATGTCGTGTTCGACGACCACCGACGGTACGAACAGCCCGCTGTGGTGGGTGCGCAGGGCGCCGGCGGTCCCGATGTTGACGACCTCGCGGACCGCGGGTCCGGTCGCGAGTTCACGGGTGAGCGCCAGTGAGGTGGCCACCTTCCCTATGCCGGTGATGAGCAGACGGGCGCCCGGGGGAACGTGAGCCGCCTCCGACCGCGTGGCGGACACGATCAGGACCGTGGAATCGGTGTGCATCAGATGATTGTCGCCAAGTCCAGCGTCGCCCGCGCCGCCCGCCCCAGTTCGTCGCCGTAGGACGGTCCGTGCCCGGCCGCGTGGACGGCGAGCGGATGGAGTTGATGCACCGGTATCCGCTCCCGCCATCCGGCGCGCAACGGATGGGCCGCGAGGTAGCCGTCGAGAATCGCCGACAGCTGCGGCGCACCGAACAGTGCCAGCATCGCCAGGTCGGTTTCGCGGTGCCCGCCGTGGGCGGCGGGATCGATCATCACCACCCCGTCGGGTGTCCACATCACGTTCCCGCTCCACAGGTCGCCGTGCAGACGGCTGGGCGCCTCGTCGTCGTCGAAGACGCCGTCGGCGATCACCTCGCAGGCGCGTCGCGTGAGCCGTTCGTCCGCGCGCGTGAGGTACCCGGCCCGCACCGCGGTGTCGAGGTAGGGCTCGACCCGCTCGCGGGCGTAGAACTCGCCCCACCGGTCGTGGGTGCGGGAACTCAGTGGGCGTTCCCCGATGAACTGGCGGCCGGTGTATCCCGGCGGCGGCGACCCGAATGCCGGCGCACCCGCATCGTGCATCGCCGCGAGTGCGGCCCCGAAGGTGCGGGCCGCGACCGGGTCGGGTCGTGCTGCGGCCAGTCGACGGAGCTCGATGGCGTCGTCGGACACCGAGATCACCTTGACGACCGGGGCGCCGGCCGCCGCCAGCCAGCGCAGGCCGGCGGCTTCGGCGGCAAAGAAGTCGGGATCGGAGCCGCGACGCGACTTCCGAAAGACGTTGTCGGTCAATGGAGATCAGCCTTGCGGGGAGCCGATCCCGGAGTCGGAGTCGACCGCCTCGCCCCGGGCGGAGGCGCTGATCCGGGCCAGTTTCGCGAAACGGTCGTTGGCGATCCGCATGACGATTTCGTAGGGCAGGGCGAATTTGCGCGCCCACCAGTACCCGAACCGGATGTCGAACGAGGTGTAGACGAGGAACCGATTCTTCTTGATGCCCTTGATGATCGACGACGCCGCCTTGTCCGGACTGACGGCGACCTTGTGGAAGTTGTCGATCTGACGGGCCACCCGCGGATCCGCGCGATCGATGCCGGCGATCTCCACGGTGTTGACCAGCGGGGTGTCCACACCGCCGGGACAGACCAGGCACACCCCGATGTGATGACGCCGCAGGTCGAAGCGCAGCACCTCCGACACCCCACGAATCCCGAACTTCGAGGCGCTGTAGGCGGCATGCCAGGGCAACGCGAGCAGCCCGGCCGCCGACGACACGTTGACCAGCTGACCACCGTGACCCCGCCGGACCATCTGCGGCACAAAGCATTCGATGATGTGGATGGGCCCCATCAGGTTCACGTCGACCATCGTGCGCCAGTGCCGGTGCTCCAGATTCTCCACCGTTCCCCACGCCGAGACGCCCGCGATGTTCATCACCACATCCATCACGCCGACCTCCGCGTCGACCTCCCGCGCGAACCCGCACACCCAGTCGAAGTCGGAGACGTCGCCGGCGGCATGGAACACCACACTCGCGCCGTCGCCCACCAGGTCGGCGACGGCACGATCGAGCGCATCCGCGTGCAGGTCGGTGAGAACCAGTTCGGCGCCCTCACGCGCCGCGGCGCGCGCGGTGGCCAGACCGATCCCGCTCGCCGCTCCGGTGATCAGGACCCGGCGCCCGCGCAGGGTCGGTACGGGCGGAGCCATCCAGACGAGATCTCGAAGTGCCATGCCTCGACCCTAATCGTGGGGGTTCGGATCACTCAGCCGATCGGGAGCTTTCCACCGAACAGCCCGTAGATCACCTCGAGCATCGCGTTGAGCACCTGCGCGGAGGCGTCCTGCCCTTCGGTGAGCATCAGCTGGGCGATCTCCGCCGGATCCTCGGTGCCCAGCAGTTTCTGGATGAACGGCAGCACGGCCGAGAGTTCGGAGTCATCCCCGGACGGCGTGGTCGTGGTCGTCGGCGGCGTGGTCGCCGCCGCGCCGGGAGCACTCGTGGTCGGAGCACTCGTCGTCGGGGCACTCGACCCCGAGGTGGCCGCAGCACCCGAGACGTAGTTGAGGATGCCGTCGGTGATGGCCATCGAGTACTTGAGCTGGCCGTCACGCCCGGACAGCGCCGCGGCTTCCTGCGGGTTGGACAGGTTGCCCATCTCGATGAACACCGCGGGCACCTTGGTCAGGTTGACCGCCGCGATGTCGGAGCGGGTCTGGATGCCGTTGACGACGCCGGCGTAGTTGGCGGCCGGGAAACCGGCCTTGAGGAACGCATCACGCATCAGGTTCGACGCGGTGCGTCCGCCACTGCCCTGGACCTGGTTGACCGTGGCATCCGGCACCGGCAGCGTCGGCACGATCATGTGGAAGCCCTTCTTGGTGGCATCCGATCCGGTTGTCGTGGAGTCCGCGTGCAGGCTCACCGCGACGGCCGCACCCGAGCGGCTCGCCGCCGCGGCCCGCTCGTCGACGCATCCGCCCCAGCCGGTGTCGTCGTTGCGACTGAGCACCACGCGGGCGCCCTGACTCTCCAGTCCGGCCTTCACCAGCTGGGCGATGTCCCAGTTCACCGTGTGCTCCGGTGTGCCGTTGACTCCCGTCGCGCCGGTGGTCTGGCAGTCCTTGGTGCCGCCGCGACCGTCGGGGACCTGCTTGGCGAGGTCATGTCCGGCAGCGCTGCCCTGGTGACCGGGATCGAGGAAGATCGTCTTGCCGGTCAGGGCCCCTGCTGTCGGGGCTGCCGCGGCGGGTGCGGTTCCTGTTGTCGCGGTCAGCAGCGCCGAACCGGCCAGGGTGGCGACGGTGACCGCCGCGATCGACAGCCGCAGTCGCGAGAATCTTGTCTGGGTCATTGCGGTACGGGTGCGCACGCCCCGTCGGCGATCGCACCACACTCCTTCCATCCAGCAACAGTGGCCACAGTAGTCACAGCTGTCACACAGTCAAACAGTCCTGCTCCGGATGGGGAAATCGGTGACCTGGCCCGATCGGATTCGTTAGCCAGCTGTGACGCGACGTGAACTGCGCCGAGACCGAGCGGCGACGGTCACCGCGCCGGCAGATGTCGGGTGATGTGCAGAATGCCGTGTTCATCGTCGCCCGTGGCCGCTGTCGCGACGGCCGCCCGCAGCGCCGTGCGCACCTGCTCCTCGTCCATCCCCGCACCGATCGCCACCAGCGACGTCGAGCGTGGACGACCCGACCACGATTCGCGCCGGACCTCCACGAATCCCCCGACCCCGTGCACGACGAACCGCTGCCGATGTCCGGGCAGATCGAACCACACGATCCCCTTGATGCGGTAGCAGCCGGTCGGCGGCCGCTCCAGAAAGGCCGCCAGAGCTCGTGGGTCCATCGCCTCGTCCGTGCCGAAGTGGACCGAGGTGAACGAATCGTGCAGGTGCGGGTGCGGATGGCCATGGCCGGCGGCCTCGTCGGCAAGGTGGTCGTCGGCAAGGTGGTCGTCGGCATGATGGTCGTCGGCATGATGGTCGTCGGGATCGGGGCCGCCGGCATGGTCGTCGCCGGATTCGGCGAGCAGCGCATCGAGCGTCAACTGTTGCGGTCCACGGTCCGGGCCGGCCGTGCCCGCACCGTCGGCCGCCACCGGATCGAACAACATCTGCGGATCGATCCGGGCATCGGTGACCGCCACCTGCGCCGCGGTCGGATTCAGCTCGGCCAGCTCGGTGCGCAGGTGCGCCAGGGCGTCCGCGTCGACCAGGTCGGCCTTGTTGACCATCACCAGGTCGGCAACCCCCACATGGCCGTCGATCTCGGGGTGCTCGGCCCGGACACGCTCGAACATGGCGGCATCGACGACGTAGATCAGACCCCCATAGCGCATCCGTGGATCGGCGGCCGAGACGACCATCCGGATCAGGGCCTTCGGCTCGGCGATCCCGCTCGCCTCGATGACGATCGCGTCCAGACGTGACGACGGTCGCAACAGCGAGTCCAGCGCCGCTTCCAGACCGTCACGGTCGACCGAACAACACATACAGCCGTTGGTGAGGCTCACCGCCCCGTCCGCCTGCCCGGCGACGAGCATCGCGTCGATGTTCACCGCCCCGAAGTCGTTGACCAGCACCCCGATTCGCGTACCGGACGCCGCACCCCCGGTGCGCAGGAGATGGTTGAGCAGGGTCGTCTTGCCCGATCCGAGGAACCCGGCGACGATGACCACGGGGATGGGTGCTCGACTCATCGCTCCCCGACGAGGCCGGTCACCGATTCCTCACTCGCCGAGAAACATTCGGCACATATCACCGCGAGATCGCGTCCCAGCCGGTCGGGGTGGTTGGCCACATTGCTTGTCGGACTGCCACATTCGACGCAGGTGGAGATCACGGCGGCGCGTTCGGTGAAGTCGACGGTCATCCGCTTGTCGAAGACGTACAGCGATCCCTCCCAGAGCCCGTCGTCGCCGAACTGGTCCCCGTAGGCGACGATGCCGCCGTCGAGTTGGTAGACCTCCTCGAACCCGCGATGGCGCATGAGTGCGGTGAGTACCTCGCAGCGGACCCCGCCGGTGCAGTAGGTGACCACCGGCCGGTCCTTGAGGTCGTCGAATGCGCCGCTGTCGAGTAGCGGCAGGAAGTCCCGCGTGGTCTCCACATCCGGGGTGATGGCGTTGGCGAACCGCCCGATGGACGATTCGATGCGATTGCGGCCGTCGAAGAACACCACGTCGTCGCCCCGGGCGGCGACGAGCTCGTGGAGTTCGGTGGGACTGAGCCGGGTTCCCCCGTCGATCACGCCGTGCGCATCGACGGCGACCTCCTGCGGAGCACCGAAGGTGACGATCTCCGGGCGCACGCGCACGGACAATCGCGGAAAGTCATCACCGGTGCCCTCGGACCATTTGATGTCGGCATCGGCGAATGGCCGGTAACCGCGGGTCGCTCTGACGTAACGTTTGACCTCGGCCAGATTCCCGCCCACGGTGCCGTTGATGCCGTGAGGTGACAAGATGATCCTGCCGTGGAGCCCGAGCGACTCACAGAGCGTCTGCTGCCACAGTCGAATCGCCTCGGGATCCGGCAAGGGGGTGAACACATAGAACAGGACGATCTTGGGGGTCGACACAGTTGTCAGATTACGGAGTTCGACGACGCCGGCGTCTGGCGCTCCCGGCGAGCGCCGCGCTCATCGTCGGAGCCGGCGCACTGATCACCGCATGTTCGATGTCGAACGACACCGAATCCACCTCGTTGGTGCTGCCGCCGACCGACCGATTGACAACCGAATCGGACACATCGAGTTCCTCGTCGTCATCGACCTCTCACATAACGGAGACCGCCACCGAGTTACCCGATTGGAGTATCGGCCGAGTGATCTCACTCGCACCCCGCGCCGATAATTCTCGATATCACGATGGGGCCACCGGGCCGCAGCAGCCACTGGAACAGACATCGGGTTTCCATTTCTCCACCCCCGACCGCACGGTCAATTGCTCAACCGGCGTCAACGGGAGCACAACACTCGCCTGTCGGCTCAACGATCAGCCCGCCGAGGGAAATCCGCCCGCGTCGGCCCCCTCGAGTTGCCAGTGGGAGGCAAATCTCGCCGTGCTGGACTCCTCCGGACCCCAACACGGTGCATGCGCCGACGACACCACCGTGCTCTACCGTTCGGCGATAGTCGACTTCGGAACGACTATCGCAATCGGACGATTCTCGTGCCTGGTCGAGACCGATGGAACTTACTGCCTCGAATCGAGTTCGGATACCGGATTCGCGCTCACCACAACGGGTTACCGCAAGATATACGCAAACGAACGAGCCCCGGCAGCGTTGATCGGAACCAGTGATACAGATTCCATTCCATCGACAACCGCCACCCCGAGTTGATTCGCCGAACATAACCGAATCGACGCCGAGAAAATAAGTGAGGCTCACGGCCACGAATTCAGCCAAGTCTTAAAGTCGGGGGCTATGATCGACGCCAGCAGCGGTAACTCAGAGGAGCCGTCTCCGGAAGAGAGTGTGACATTCACCGAGACGCGTCCCCACGATTTGTCCACAGCGATTTGTCCACGCAGACTCAGGAGATTTGACATGGCAAAGGTTCAGTCCGTTCAGATCGTCGACGACATCGACGGCAAGGTTCTCGACAAGTACGAAACGGTGCGTTGGGCGATTGACGGCAAGGAGTACGAATTCGATACTTCGGCCAAGCACGCTCAGCAATTCCGTGATGCGGTGGCGAAGTATCTCGAGGTCTCGCGGACCGCGGATGCCGGTCGTGCGGTGGCCGCCAAGCGTCGCGCCGTCGGCGGTGCCCGGAGCAAGGAGCAGACCCAGGCCATCCGCAAGTGGGCGGTGGCGAACGGTTTCGAGATCAGTGACCGGGGTCGCATCCCGGCGAATGTCCTCGAGGCTTTCGAAGCCGCCCACTGAGCCGACGACGGGGTCCGCGCCGCACCCATTACAGTCGAGTGCGTGACCGACTCGCGGAAGAAGGCCAACGCCGACGCTTCGCGCCGTCGGAGAACCGATACATCGACGCGGCATCAGCCGAAAGCGACGTCGAGTAAGGCCACCTACGTCCTCCTCGGCGTCGCCGTGGTCGTGGTGGCCGCGCTCGTGGTGATGGGCATCATCTTCAACGCGAACAAGAAGGATCTGGGGCCGGTCAGCGACACCGTTCTCAACGAGAACGCCGCACTGATCGTCGGCGAACCGGCCGCGACGACCACCATCGATGTCTTCGAGGATTTCCTGTGCCCGGTCTGCCAGGAGTTCGAGAAGGAGTCCGGGCAGGCGATCGTCGACGCCGTGAACGCCGGCACACTGCGCGTTCGGTACCACATGTTGACCTTCCTCAACTCGAAGTCGGCGTCGGGCGACTACTCCGAGCGAGCCGCCGGAGCACTGCAATGTATCGGCGATGCCAAGGACCCCGCCCTGTTCTTCCGATTCCACACGGCGCTGTTCGTCGACCAGCCCAAGGAGGGCGGCGACACCGATCATTCCAACGCCGATCTCGCCCGGATCGCCGCCGCCCAGGGGGCGTCGCCGGCCACCCAGCAATGCATCTCCGCCAACGCGAAGCTCGTCGAGGCCAAGGCGGCCGCAAAACAGTCGACGACGCAGTTGCAGAAGGCACTCGACGGTGCCGTCGCCACTCCGACGGTGTTGCTCAACGGAGAATCGGTGCCCGACATCACAGAGGGCCCGCAGTGGTTGGCAACGATCCTGACCAAGGAGACCCAGTGACGTTCCGGTGAATACGCGGCGTCGCCAACCAACTCACTGACCAGGCGATTTGTTGCCCGCCGACACAATGGTGTAACTTCCTCAGTGCCCATTTCGAGGGGCGAGATCAACACAATACGGGGCTATGGCGCAGCTGGTAGCGCACCACACTGGCAGTGTGGGGGTCAGGGGTTCGAGTCCCCTTAGCTCCACAATCGAGAAACCCGCTCTGACTTCGGTCGGAGCGGGTTTTTCTCTGTCCTGAGCGGACTCGGCCGCGGCCGGTCTGTCCTGGCCCTGTCTTTTCGCATTCGAGATCGTGACCGCGGCGGGGGCCAGACGCTCCCGCGGTAGCTCTATCGCTCAGCGGGCTAGGTGCTCCAGACGCAGAATCCATTCCGTCACTTCAATTCTGGAACTCTGAACCATCACTGAGACGATTGCGACCAACAGCCGGAAGCCCGATTCGAAGGGATGACCACGCGATGAAATGGACCCTGGCTGCGCCATATCACCAGCCGCACCGACCACTTCTTCTATCCCAGGGCCCGCGAGTACGCGTGGAGTAAGCGACAGACCATCCAGGTCAGACGCACCCTGAAGGCCGTGCAGCTCGTGTTAACCGGCGCAAATCTCCGCTTCCGCGCCTCCGACATTCGCGCAATGCACAACTACGACGAACGCTTGGCCTCGATCAGGTGACGAGTGGAGTGGGCGATGAACGGTCCGTCCTGCCGGATGAGTTCGTCGAGGTCACGGAGCCGATCCCGGTACTTCTCCACCGTGAACCCTGGCACCCACCAGACCACCTTCCGCAGCAGGTACACCACGGCCGCAACATCGTGGATCACGATCCGCAGCTTCGCTGTTTGCAGATTGACGATCTCCAACCCGGCGGCCTCTGCCGCGGCTGCCTCGTCGTCAGGGTGGCGTCCTCGCCTGGCTTGGGGTTGCGGGCCGAGGAAGAACTCGATCAGCTCGAACACGCTCGCCGGTCCGACGTGCTGGGCGAAGTAGGTGCCGCCGGGCCGGAGCACGCGGGCAATTTCCTCCCACCAGATCGTCGCGGGATGCCTGCTGGTGACCAGATCGAACCCCTCGTCAGCAAACGGCAACGGAGGCTCGTCCGGGTCTGCCACGACGACAACACCGCGAGGATGCAGCAGCCGGGTGGCCTTCGCGACGTTCGGCGGCCACGACTCCGTCGCGACAGCGGTGGGAGGGAAGGACTCGGCCTCGGCGAGAACCTCGCCTGTCAGCGGACATGAAAAACTGCCCATGGGCGGTCACGAAAGTGCCCGCTGACGGCCAATAAGGACTGCCCATCGGCGGTCAGGAAAGTGCCCGTCGGCGGACACGATTTTGCCCACACCTGTCTCATCCGGCGGCGCGTCTGTGATCCGTCCCGGGGTTTCCGGAGGGCTCCTCTCAAGGGAGGATGAAACCTATGGCAGCAGGATCGAAGCGGTACTCGGCTGAGTTGAAGCGAGACGCCGTGGACATGGTGGCCCAGTTGGTGGCGCAAAGGGTCGGCGGAGTGGCCGGCGATGCGCAAGACCGCGGATCTGCTGGGGGTGACCTCGGCGGAAACTGTCCGCCAGTGGGTTCGTAAGGCCCCGGCCGCCGATGCTGAGGGCGCCACCGCGAAGGCCGACAACGAGGAGATCCGCAGGCTCAAACAGGAGGTCGCCGAACTCAAACGGGCCAACGGGATCCTGAAGGCGGCGTCGGCTTTCTTCGCGGCCGAAATCGACCGGCCACACCGGTAATTGTGGACTTCATCCGCACCTACCAGGGACACCGGGTGGGTGCGGATGGTCTTATCTGGGGAGTCGATTCGATGTGCACTGTGCTCTCTGAGCACGGCTGGCGCATCGCCCCGTCCACATACTACGACCACATCAACCGCGGGCCGAGCGTGCGGATGCTCACCGACGCGCAGGTCATCGATGCGATCTTCATGCTCCGCAAGAACAAACCCCTGACCCGCGTTCTGGGTACACGAAAGACGTGGATAATGCTGCGTGGCACCGGATTAGATGTTGCTCGGTGCACGGTTGAGCGGGTCATGCGGGAGATGGGATGGCACGGCGCGATCAAGAAGAAGCGGGTGCGCACGACCATCCCCGACGCGGCGGCCAAGCGGCCGACGGATCTGGTCGACCGGCAGTTCTATGCCGCGGCACCTAATACTACAGCCGTAGATCGGGTTTATTGTTGTTGTGACCTGCGGTTTTGGTGGCATTGTTGGGCGCGTTTCTGGTGACGTCGGCGCCACAGGGTCCAGTCGAGGATGCGGTCGACGGCGTGCAG
>NZ_JBDZDJ010000009.1:0-219539 GCF_040049135.1 Gordonia sp. VNK1 | reverse complement strand
GGCGTGCGGGCCGCACAACCGGATGGTCGGCCCCAACCCCGGCCAGTACACCACCGGCATCTACGAAGACGGACCGCTCGCCGGACGCTGCTGGTGGCAACTCAACGCCGCACCCGGCATGCCGGAAAACCCGAAGATCGTCAACGACCACCCCGACATCACCGCACTCTACGAGCAGAAACTCGACCAGATCCGCGACCAGATCCACCGCGACCACAACGACGCTGATAGTGGTTCCGGCGCAACCGAACCCGCAGACACCGAAGCGGGCGATGCCGACGTGGTCGATGTCGAAGGCGTAAACGCTGACGCTGACGCGGAGGGCGAACTCGAGTCGGTGGATACCGGCATCGATGAACCGGCCGATCCCGACGCCGAAGACACCGCGTCGTCGTTCGTGGATGCCGAAATCTCGTCCGATCGTGGTGTTTCGACTGCCGATCAGGCTCCGACCGCCGACTCCTCGAGCATCGACAGCGTCGACCAGGACAACGACCACGATGCCGACATCTGCGATCAGCCCAAACCAGCCGTCGACGAATACGATTCGGGCGCAGCCCAATCCGATCCGGTCGAACCGCGACCACCCGACGGGCCTGCCGCGACTGGCGACGAGCACCGCGACGAACCTGGTGTCACCGGCACCGGGGAGCTCGAGGACGCCTACGACTCGCCCGACGTCGAGGTCACCGCTGATCCCGACGATCCCGGCACCGCCGGCACGCTGCATGGTGCCTCGAGTACCCGTATCCGCATCCGCGGCACGGTCACCGAAGGACAGGCACGTCAGCACCTCATCCGTATGGGCCGCGTCGAGCCCGAGGTCGAGCGACCCGAGATGGATGCCGCCGGCATGCACCCCAGCAACCGAGGCGCACGTGTCCTCGGCGCCATGCTCCAGGACGTTCTCGACACCTCCTGAAGCAGCCCACGCACCGGAGCGCCTGGGCCGTACTGCCGCAGAAACTGTTGTGGCGGTGGGGAGTTCCAGCCTTGCCTTGCGAGGTCTCGACTCGCGGCTCGCCCTGGGGGCTCGCCACGGCTCGACCGGCGAGATGGGCGGCTCGACCGGCGAGATGGGCGGCTCGACCGGCGAGATGGGCGGCTCGACCGGCGAAATCAGGGACAGCTCGGCCGGCGGATCGGTCCGTCGCTACTGGTGCTGACCCAACTGTTGGGTGATCTGCTGGTTGATCTGCATCAGGCCCGGCTGCGACAGGCCGGGGAGGTGGCCCTGGATGGTGCGGACGATCGACATGTCGTTCATCACCTTCTCGCTGGACTGGATGAGAACCGTTCCGGCGCCGGTGAAGTCGAACTGACGCTCCTCACCGGAGTTGATGCCCATCCGGTGTCCGGCCGCGGCGATGAAGGAGTTCACCCAGGCCTGGTCGTAGTGGTGGCTGGGGGCCGGGCAGTCCGACCAGCCGACCAGGGCCTCCGGGTCCACACGCACCGGCGGCTCCACGAACATCACCGGGCCGTTGGAGGACGCGAGGAACTTACCCGTGCCAATCAGGGTGAGGAATCCCGGGACGATCGACTGCTGCAGTGACAGATTCGGTTCGAAGGCAAGCAGACTCGCGGCCCGGATGGTGAGGTTGCCGTCCTCGAGGTCATAGGAGTTGATGTTGTAGCCGCGATCGCCGATGACCAGTTTGCCGTTGCCCTCGACCACGACGTAGTCACCGAGGTGCAGCGGAGCCGAGAACTGCTGCGCCACCATGTGCAGCAACTGCCCCTGCAGACCGTGCTGCAGCGACGTGAAGTTCATCTGGCCGTAGTAGGCGATCATCGCGCCCTTCGACATGAACCACGGCTTGTTGAGTTCGATGACGTAGGAGTATTCGTTGTCCGGGACGTTGTCGTCGGCGGGCAGCGTCATCGGATTCCAGACGGTGTTGAGCTGACTCACAACTTCTCCTCGGATGCCTGAACGAATACGACGCCGTGCCCGGCGCACTCCAATTGCATTCCCTCACCGCCGGTTCGGCCCATGTTGCGCCAACTGACGGTGGACCGCAGCGTGGTGTTGACCTGCCCGGCAGACGCCACGAAGGCCTGCGGGTCGACGGTCACCACCGGACGATCGGGCGCCACCGGAAGCTCGAACACCCCACCGTGGCCCAGGACCACGACCTGCCCGGGACCCGACAACTGCGTGGTGAACATGCCCTGACCGGTCACCGCACCGGCCGCCGCCGACCGCAGCGATCCGAGTAGACCCCCGCCTCCGCCGCCACCGCCGCCGCCCTGCGACGCGACGGACACCACCGACGCCTGCAGATTCGAGGTGTAGGCCAGTGTCCGGGACGCCTCGACCCGGATCGTCCCGCCGACCTGCCCGACGTCGATGATCTGCACCTCGATACCGCGGAACCCGTAGTGCACCACTCCCTGGCCCTGGGCGATCATCGTCGACTCGTGCTCGCCCGCCATCATCCGGCCGGCCATGCCGGCCATCCCCGACATGCCGAACCCGCCGCCGGCTCCGGCGAGCTGATGCGGTTGGAAGAACACGTTCCCGGTGTAGAAGAGCATCGCGCCCTTGCGCGCCACGATCGGCCCGCTCTGGCTGATGTCGACCGAGACGACCTTGCTGTTGACCTTGGTGAACATGACCCTCCCCTACCGTTCCGCCGGCTGGATCGAGACGACGCCGGAGCCGTCGTAACGCAACGAGAACGCCTCGCCGCCACCCTGCCCCAGGGCGCTGCGCCAGCTGACGTCGGTGACGAAGGACTGACTCAACGCGCCCTTCGCGCACACGAAGGCGTCGGGGTCGACGACGAGCGGGAACTGCGGGCTCACCTCCAGGTGGATGAGCGGACCGCCCTGCGAGAGCAACGCGACCTGACCGTGCCCGGTGACGGTGGTGGTGAACAAGCCCTGCCCCGACGTCGCACCGCGCACACCGGCGAAGGTCACGTTGGTCTGCAGATTCCCGTTCATCACCATCAACTGCTGCGACTCCACCTGCAGGGTCTCCCCGGCCAGTTCGATGATGGTGGTCTCGGCCGCGTTGTGGGCGAAGTACACCACCCCGGTGCCGGACGCCTCCATCAACGACAAGCCCTCACCGGTCGCGCGTTGCTTGATCCCAGCGAGCAGACCGTCGCCGCCACCGAAACCGGCGGACTTGAAGTTGATCTGCCCTTCGTAGGCCACCATCGATCCGGACAATGCCCGGACCGCGGTGTTGTTCAAACGGGCCTCCACGACCCGTTTCGAACGTTGCACAAGTTGCATTCGCGAGCCCTCCTCGGAAGTCGCCGCCCACAGCACGGCGCGTCTGGGAAAGAAGTTAGTCGATAGCATCGACTACGTGCCCAGGAAGTTTGCGCGGAGATGGTTCGGGGGCAGCTCACGCGTGAATGCCGATCTCGGCGAGTACACAACCCGAATGACATCGGCGTTCCTCGCGTCCGAGCAGACCCTCTCGGAGATCGATTCGCCCGTGCGTATCGCGGCCGAACTCGACCCGCGATCGCGGATCCTCGACGAGTGGACGCAATTGCGCGAGTACTACGGCCAGGTGACCGCCGAGTACCTCCGGCTGTCCACGGCGGCCACGGCTTCGGATACCCAGAATCATCCCCGGCCCCGTCTCGACGAGCTCACACGCTGCACCGATGCTCTCGGCGCGGTGAACACCCAGATGGGGGAGTTCGGCCGCGTCCACGCCACCGAACTCGATCGCGCACGGCACACCGCCACCGAACTGCGGGTCCTCGATCAACGCGCCCGGGAGTCCGCCACGCAGGCCGCGAGGTCGCTGGAGGCCGCGCCGCCACACCTGCTCGGCTTGCGCGTGGTGACCACCGCCGCCGACTCCCTGCGGTCGGCGATCGCGGCGTTCGAACGGGCCCAGAGCATCCGCGACCGTCGTGCCGCCGGGACCGCGTTGGTGACCGCCGGCCAGCGGGTGCAGGCCGCGCTGATGGACGCGCCCGGCTTCTCCGAGCGGGCCACTCGGGTCATCCGGTCGGTGGATACCCGGCGCAGCGGCATCCGGACCCGTAGCGAGAAGATCCCCGATCTGCTGTCCGCGTTGCGTCGCGAGTTCAGCGCCGAGTGTTCGACGGACCTGCAGAACTCCGATGTGGTGATCCGTACCCACCTCGAGGCGGCCGACGCACACCTCGCCGACGCCCGCACTCACCTCACCAGCGCGCCTGACCAGTCGATTGCCGATGCCGAGGCGGCCCGTGACGACCTCGATTCCGCCGAAGGTGCCGTCGACGCCGTCGGCGACCGCCTGACCCTGCTGCGTGAGGTCCGATCCGATCCGACCGCGGTGGAACGGCAGGTGCGTTTCCGGCTACGTGACGCCCAACACTTCGCCGTCGACAAGTCCCTGGTTGACGAATGGGGCTCGGTGCTCGATGCTCAGGCCGACCGGATCTCGAGGGCGCGGGGGGCGCTGGAGCGTGTTCACCCCGATTACTGGTCCTACCTGACGCAGTTGCGTGCTGTGGAGCAACGGGTGGCCGAGATCGTCGACCGCATGAGAGGACAGGTGGCGGCACGATGACCGCGGCAGCACCCGAGGACGTGAACGCGTCCGCAGGCCCGTCGAAACCCGATGGGCCCGCACACTTCCATCACCTCACCGCCGAGGTCCACGACCACCTGTTCATGCACCGGCCCGAACCGCTGTCGGATACATGGTCCACCCGCCGGCTCGCGGTCGCGCTGGGAGCGACACTCTATGTACCCGCGACGCGACCCGACCTGGCCGAGGTGATCACCCGCCGATACGCCGGTGGCGTGTTGTCGATGGTGATCGACCTCGAAGATGCCGTTGCCGACCATCAGGAATCGGAGGCGATCGCCTCCGCGGTCCGCGCACTCCATGATCTCGAGGGCACCGCGGCGGGCGCGATGATGCTGTTCGTCCGTGTCCGGACCGCCGCTCAGATCGGCACCCTCACCGCCTTGCTCGGATCGTCGGAGGTGTTGTCGGGCTTCGTCATTCCGAAGTTCGGTGCCGACGACGCCGAGGCCGCGCTCCGAGCGGTCCACGATGCCGGCGTCACGTTGGGCCGACACCTGTGGGCGATGCCGGTGCTCGAGTCCGCCGCACTCGTCCACCGCGAAACCCGCGACGACGAATTGGCGGCGATCGCAACGGCTCTCGATGCACACCGGGACGACGTGCTGGCCGTCCGGATCGGCGCCACCGACATGTGCGGGCTCTTCGGTATCCGTCGCGACCGTGACCTCACCATCTACGATGTCCGCGTTGCCGCCGACGCCATCGCCGGGATCGTCAACATCCTCGGCCGCAGCGACCCCTCGGGTCACATCATCACCGGACCGGTGTGGGAGTACTTCGCCGATCACGAACGCCGATTCGCTCCGACGTTGCGGCACACACCCTTCCGTGATCACGACGCGGTGTGGTTCCGTCAGCAGTTGGTCAGCCGCGACATCGACGGTCTGCTGCGCGAGATCGCCCTGGACCGGGCCAACGGCATGCACGGCAAGACCGTCATCCATCCGGCGCACGTCGCGCCGGTGCACGCCCTGAGCTCGGTGACCCACGAGGAGTACCACGATGCCCTCGACATCCTGGCCGCCGACACCGGTGGCGCACAGGCGTCGTCGTACCGGAACAAGATGAACGAGCTGAAACCGCACCGTCATTGGGCCACCCGGGTGATGGACCGCGCCGCCGCCTTCGGCGTCACCAACTCCGGGATCAGCTTCGTCGATCTCCTGACCGCCCTGGACGCCGCGTGAACACCACCACCACCCCGGCCGGCGCCGTCTCGTGGGTCGGTGAGCAGTTCGGCGTCGAGGTACACGGACACAGCACAGCCCAGAGTCCGTGGGCCATCGATGATCTGATCATCGTCGGCCTGCGGCGTAATCGTCGGCGTGCACATCTGCTGGTGTCGACGGTGCTCGGCAAACACATCCCGACCCCACCGAGGGCGGTTCGGGCCGCGGCCGACGACCTCGGCGACGCCGTGATCGCCGCGGTCGGCGCCGACGCGGCGTCACATGCCACCGTGCTCGGCTTCGCCGAAACCGCAACGGGTTTGGGCCACTGTGTGGCCGCACGGATCTCGGCACGGGCCTACATTCATTCCACCCGGCGGCAGGCCACCGGGGTGCCGTCGTGGGGCACCTTCGAGGAGGGCCACTCGCATGCCACCACGCACCTGCTGCAGCCCGCCGACACCGAGTTGTTGACCACCGATACGGACGCGCCGATGATTCTCGTGGACGACGAGATCTCCACCGGAACCACGGCACTGCGCGCCATCACCGCGCTGCACGACCGCGCACCGCGCACGCACTACGTGGTGGCGTCGCTGGTCGACATGTGCACCGACGCCCATCGCGCCACGATCGCCGCGGCGGCCACCGAGATGGGGGTTCGGATAGATCAGGTCTCGCTCGCCCAGGCACGAATCCTGCTGCCGGACAGCATCGTCGACGAGGTGTGGGCTCTCGAACCGGGCGCGTTGAATCCCGTCGGCGACCACCGTGGCCAGGTGACGACACTGCACCTACCGTGGCCCGATGGCCTTCCCGACGGCGGGCGGCACGGATTCCTGCGCTCCGACGCGGCGACGTTCGACGCGGCGATTTCAGTTGCCGCCGAACGGATTCGCGAGGTGATCGATCCGTCCGGCGACGTCGTCGTGGTCGGGCACGAGGAACTCATGTATCTGCCGCTGTGCCTCGCGGAGGCGCTGGAGGACTCCGGTGTGTCGGCGCGGTACCAGACCACCACCCGCTCTCCCGCCTATGTGCGTGATGTCGACGGCTACCCGCTGCGCCGCGGATTCACTTTCACCGCACCGGAATCCGACCCGGGGACGCCACGGTTCGTCTACAACCTGGTCTCGCCGTTCACCGCGTCCGAGTCGGAGGTGCTGCCGCAGGTGGTGCTGGTCATCGACGCGCCCGCCGACACCGACCTGCTCCGCGAACCGGGTGGCGTCGTCGATGTGCTCACCGCCGCCGGTCACGACGTGATCGTCGCCGTCGTCCCCACCGGCGGTCCGAGAGAATGACCGCACTCACCCCGCCACCCCTCACCCCACCGCTGAACGGCCCGGGCTTCGGTTCCTACGCTCCCGACGAGGTGACGTGGTTGCTCAAGGACCTCTCCCACGTCGCCCTCGAGGGGGATCTCGCCGAGCGGGAACGCCGAATCCAGAGCGGCGCAGCCCATTACGCCGAGTCGCTGCCCGTCGAGTATCAGCCGGGCGCGCAGTACCAGGACCTGTTTCACGAGGCGTTGCGCGGGTCGGCGGACCGGCTGGCCGAGGCGGTCGGCGTGGTCAGTGAGCTGGTTGTCGCCGAACGCGATCGGGTCCCGACACTGGTGTCGTTGGCGCGGGCGGGCACGCCGATCGGCATCCTGATGCGGCGCTGGATCGCTCACACCTACGGCGTCGACGTCCCGCACTACACGATCTCGATCGTTCGGGGCCGCGGAATCGACACCGTCGCACTCGATCACATCACCGGGCGGCATCGGCCGGAGTCGGTGGTGTTCGTCGACGGCTGGACCGGCAAGGGTGCGATCCAGCGGGAACTCACCGAAGCTCTCACCGCGTACGCCGCCGCGGGCGGCGCGCGACTGCACGACGAGTTGGCGGTGTTGGCCGACCCCGGTTCGTGCACCACCACCTTCGGCACCCGGGACGACTTCCTCATCGCGTCGGCCTGCCTCAACTCCACGGTGTCCGGGCTGGTGTCCCGCACGGTGCTCAACGCCGATCACATCGGCCCCGGCGAGTTCCACGGCGCCAAGTTCTACTCGCATCTGGCGGAGTTCGACGTGTCGAATCTGTTCCTGGACACCGTGTCCGAAAGATTCACCGCCGTCGCGCCCCGCGTCCGGGACACGCTGGCGGCGATCCGCGACGGCGATCGCACACCGCAGTGGTCCGGATGGAAGTCGATGGAACGCCTCCGCGACGAGTACGGCGTCTCGTCGGTGAACTTCGTCAAACCCGGTGTGGGAGAGACCACCCGGGTGCTGCTGCGCCGCGTTCCGTGGATGGTGCTGGTACGGGAGGCCGACCTCGACGAACATGCCCACATCCGCGTCCTGGCCGCCGAACGCGGGGTGCCGGTGGAGGTACGTGGTGATCTCGCCTATTCCTGTGTCGGGCTGATCAAGGAGGATGCGTGAACGGCCTGATCGCCACCGATCTCGACCGGACCCTCATCTTCTCGCGTCACGCCATGGGCGAGGAGCAGTTCGCCTCGCTCGATCCGGTCTGCGTGGAGATCTACAACGGCGGACCCCTGTCCTATCTCACGCCGGCGGCCCGGAACCTGCTGGTGGCGTTGGCCTCCCAGGCGCCGGTGGTGCCGGTGACCACCCGGACACCGACACAGTTCACACGTATCGAGCTGCCCGGCAGTCCCTTTCGTCATGCCGTCGTCTCCAGTGGCGGCCGGATCCTGACCGACGGCACCGACGACCCGGCGTGGCGTGCGGAGGTCGACCGGCGGGTCGCGGCGTCGGCGGCCGGTCTCGCCGAGGTGGTGGCCGCGCTCGAGGCCCGCATCGACGAGAGTTGGGTGACCTCGATGCGCACCGCCGACGATCTGTTCTGCTACATCGTCGTCGACCTCGACCGCCAACCGGACGACTTCCTGCCCGACTGGTCGCAGTGGTGTGCCGAGCGGGCGTGGACGGTGTCGCAGCAGGGCCGCAAGATCTACGCCCTCCCGCAGGTCGTCACGAAGTCCGCGGCACTGGCCGAGGTCCGTGCGCGACTCGTCGCCGACGGGACACTGGCCGACGACGCTCCCGTGTACGCGGCCGGTGACGGGCGCCTCGACATCGATCTGCTGGAGTACGCCGACGCCGCCATCCGGCCACGGCACGGTGAACTCGAGCAGATCGGCTGGACACAACCACATCTCACCGTCACCGACACCACCGGTGCACTCGCCGGTGAGGAGATCCTGGAATGGTTCACCGCGCGTATCGCCGACGCCGCGGTGATCGGCAATGCGAAGATCGAGGTATGACCGTACTCACCAAAGGACAGAACGCACCGCTGCCCGCAGGCGACGTGGTGATCTCCATCGACGTCGGGGCGCCCGCCGACCTCTCGGCACTGCTGGTGACCGATGCGATGACGGTACGGACGGATGCCGACTTCGTGTTCTACAACCAGCCCCAGGGACCGGGCGTGGTGCTGGAGAACCCGACGAGCCGCCCGGTGCTGCGGGTGTCCACCGCCGGGCTGCCACCCGACATCCACGCCGTGCGCGCGGTGATCACCCTCGATGACGCATCGTCGAGTTTCGGTCGGATCGCGGCGCCCGTCGCGCACGTCGGTGACGCTTCCGGCCGGGAGTTGTTCACCTACTCGATCGACGGGTTGTCCAGCGAGTCCGTGGTCGTCGCCCTCGAGGTGTACCGCCGCGGCGGTGACTGGAAGGTCCGCGCCGTCGGGCAGGGCTACGCCGGCGGCTTCGCCGACTTGATCCGCGATCACGGCGTGTCGGTGGATGACGCACCCGCGGCGACCCCCGCGCCGGTGGCCGCGCAGCCGCCGACCCCACCCGCGTACACCCCACGACCGGCGGCTCCGGCCTACACCCCACCACCGGCCGCCGCGCCGCCCCCTCCCCCGTACACGCCACCCGCACCCGCGCCACCTGCTCCACCCGCGGCCTCGGCGCCCGGCGAGATCAGTCTCACCAAGAATCGGCGCGTGAACCTGAGCAAGGGACAGAAGGTGTCGCTGCGCAAGGACGGTGGTGTCGCGCTGACCCGCATCCGGATGGGCCTGGGGTGGGACCAGATCAAACGTGGCGGTTTCTTCGGGGGCCGGCAACGCGAGATCGACCTCGATGCGTCGGCGCTGATGTTCAGTCGCGGGCAGCTCGCCGACGTCGTCTACTACGGGCATCTGTCCAGTGACGACAACTCCATCCGGCATTCCGGCGACAACCTGACCGGCGCCGGCGAAGGCGACGACGAGATCATCTACGTCGACCTCACCGCCATCCACCCGGCCATCGACAATCTGGTGTTCACGGTGACGTCGTATCAGGGTCAGACCTTCGAGGAGGTCGACAACGCCTTCTGCCGCCTCGTCGACGAGACCATCGGCACCGAGCTGGCCCGCTTCACCCTGCAGGGCGGCATGCCGTTCACCGGGGTGGTGATGGCGGCCATCAATCGCGAAGGCGCCGAATGGAAGTTGCGGGCCATCGGCGACGGGTTCCAGGGCAAGACACCACGCGACGCGGTGGGTCCGGCGACGCGATACCTCGCCTGAGCCGAGCGAAGTGATGTCGATCGTGGTGCGGCCGGCGTCGGAGTTCGATGACGTCGCCACCATGGTCGGCCCGAAACGTCCCGATGCGAACGTCTGCTGGTGCCTGAGTTATCGCATCCCCAACAACCTCAACCGATCCCTCGAGCGCCGGCAGCGCGGTGAGTATGTGCGGGAACTGTGCGAGAAGACGCCTGCCCCTGGGGTTCTCGCCTACGACGGCGACGAGGTGGTCGGGTGGGCGGCGATCGCGCCGCGCGCCGACACCACCTTCGCGGGCAACCGCAAGATCCCGCATGTCGACGATCTCGATGTCTGGTCACTGTGGTGCATCCGCGTCCGTCCCGGGTATCGCAAACGCGGCATCACCGCGCACTTGATCGGTGGCGCAGTCGATTTCGCCCGGGCCAACGGGGCGCCGGCCGTCGAGGCGTACCCGGTCGACAACGGCGCCGATCGGGTGGACCTGACGATGGCCTACGTCGGCACGCGAATGATGTTCGAGCGCGCCGGCTTTCGGTATGCCGCCGACACCACGTCGGTGCTCAACCGGTTTACGCGGGTGCTGATGCGGCTGGCGTTGGACTGACCTCGCCGCTCTCAGCGCAGGCCGAGTCGGTCCAGCTGCCGGTTGACGGCGCCGACGTCAAAGACCTTGGCGTCCACCGATACCCCGGCCGGAATCCCGGCCCACCGCCGCAGATTCTGGTGTTCGGGGTGCGAGGGTGTGTTCACCGCGGCAAGAAAGTGCTCCCATCCCGGCGGACCGCCGATGTCCTCGAACGGGGCCATGCCGGCACCCTCGACAACGCCCTGCTTCGCGTCGTCGTCCTCGTCCTCGTCGAGGTCGACGACCGTCATCCGGTGAGTCCATCCGTCACCGAAGTCGTACTCGTAGATGGCCTGATCACCCTTGCGCCGCAGAATGTCTCCGACGGCGGTGAGGTCCTCGTTCTCGGTGTTGTCGCGGCTGTCGAGATCATCGGGGAGTTGATGACCGGGTATGTACACCGCATCGCCGGCCGCGAACTGATGAAGGTGCGAATCCTCCCAGTCGAAGATCACCTGCAGCATCTCGTGCAGCTCGCCGAGCATGGTGTCGCTGTGTACCCGGATTGTTCGCCACACCGCCGGTTGTACGTACTCGAGTTCCACACGGAGGGTGAGCATTCCGATCGCCGGCAGGTCGGGCAGGTCGGGCGGTTCCGGAATGGCCGAGACGACGGCCGGCCGCAGTCCTTCCGGGATCACGTATGCGCCGTCGACGTAGTACAGCCAGCCCTCCGCCACGAACGCGGAGAGGTACTCGCGTACGAGGTACCCGAGGTCGGCACCGATCTCGTCGTCGCGCCACCGGTCGATGTCGGCATCGGTCACCGGCGACGACGACATCGCCTGAATCACCACACCGATGACCTGCGCACCCACGTCGGACCTGACAGACGCCAGAGCGTTCGGCTTCGGTAGACGTCCACCGACCCAGGTCGCCAGCGCCGACCGCAGGAAGTCCAGCGACTGATCGGTCCATTCCGGCACCCGGGGACCGGGCGTCGCCCTGGTGCTGCCGACGTCGACGAGGTCCAGCACCTTGAGGTAGTTCCACATCCCGGACAGATACGGGTGGTCACCCATACTGCGGAGGTGCTCATACACCGGGACGTCCAATGCCGTCGCGAGGTCCCGCGCCGCGGCGAGTTTGAGCCACCCGGTCTGGGTCACCGGCTTACCGTCGCCGAGCCAGTCGAGGAACGCGGTGATGCGTTGAAGGACACCGGTGGCCAGGAGTGCGGCCCGCTCCTCGTCCTCGTCGACCGGAGCGATGTCGGCGCCCACATACCGGAGTCCGAAGACCTGCTCGAGCCGCTCTATCGCGTAGGTCGCCACCTCGTCGGTTCCGGCCCACAGATCCGACTCCACAAGGAACTCGAGGAAGCTCGTGACGGGCAGCGTTGTCGCGATGCGGGCTTCGGGTCCGAACTCCTCGCCGATCGACGCGAGCATGCTCTCGAGTCCGTCGACGTCGGCACGTGTCCAGGCGTCCGGCCGGAATCCCGGCCGCTGGTCGGCGAAGTCATCGAGAGCCAGCGATACACGTCGCACGAACATCGCCACCTGGTCGGGATCGTCCGGGATCACCCTCTCGGTGAGCCATTGGGCGAAACGACCCTGCAACGCGGGAGACAGGCTCGAGTCGAAGAGCGGTACCACCCGATTCGGGTTCGACGCCCGTTCGGCCTGCTTGGCTTTCCGCTTGGCGCGGCGTTGCTTCTTCGTCGACATCGGGGTCGACCCTACCGGGAGAGGGCAGTGGATCGGGCGCAGAGCGCTGTCAACGTGGCGGCGGGCGCTGTCAGTGCGGCGGCGGGCGCTGTCAGCCGTCGATGAGGTCGGCGAGCGTGCAGGTGGGCAGGTGAATCCAGCCCTCCCGCGCGGCGACGTCGCGGTCGGCGTCGGCGGGTGGCTCGGTCCGGCCGAGTGCGGCGGCGCGGGCGATGAGTGCGGTGATCACCGCGTCGAAGGCATCGTCGTCGCGTTCCATCACCGCACGGTGGGCGCCGAGATCGAGCCAGGGCGCGGCCGTGCGCAGGTCCACCACCAGTTCGGTGAGTACGGCGCGGTTCGCCGACCGCTTGTATCCGCGGGAGCGCAGACCCCACCGGCGTAACGCGCCGGCCGGATACGCCTCGAGCGCCCAGCCGTCGACACGATCGGCCACACCGAGGTCGGCGAGCAGCCCGGCGCACCGGAACGCGACGTGGGCGATCTGATCCGCCGACACACTCAGCGGGCGTCCCGCTCCGATCTCGATGAGGTGACGGTCATTGCGGCGCAGGGCGAGTGGGCGTCGCCGATCCACGTCGTCGAGTCCGCGTCCGGTCGGTGTGGTGCCGCGGTGATGGGCGCTCACGAAGTCGACGAAGTCGTCGGGCCAGCCGAACGGCGAGTCGATGCCCACGCGGTCGGCACCCGAGATGACCGCACGAATCCGCGCGTCGTCGGCCGGGATGACCAGATCGACCAGGCGGGCCCGTCGAATCCGCCAGTCGATCACCGCCACCGCGGTCTTGGCCGGTGCGGCCGCCAGATCGATTCCGGCGGTGCGCATCACGGCCGGTCTCACATCTTGCCGTCGAGAAACTCCGCGTAGGCCGGCAGATCCAGCTGTCCGTGCCCGGAGAGACCGATGACGATGACCTCGTCCTTGTCGCTGTCGGCGACGTGTGCGGCCGCCGCGGCGATCGCGTGCGTCGACTCGGGTGCGGGCACGATGCCCTGGGTTCGGGCGAACTGCACACCGGCGGCGAACGCGTCGCGCTGGGTGATCGCCACGCCCGAAACCAGTCCCAGCTCCACGGTGTGGCTCAGCGCGGGCGCCATGCCGTGGTAGCGCAGACCGCCGGCGTGGATCGGATCGGGAACGAAATCCATTCCGAGCGTGTGCATCTTGAGCAGCGGGGTGAGTCCGGCGACGTCGCCGTGGTCATACCGGTACTCGCCCTGGGTGATCGACGGGCACGCAGCCGGCTCGGCGGCGACGATGCGCGGGTCGGAGCGGCCGTGGATCTTCTCCCGCAGGAACGGGAACGACAGCCCGGCCAGGTTGGAACCGCCACCGGCACAACCGAAGACGATGTCAGCGCCGCCCGGTTCGACGGCGGCGAGCTGTTCGACGGCCTCCACGCCGATGACACTCTGATGCAGCACAACGTGATTGAGCACACTGCCGAGTGCGTAGCGGGTGTCGTCGTGGGTGGCTGCCACCTCCACGGCCTCACTGACCGCCATCCCCAGACTGCCGGTGGTGTTCGGGTCCTTGGCCAGCATGGCGCGTCCGGCCTCGGTGAGCTCCGACGGGCTCGGGTGCACCGTGCCGCCGTAGGTGCGCATCAGGTAGCCGCGGTACGGCTTGGAATCGTAGGAGGCGCGGACCTGCCACACCTCGACGTCGATACCGAACTGGGCACCGGCGAACGCCAACGCGCTACCCCACTGCCCGGCACCGGTTTCCGTGGTCAGCTTCCGTACGCCGTCGATCGAGTTGTAATACGCCTGCGCCACAGCAGAATTGGTCTTGTGGCTGCCGACCGGGCTGACGCCCTCATACTTCACGTAGATGCGCGCCTTGGTGTTCAGTGCCTTCTCGAACCGACGCGCCCGGAACAACGGCGACGGCCGCCACATCTGATAGATCTCCCGAACCGGTTCGGGGATCTCTATGTACGGCTCGGCCGAGACCTCCTGGGCGATCAGACCCGACGGGAACAACGCGGCCAGATCGTCCGGACCCACCGGCTCCTTGGTGCCCGGATGCAGGTGCGGCGGGATCGGCGTGTCGAGCTCGGCGGCCAGGTTGTACCAGTGCGTCGGGACGTCAACGGTGATCAGTTCGGGGTTGGAGGCATCCACGTGCATCGTCATGGGGTCACTGTAATGGGTGGGTGCGGGGTGGTTGGGCGGGTTGGGGGTGGTGGGCGTCTCCCGCGTCGGTTCACCATGGTCTATCCGTCAGATGTATCCGGCGCTCCACGCGATGAGGGTCTGGCCCGGCCGGCATCCCCGGATGACGGTGAGGTCGCGATCGGTCTCGGCATGGGTTCCGTTGTCGTAGGTGTCGGTGACGGTGATGCCGACGGGCTCCAGGTCGCCCGCGGCGTCGAACTCGGTGCACGGGTCCGCCGACGCCGCGCAGGTCTCGATCCGACGTCCCTCATGCGGACTCGCGTCCGACAGGTCACGCGCGCCGAGGTAACCGTCGACCTCCCCGTCTGGCACCAGGAACGCCAGCGTCGAGCAGAAGCCCTGCCATTCGAACCAATTGGGGGATGCCACAACGATTTCCGCGTCATCGGGAATCGACACCCGCAGTTCGTGCGCCGCGACGCGCGCCCGGCCGAAGGTCGACGCCAGCACACACACGGCGACGATCAGCGTGACCACGACCATCGCCACGAAGGCGATCACGATACTCAGAACCGCTCGGGTGGACATCTGGGCGAGGATATCGAGAGGTCGCGGGGGATGCACGCCCGGCCGGGGTCCGTCGACGTCACGGGATGACATTGCGGGATGACGTTGCGGAATACTGTCGCCGTGATCTGGAAACTCGACGTCCCGGTGCCCTACCCGGCCGTCGGCATCGGGATGGCGCTGGCCGGTGGGCTCGCGCTACTCCTCATCGCGCGGCCGGCGAGGCAGGACACCTCCGCGGCCTTCGACGACGTCTGGACCATGCGAACGCCTCGACGGGCCGTGGTCTCCTACTTCGTGGCGTGCGGCGCGTTCGTCCTCGCCGGGGTGTGGCTGCTCCTGCTGAGCGGCGCCGACGGATTCGCCGACACGACCGCGGGACGCGCCTTCCCGCACACCGCGTTCGTGCTCGGGATTCTCGCGCTGGCGGTGTTCGGGAGCGGCGGTGTCTTCGGCCTGGCGGTGGTGCTGTTCGCGCCGCACCACACGATCGTGGAGGTGATCGTCGATGATGAGCGGTTGACGGTCACCCAGGGTTTTCGCCGGACGGTGTCGGTTCGGTGGGAGGACATCGTCAGCATCCGTCCGACCGGACCGGAACGGCCCGCGGTGGCCAGTGGCGTGACCGTCGTGTACCGCCCGGCGGGTGCCCGCCGACGACGGCGGGGTGCGCAGATCTTTCTTGCCGATGTCGTCACCGGGGTGGAGTCGTCGACGCTTCTCGACATCCTCGAGGTCCGTTGGCGTCCCGACGTTCCCGACTGATCCCGACGTTCCCGACTGATCCCGTCCGATCAGTGGGCCGCGCGTCGATACTCCTGCCGTGGACGACCGGTGCCGCCGTACTGCAGCGTCATCGTCAGCTTCCCGCCCGACACGAGCGTGGCGAGATGCCGGCGGGCGGTCGCCGCGGAGATGCCGATCGCCTCGGCCACGTCGTCGGCGAAGAGTCCGGTGTCCGGCTCGGCGAACAGGGTGAGAATGCGTTGTTCCGTGGGTGATTGGACGGTGCCGCGATCGCTGCGGTGGCCGCCGAATCGCAGCCCCGACAGCGCCGCGTCGACCGCCGATTGATCGACGGTGGCGGCGTCGAGTACCCGTCGATAGTGCGCGTACCCGGCCAGGCGCCGTGCCAGTTCGGTGTCGTCGAAGGGCTTGATCAGATACGCCAGCGCGCCGGCGCGGGTGGCGGCTCGCACGGCGCGCGCGTCGGTCTCGGCGCCGACGATGAAGCAGTCGCAGCGTAATTCGCCGACGAGGTCGATGCCCGAACCGTCCGGGAGGTAGACGTCGAGCAGGACGAGTTCGATCTCGGGATGCTCTGTGAGGGCTTGGCGTGCGGCCGCCAGCGATCCGGCACGCGCCACCACCCGGAAGCCCGCGACTGCGGACACGATCGCCGAATGCATTGCAGCAACCCGGAAGTCGTCGTCGACGATCAGCACGCCGAATCCGTCCGACGAGGACGGGCCGGGTGTATCGGTGTCAGCGTTCACGATTCTCCCGTCGTCATGATGTGATCAGGTTCGATCACCCCGGGCAATCGGGCGACGAACACCGCACCGCGCAGGTCATCGCCGGCCCGGCGCCCGTCGTCGGGCCCGGCGTGCCCGCCCGGATCCACCAGCGTCACATCGCCGCCGATGCGGCGGGCGAGTTGCCTGACGATCGCCAGGCCCATTCCCCGACCGCCCGGCACCGTGGGATCGGTCTTGGTGGTGATACCCTCGATGAAGACGTCGCCGGGAGTGTCCATGGCGATCCCCGGACCCGAATCTGCCACGGTGACAAGGAGTTCGGTGCCGTTGGTGAGGATCTCCACCTCGACCTGCGCATCCGGGCTCCCGGCCGCCGCGTCGATGGCGTTGTCCACGAGGTTGCCGAGCACCGCGGTCACGGTGACGGCATCGGTGAGCGTGCCGGTGACCCAGGTCTGGTGTCCGAGCCGTAGGGTCACACCCCGTTCGCGCGCGTGCGCGGCCTTGGCCTCCAGGAAGGCCTGCAGGTGCGGTTCGTCGACGTTGTCCAGACCGTCGATGGCACCGGCGCCGCCACCGGTCAGCTCGGTCAGGTAGTCGCGGGCCTCCTCGACGTGATCGTGGCGGAGCAGCCCGGCGAGGACGTGCAGGCGGTTCGCGGTTTCGTGACGTTGTGCGCGCAGGGCCACACTCATCGCGTGGACGGCGTCGACCTCCCGGGCCAGGTCCTCGACGGTGGTGCGGTCGACGACGGACAGGACCATGCCGAGGTCGCGGCCGTCGGCGGTCACGCGGTACGAGGACACCAGCACGATTCGGTCTCCGACGGTCGCGGCGAGCGGTTCGGCGGTCGGGGTGGCCAGAACGCCTCGGACGCGCGCGGTAAGGCCCAGGTCGTCGACGGGGGTACCCGGCGGGGCGTCGACCTGCAGTAACTGTCGCGCCTTGTCGTTGGCGACGCGCAGGACGCCGTCGGCGTCGACGGCGAGCACACCGTCGTCCAGGGAATGCAGCACGGCGCCCTGTTCACGGACCAGTTCGGCCAGGTCGTCGGGCTCGAGTCCGAGCGTCAACCGCCGCCAGCGCCGCGCCAGCAGCACCGATCCGACGGTGCCGATCCCGAGGGCGGCCAGGGCGATCAGTCCGGTGGCGACGATGTCACGGCGGGTGTCGCGGGCGAGTTTCTCGGTGGAGACGCCGACGCTGACCAGACCGATGGGTCGTGCGGAAGTGCCCGCGGCGGAGCCGCTTTGATAGATGGGCACCTTGGCGCGCACCGACTCCCCGAGCGTGCCCCGGTCGGTGGTGATGTCGATCTGCCCGGCCAATGCCGTGCTGGGGTCGGTGGACACGTGCACGCCGACCTCGGAGTCCTGCGGGTGGGCGAGGCGGATGCCGTCGGCGTTGGCGATCACCACGAACAGCGCGCCGGTCTGGGCGGCCACCGCCCGGGCCTGCAATTGCAGTGGCGCCGCGGCCAATTCCGTCGCGTCGAGGTCGGTGCCCTGATGGGCCGCCACCTCACCGATGACGTCCGGGTCGGTGGCGACCGTCTGCGCGATGGCGAGGGCACGCTGGGCGTACTCGTCGCGGACGCGGTCGTCGGCGCCGTAGATGACCCAGCCGAATCCGACGCCGAGGCTGACGGCGATGACGACAAGTTGCAGGAGGAGTACCTGCGTTCGCAGTCGCATACTCCCGAGCGTAGGCGCGTGCGCAGGTGCGACTGCGCAGGATCGACGGAATCAGTGGGGAACTCCCGCGGGCGGGCGGCTCGGCCACCAGTTGGCGCGGCCCAGCTTCGCGGCGATCACCGGAACCACGATGGTGCGCACGATGAACGTGTCCAGGAGGAGTCCGGCGCCGATGATGAATCCGGCCTGGACCAGAGAGGCCACCGATCCCGCCATCAGGCCGAACATGCTGCCGGCGAAGATGATTCCGGCCGAGGTGATGACCGATCCGGTGTGGGTGACGGTTCGTAGCACCCCGACCCGGGTGCTCGAGGTGGTCTCCTCCCGCAGCCGCGAGACCAGCAGCATGTTGTAGTCGGCACCCACCGCGACCAGCACGATGAACGCCAGCAGCGGCACCGCCCAGTTGATCTGCTCACCCAGAAGATGCTGGAAGAACAGCACGCCCAGTCCGAGTGCGGCGGCGTAGTTGAGAACGACCGTACCCAGCAGATAGAGCGGTGCCACCACCGCACGCAACAGCAGCATCAGGATGAGGCCCACGATCGCGAGCGTGGCGATGGCCAGCACCCGGAAGTCGGCGGTCAGCAGCCGCTGCAGATCCGAGTTGATGGCGGGAAAGCCGGCCACGAAGACATCGGCCCCGGCCAGTGCCGTGTTCGGCTGCGCACTCACGGCCACGTCGTGCACGGTCGCGGTGAGTCGCATCGCTTCGTCGGTGTACGGGTCATGGGCGGTCTGGACGGCGAATCGCACCGTCTTACCGTCCGGGGACACGAATTGGCGTGCGACGTCGGCGAACTGGCGATTGCCGAAGGTCTCGGCGGGCAGGTAGAACCCGGCCGCCGAGGCGGTGTCGCCGGTCTCGCGCGAGGGTGCTCGCAGTTGGGTGGCCAGTTGCGCCATGTCGCCGAGCATCTGCAGGTTCGAGTCCACCAGGGCATGCACACCGTCGGCGAGCATGCGGGCGCCGTCGGCGAGTTGCCCGACACCCGACCGGAGCTCGGCGAGCCGGCCGGCCAGGTCGTTCGACGACGCCGCGCCCAGGGTGGAGGTCAGGGTGGTGACGGTGCTCTGCAGTTGGGTGATCATCTCCGAGGTCGGGGTATCCGACGAACCGAGTGCGCCGGCGAGGGCGGTGACATCGGTGAACACGCCGGTGCGCTGCGCGGCCACCAGTTCGTGTGCCTGGGTGCGCAGGGCGACGCAGGCTGGTACGCCGTCGCACCACGGCGCGTTGTCGATCGCGGGCAGCAGCGGCGACATCGCGGTGATCGCCTTGTCGGTGCGTTGCGCCGCGGGCCCCAATCCCGTTGCCGCACGGCCGAGTTGGTCCAGGGCGGCCGAGTTCTCGGCGAGTTGGTCGAGCAGCGGCCGGTAGCGGGTGGCCTGCACACCCGCGCGCTGCGCCTGGGTCAGCAGAGAATCCAGGGGCCCGAGATTGTCGGCGATCTGGGAGTTGAGTTCCGACAGCGCGTCGGCCAGCTGGTCGGCACCGGCGGCCAGGGCCGCCAGATCGCCGCGGCGGGCCTCGCCGCCGTCCACCGACTCCTGTACCCGAGCCGCGATCTGGGCGTTCTGCCGAGGCAACTGGGCTTGCCGGAGTCGCTCCCCGGTCGGACGGGTGATGCCGACGACGCGGGTGACACCCGGTATCTGGGCGACGCGCGCGGCCATCTGCTCGAGGTCGGCGAGACCCGCCGCCGTGCGCAGGTCGTCGGGCGAGCGCACCACCAGGAACTCGGTGACCACGATGTCCTTGGGGAAGTGGCGGTCGAGCACGGCGTAGCCGAGGTTGCTGTCGGTGTCGTCGGGTTGGCCGGTGCGATCGTCGTAGGTGAGCTGCATGGTGGTGGCCGCCGCGCCGGCGCCGAGCAGGATGACCATGCTGATCGCGAACAGTCCGGCGGGACGTCGAATCACCAACACCCCCACTCGATTCCAGTACCGTCGCGTGAGCTCGCGACGCGGCATGCCGATGCCGCGTCGGGCCGCCACCGACAGCACCGGCGGAAGCAGGGTGACGGTGGCGGCGAATCCGACGGCCACCGCGATCGCGCACGCCGGACCCACCGAGGCGAAGGCGCTGAGTCGGGCCATCAGCATCGCGAGGAACGCCAGGGCGACGGTGGCGGCGGAGGCCAGGATCACCCGGCCGATGGAGGCGGTGGCGTCGATGATGGCGTCGTCGGGGTCCATGCCTTGCCGCAGCCGTTCGTGGTAGCGGCTGATGAGGAAGACGGAGTAGTCGACGCCGGCGCCGAGCAGCACCACCGTCATGAACGCGATGGTGAACTGGGACAACGGAAATCCCACCTCGCCGAACGCGGAGAGCAGACCACGACCGACGGCGAGACTGATGCCGACGACGATCAGGGGCAGCAACGCGGTGAACACCGAGCGGTAGACGATCAGCAGGATCGCCACGATCAGTCCGACGGTGACCAGGGTGATCACATTGAGATCGGCTTCGGCGGTGGTGATCTGGTCGCTAAAGGTGGCCGGCGGACCGGTCACGTACACCGAGGTGCCGGTGCCGTCGAAGGCGTCGGAGGCGATGTGGCGCACCGATTCGATGGCCAGCGTCGACGTGGTGCCACCGAGGGTGCCGGTGATACCGATCGGGAGATACCAGGCTCGCGTGTCGTCGCTGACGGCCTGGCTGGCGGTGACGGGATCGGCGAGCAGATCACGCACCGCGAGGACGTGTGTGGTGTCGGCGCGGAGGTCGCGCACCATCGCGTCGTAGCGGGCGCGGGTGTCCTCGTCGATCCCGGCGGGATTCTCCATCGCGATGACAACGGTGTTGGTGGAACCCTTTTCGTGGAATGCCTCGCCCATGGTGTCGAGGGACCGGAACGACGCGATGTCACGGGGCAGCGGATCGAGCGATTGATCGCGGACCACCGCCTCCAGTTGCGGGAACGCGACGGCCAGAGAGATCGCCGCCGCGACCCAGGCGAGGACCACCCATGCCCTGTGCCGCAACGTGAATCGGGCGAGCCGTTCGAGCGTGACATTGTATTCGCCCCGCTCCTGCGGGCCCTCGGGATCCACGGCAGGCCGTGGACGTTTCGTAACCTCGATCAGTGTCACCGCACACGCTCCCCGTTTCGGTACAGATTGGAGCGAAACGCTACACCATGTGCCAGAAGTCGGGAAGGGCTGGGCGTTGCCCTAACTCGACGGGGCGGCGTGGGCCGCGAGGAAGTCGTCGACGATCCGCTCCCGGTCGGCCGCGGTCAGCCCGATGGTGCCGGAGAGCCGGGAGAAGACCAGCGGGCCGCCGAGTTGCAGGATCGCCAGGTCGTTGTCGATCTCGCCGAGTTCGGCGCGGGCGATATCGCTGTCGAAGAACCGGTCGAACGGTGCGCGATACTGCTGGACCACCTTCTCGCGCAGCTCGGCGAGCCGCTTCTCCCGCCCCGACGAGGGTTCGGGGGCGTTGGTGCTGATGGCGAGCCACGCCAGGCTGGTGAGGTGGATCGACGACGACTCGATGACCTCGGCGTGCCGGTTCAGCAGGTCGATGAGGCAGTCCCGGGCCGAGCCGTCGAAATCATCGGGTTCCACGGCGTCGGGCAGGAGCCGCTCGAAGGCCGCGGCCAGCAGATCGGTGGTGGTGTCGAAGTGCCGGTACAGGGTCGTGCGCGCCACCTTCGACGCCCGGCTCACCGCGTTCGCGGTGACCGCCTCCACTCCCCCGCTACGCAGCAATGCCACCGCCGCGTCGACCAGTCGGGCACGGGAACGCGCGCGCCGGGGATCGACGTCGTCGTCGATCCCCGGCGCGGAGGGCGGATTGCCGGTGGGCATTGGTCAAGGGTAACCGCGGGGTTCACCCACCAGGGCGGGGCTTTCAGAACGGGATCGCGCCGACCAGGCATCCGACCCCGAGCATCACCAGCGAGACCACCGCGGCCCGCCACAGCACCTTCTTGTGGTGATCGCCGAGGCCGACGCCGGCGAGGGCCACCAGCAGCAGGATCGCGGGGACCAGCGGAGACTGCATGTGGAAGGGCTGGCCGGTGATGGAGGCGCGGGCCATCTCGGTGGGGTCGATGCCGTAGCGGGTCGCGGTCTCCGACAGCACCGGCAGCACACCGAAGTAGAAGGCGTCGTTGCTCATCAGGAAGGTCAGCGGGATGGACAGGACGCCGATGACCACCGCCATGTGCGGGCCCATCCAACTCGGGATGCCGTCGGCGAGCCAGTGGGCGATCGCGTCGACCATCCCCGTTCCGCTGAACACTCCGGTCAGCACGGCGGCGGCGAGCACCATCGCGACCACCGAGACGATGCTGGAACTGTGCCGGGTGATGGCCTCCTGCTGATCCTTGAGATGCGGGAAGTTCACCGCGAGGGCCAGGGCGGCGAAGATCATGAACAGCACCGGGATGGCGACGATGTCGGCGCCCAGGATCGCCAGCAGCGCGATGGTGAGTCCGGCGTTGACCCAGAAGAGCTTGGGCCGCAATGTCTTCCGTTGCGGGTCGAGGATTCCGGTGAAGCTGGTCTCGCCGTCGGCGTCGGTCTCGTTCGGGTCGTAGGCGTGCACCGGGAGGTCGCCGGTGGACGGGGCGTCGGCGTTGGTGTGGCCGGTTGCGCCGGTGCCTGTTCCGGTACTGCCCGTTGCGCCACTGCCGGTGCCCGGGTTGCGGCCGCGTCGGAATCCGCCCCGACGCGGGGTGTCGGTGCCCGTGCCGGCGCCGGTTCCGGTTCCACCGCCGGCGAGGACGAGCTCTTCCTGCGGGGCGAGCAGCGAGTCCCTGATCTCGATGCGGCCGATGCGGCGCCGTTCGAGAACACCGAGGTGGTAGGCGAAGGCGAGCACCACCAGCATGCCGATGGCCAGGGCCGGGACCATCGGGAGGAAGACGTCGTTGGTGTCGATCTTGAGCGCACTCGCGGCGCGGGCGGTCGGGCCGCCCCACGGCAGGATGTTCATGGTGCCGTTGGCCAGGCCGGCGACGACGGTGAGGACGACCGGGGAGACGCCGAGTTTGAGGTAGAGCGGCAGCATCGCGGCGGTGGTGATGATGAACGTGGTCGAGCCGTCACCGTCGAGGGACACGATCGCCGCGAGCACCGCGGTACCGACGACGAGTCGCGCCGGATCGTTGCGGACCATCCGGACGATGAAGCGGACGATCGGGTCGAAGAGTCCGACGTCGATCATGATGCCGAAGAAGATGATCGCGAAGAACAGCATCGCCGCGGTGGGCGCGAGATCCTTGATGCCGTCCTTGATCATGTCGCTGATGCCGAGGCCGGCACCCGCGACCAGTCCGAACGCGACCGGCACGAGGATCAGCGCGACAACGGGTGTCGCGCGTTTGGTGATGATGAGGAACATGAAGGTGGCGACCATGGCCAACCCGAGAGCTACCAACATTTGCCTGACTTTCTGCCGTGGTTTCCGACGGTGACGCGGGGCGTGGCGTCGGCTACACATGAAGTCTGTGGGTAACTCAGGTCACAGTCACCCTTGTGCTCATTAGTCGGGTTTTGCGCATTGTGCGCACGCCGCGCCCAGCGGTGCGGAGGCAATCGTGCCGGGACGAGCATGATGGAGGGGTGCGAGTCCTGGTGGTCGACGACGACCGCAATGTGGCAGAGACCCTACGGCGAATGATGCTCGCCGAAGGCTGGGTCGTGGATGTCGCACATGACGGCCGGGCCGGCTTCGAGAAGGCCGTCGGCGGCGGCTTCGATGTGGCGATCCTCGACATCATGATGCCGGGACTCAACGGGTACGAACTGGTCCGGGACCTCCGTGCCGCCGGGATCTGGACGCCGGTGCTGATGCTGACGGCCAAGGACGGCGAATACGACCAGGCCGATGCGTTCGACTTCGGCGCCGATGACTACCTCACCAAGCCGTTCTCGTTCGTGGTGCTCATCGCCCGGCTGCGCGCACTCGCGCGGCGCGGTGCGCCGCAACGTCCCACTGTGCTCACGGCCGGATCGCTGCGGCTCGACCCGGCCGCACACACCGCGTCCCGGTGCGGCGACGACTTGACCTTGACCCCTCGTGAATTCGCCTTGCTCGAATTTCTGATGCAACACAAGGGCGAGGCGGTCACCAAGGCCGAGATCCTGGACTCCGTGTGGGACATCAACTATCGCGGCGACGAGAACGTGGTCGAGGTCTACATCAGTTATCTTCGGCGGCGCATCGACACCCCGTTCGGCTGCAAGGCGATCCAGACGGTGCGAGGCGTCGGGTATCGCCTCGCCGCCGACGGCGGCGGGTGAGGGCGGTCAGCTGCGGCCCACTCGACCCGGACGCGGGTGTTCGGAGGCGCCGCCGGAATGCCAGGGTTGTACCGGCAGGATGAAACCGACCGTGGCGCCGCCACCCGGGGTGTCGGCGATCCTGACCTCACCGTCATGTGCGCGGATGATCTCGGAGACGATCGCCAGACCCAGTCCCGATCCACCCCAACGACGTTCACGCGTGTTGTCGAGACGGACGAAACGTTCGGTGACACGGTCCTTGTCGGCATCGGGGATTCCGGGTCCGTTGTCGGCGACGGTGACCGACACCCGGGCACCGTCGTCGCTGAGCGTCATCGCCAGCGTCAGCCGATCCCGGGTGTGGCGGGCGGCGTTGTCGGCGAGGTTGCGCAGTGCCCGAGACAGCTTTTCCGCGTCACCACGCACGCGGACAGCGACGATCCGTGCCTCCACATGATGCCGACCGAGCGCCTCGAGACGATTCACTTCCGCGGTGCAGATCTCGTCGAGGTCGACATCGGTGATGCGCAGCGGAACACCGCTTTCGTCGGCCCGCGCGAGCAGCAACAGATCCGAGACCATCGACTGCAGGCGAAGTGCCTCGGGCAGCAGCACCGAGTCGACCGTCTCGGGATCGAGGGGTTGGTGTTTGCTCCGCGAAAGATCCAACAATCCGACCAGCGTCGTCAGCGGACTGTTCAGTTCGTGTGAGGCGTCATTGACGAAACGCATCTGTTGCGCGCGGGCGGTCTCGATGCGGTCGAGCATGTCGTTCATCGTGGTCGCCAGCGTGGCGATCTCGTCGCCGGTGCCCGGTACCGGAACACGTTGGTGCAGGTCGCCTCCCGAGATCTCCTCGACCTGACCGCGGATCAGGTCCACGGGTTTGAGTGCGCGTCCGACGAAGTAGTACGTCATCAGGGCCATGCCGATCACGATGATCGGGAACACGATGCAGCAGACGACAGCCGCGGTCAGGACCAACCAGTCGATCGGCCGCTCGAGAGCGCCGACCTCGACCGTCACCGGGCCGTCCGGTGTGTCCACCCCCAGCAGCGTCGCCCGGTACTCCGACCCCGACGGGCTCGTCGTGGCGTCGTCGACGGTGATCTCGGATCCGGCATCGACCCCGGGCCCGAGTGGCGTCGTGGAGTGGTTCAGACTCGACACCACCACGGTTCCCTCGGCATCCACGACCTGCACCACGTCGACGTTGCGGACCGGACTCAGAAGTGACTCGTCGAGCCCGGCGACGCCCTGCTCTTGCACCACCTCGGCGATCTCATGCGCCCGCGACTGTGTCGCGGCATCGGCTGCGTGCAGCAGCAGGTGACGCAGCACTAGGACGAGGACGACGGCCGCGATCGTAAGCGCGACGGTGACCAGAGTGGTCGCCACCAGGGTCAATCGGATGCGCACACCGCGAGTGCGTTCGGTCAACCAGGTGGGTACCAGGGATCGCACTCGCACATTCCGACAGTAACGGCCGGTGGTCGACGGTGATGCCGACGTCTCCGTACCGCACTCAGCGTCCACTAAGCGTTGCCGCGCCACGCTGGTCACATGTCCGTGCTCAATGGCCGCCGCGTGTCGGCGGGTGTCCTGCTGTTGCTCGTCTGTCTGGTCGGCCTCGTCCTCGCGTTCCGGAGTGGGCCGATCGGCATCGACCGGGCGGTGATGACCTGGTTCGTCGATCATCGCAGCCACGCTGCGGTGCCGGCGGTGTCCGCGTTCTCCGACCTCTTCGGTCCACTCCTGGTTGCGGTGTGGACGCTGGCGATCGCCGTGCTGTTCTTCCTGCGGGATCGCACCGTCGGCCGTTCGACCGCCATCGTGGCGGGTGTCGCATGTGCGGCGGTGGTGACCGAGGTCGTCAAACTCGTTGTCGCACGACCCCGACCACCGATGATCGACCACGTGGGTATCAGCGAGATGACCTACTCCTACCCTTCCGGCCACGTGACCGGCACCACCGCACTCGCCCTGACGACCGCTGTCGTCGCGACCGCCACCTCCGGCCGCCGCGCGAAGGTGTGGGCGGTGTCGGTGGCTGCTCTCGTCGGTGTCATAGGGGCCGCAACGCGCCTGTACCTCGGCGTCCACTGGTTCTCGGACGTCCTCGCGGCGTTCGCGGTGGCTACCGCGTCCGCGCTGGTGGTGCCCGGGGCGACCGACGCCGCGTTGCGTGAGATCCGCCGACGACTTCCGGCCACCCCGCCCGACTGGCTTGCCCCGGCCACCCGGCAGGCGGTCCCCACCCGAGGGCGCTGACCTGCGTCTGCCAGCGGTTCACGGGAAGCACCTGCCTCAGTCCGGCAGCATGGGAGCGTCGTCGCCGTGATGGCGGCCGAGGAGGACGCCACGGGTCAGCGCATCACGACCGAAGCGATCGCGCAGGGCGTCCATGGTGGCGTCGAGGTCGGAGGCGTGGAGTTCACCGGCGGGGACGTCGTCGAACGGGAGGGCCAGTTGCGGGTTGTCGGCGTCGTCGAGGTTGGCCAGGCTGAGCCCGATCAGGGTGCAGCCCCGCTCGGCGATCAGCGGCCGGGCGCCGTCGAAGAGTCCCCGCGCGCAGTCCATCAGCACATCGGTACGGTCGGTGGCCTCGGGCAGGGTGCGCGATCGGGTGACGGCGGTGAAGTCATGAAACCGTAAGCGCAGCACCATGGTCCGGCAGTAGCGGTCGGCGTTGCGCAACCGCTTGCCGAGTCGGTCGACGATGGCGATCAGGGTGGCCTCGATGTCGGCGGCGGACTTGTGCCCACGGCCGAGCGCTCGCTGCGAACCGATCGAACTGCGCCGACGGCCCGTCTCGACCCGCCGCGGATCGTGCGCGAGCGACAGGGCGAACAGGTGCCGTCCGGCACCGCCACCGACGATGCGGCACAACGACTTCTCGCCGATGCGGGCCATGTCGCCGACGGTGGTGATGCCCGCGTCGGCGAGCTTGCCCTCGGTGACCGGGCCGACGCCCCACAACCGCCGGACCGGCAACGGATGCAGGAACTCCAGTTCCCGGCCGGCCTCGACCTCGAGCAGGCCGTCCGGTTTGCCGACCGCACTGGCGACCTTCGCGAGGAACTTGCTGCGCGCCACCCCGACGGTGATGGGCAGTCCCACCTCGACGCGCACGCGTGTTCGCAGGGTTTCGGCGATCTGGACGGGAGTTCCCGCGGTGCGGCGCAGGCCCGCGACGTCGAGGAAGGCCTCGTCCACGGAGATGCCCTCGACCAGCGGCGTCGTGTCCCGGAAGATCTCGAACACCTCGCGGCTGGCCTGCATGTAGTCGTCGAAGCGGGGCCGCACCACCACCGCGTCGGGACACAGGGCGAGGGCGTCGCGGCCGCCCATCGGACTCCGCACGCCGCGGGCCTTGGCCTCGTAACTGGCGGCGAGCACCACGCCACCGCCGACGAGCACCGGACGACCGCGCAACGACGGGTCGTCACGCTGTTCGACCGAGGCGTAGAACGAGTCGAGGTCGGCGTGCAGGATCGACGCGTCCGGCCGGTCGGCGGTATGGATGCGGCCCATCGTGTCACTCCCGTCGAGTCGCCCCAGGGATGGGATCGAACAGATAGGCGAATGATAGCCGGTTCCTCCGACACGATCGGTGCTCAGCCGGCCGCGGACCGCGCCCGCTCCTCGTCGGTCCTCGCGCGCAGTTCGGGAGCATTGGCTACGACGAGCCACGCGGCGAGCGTCGCGAAGAGCACCGGAACGACCAGATTCCATTGCGGCACCACCGCGAGCGCGATGAACAGGCTCACCCAGCCGTTGCGGGTGGCGGCCACCACGATGCCGACCGTGGCGGCGGCCACCGCGTCGACCAGCGGAATGGACGTCCAGATCGTGTGAATACCGAAACCGAGTGCGACGCCGATGAAGACGGCCGGGAAGATCCGGCCGCCACGGAAACCGGCGGCCGCGGCGATCAGCAGGGCGAGGAGTTTGATACCGGCCATCACGAAGAAGCCCAGGGCGGTCGTCGAGCCGAGTTCCCCGGGTAGTTCCTTGGCCTGATCGAGGCCCTTGAACAGGGTGATCTCGCCGCCGAGTGCGCCGAGTGCGCCCAGCGCGAGTCCGGCGAGCGTCAGCAGCAGCACCGGGTTGGCGATCCGGTGCATCAGTCGGTGCAGCGGGTCGAAGACGAACGCGGCGACCACACCGAGCGCGGCCGCCACGACGGCGACGCCAATGGCGACGAGCACGTCGCGCAGACCGTCGAAGGAGTCGTCGGGCAGGCCGATCGACAGGCTCAGATCGGTGAATCGCAACATCACGAACGATCCGGTGGCGGCGGCCACCAGCGGCAGATACAGCCTGTTCCACAACGGGATACGCGAGTCCCCGGCATTGACCTCGGACAGCATCAGCGCCGCGGCCACCGGGGTACCGAACAGCGCGCCGATGGTGGCCGCGGTGGACAGTCCCAGCCAACGCTCGCCGCCCAGTGCGGGCAGCACCCGGACACCGATGGCGACGATGAGCGCGGCGTTGATCGCCATGATCGGGTTCTCCGGGCCCAGACTGACACCTCCGGCGAGGGTGAGCACCGTGGCGACGGTCAATCCGGGTACCGCGGACGGCGGCAGGGGACGCGACACCAGTTCGACGGTGGCCGGATCCTCGCCGGCGTGGCCGGGTGCGTACCGGATGACCAGGCCGACGAGCAGGCCGGTCGCCGTCAGGATCGTCAGCGTCCACCACCAGGTGTCGGCGGTGGCGCCGACCGTCGACGCGAGGTCGTCCCAGATGAGTCGCTGCAGGAACTCGGCCAGCGCCGAGATGCCCCACAGGCCGAGCGCGCAGACGGCGCCGACGGCGAGGGCCACCGGCGTCAGGGCAAGGAGCCGGCCGACTGGTACCCGCACCGACCCCTCAGTGGATGGCTCTGGCGTTTCACTCACAGAGCGATTGTGGTCGATTGGGTAGACGGATTGGGTAGACAGGTGGACATGCACCCGCAATCCTCCCGTCCCGTTGCGCCTCCACTGTCCGAGTTGCGACGCCGGACCAGTGCGAAGTGGCGCACCTATCCCGACGACGTGCTGCCGTTGTTCGTCGCGGAGATGGACTACGGACTCGCGCCGGTGGTCGCCGAGGCGATGGTGGATCTGATCCGGACCTCGGATCTGGGCTACGCCGAGTCCGCGGGCCCGGCCGGTCCGGCGTTCGCCGGGTTCGCGCGACGACGATGGGGCTGGGACGTCGCACCCGAGGACGTGCACCCGACCACCGACGTGAGCGTGGTGATCGTCGAAGCCCTGCGGGTGGCGATCACCCCCGGTGACCCGGTGATCATCACGCCGCCGGTGTATCCGCCGTTCTTCGATCTCATTCCCGAGGCCGGCGGGCAGCCGGTGACGGTGCCGCTGGTACGCGATGACGCCCGGACGACCGGACATCGGCTGGATCTGGACGGGATCTCGGCCGCCTTCGCGTCCGGGGCTCGCGCAATCCTGTTGTGCCATCCGCACAATCCACTCGGGCTGGTCCACCCGCGCGGTGACCTCGAGGCGCTGGCAGAGCTGGCCGCCGAGCACGGGGCGGTGGTGCTCAGCGACGAGATCCACGCGCCGCTGGTGCATCCCGGAACCGAGTTCGTGCCATTCCTGGCGGTGAGCGACACCGCGCGCGACGTCGGGATCGCGGCGGAGTCGGCGAGCAAGGCGTTCAATCTCGCCGGTGCGAAATGTGCGCTGACCGTCGTCGGCGGCAACCCGATGCGGGCCCTGATCGACCGGCAACCCGAGGAGGTCGCGTTCCGCACCAGCATCCTCGGGCGGGCCGCCACCGCGGCGGCCTTCGAGCACGGCGACGACTGGCTCGACGCCACCCTCGTGGTGCTCGGCGAGAGTTTCGACCTGCTGGATCAGCTTGTCGTGCAACACCTTCCGCAGGTCCGGTGGCGGCGCCCACAAGCGTCATACCTGGCCTGGCTGGACTTCCGAGCCACCGGCCTCGGTGACGATCCCGGCATCCCCATCCTCGACGACGGCCGCGTCGCCCTGCACCGCGGACCCGCATTCGGGTTGCAGGGCAACGGCTTTGCCCGACTCAACGTGGCCTGCTCGGCGGAGGTGCTCACCGAGGCGGTCGAGCGGATCGGGCGGGTGGTGGGCGGGTAGGTGGGCGCTGTCACTGCGTGGGAGAGCGCTGTCAGCGTGGGCGCGAGCGCCGTCACTGAACAAGCGAGCGCCGTCAGCTCCGCTGCGCTCGCAGCACCACGTCGTTGATGTGGTGTCCGCCGCCGGCGGGCCGCCCCCGTTCCCGGGTCTCGTGGGTGTGGATCGTCCAGCCGTCGCCCAACATTTTGGCGATGTCTCCGGGTTGGACGTAGTCGTCCGGGTCGAAGCCGTGGGCTCGCACGCCTTCGGGTGCGTGCGCGACGACGAGCAGCGTCCCACCGGGCCCGACGGCGTCGATCAGCTTGCGTGCGACGTGGACGTCGGTGGCCTTGATCGGGAAGTAGTGTGCGGTCACCAGCCCGAAGTCGCGGCCGGGGACGTCGTCGGCGGTCAGGTCGGCACGGACCCAGGTGATGGCCTCGCGCGGATCGATCTCCCGGGCGCGGTCAATGGCGACCTGGGAGATGTCGAGGGCGATCACCTGCCAACCCTGATCGGCCAGCCAGCGGGCGTCGGCGCCCTCACCCGATCCGACCTCCAGCGCGGTGCCCGGTTCGAGGTCCGAAACCTCTACGGGCAGAGCCGGATTGACGTCAGATGTCCAGAGCTTCCCGGCGTCGCGGTACCGCGCATCCCATTCGTCGGCACTGTGCGGATTCTTGTCCGAATGGACGTCTGTGTGGTGGTTCTCGGTGGTCATGACGCCACTGTGACACGGCGACCGGCCGTCGTCGAGGCTCCTTGCGCGCTCGGCAAGAACGGGCAGACTGGTGCTCATGGCCTTCCCCATTCGTATCGGTGTCCAGATCCAGCCCCAGCACGCCCCCGACTACTCACTCATCCGTGATGCGGTCCTGCGCGCCGAAGACGCCGGCGTCGACGTCGTCTTCAACTGGGATCACTTCTATCCGCTCTACGGCGACCCCGACGGCGCCCACTTCGAATGCTGGACGATGCTCGGCGCGTGGGCCGAGCAGACCGAACGCGTCGAGATCGGCGCCTTGGTGACCTGCAACTCCTACCGCAATCCCGAACTGCTCGCCGACATGGCGCGCACCGTCGACCACATCTCCGGCGGTCGGCTCATCCTCGGTATCGGTGCGGGCTGGTTCCAGAAGGACTACGACGAGTACGGCTACGAATTCGGCACGCCCGGAACTCGACTCGCCGATCTCAGCGAGGCCCTGCCACGCATCGATGCCCGGCTGAAGAAACTCAATCCGGCACCGACCCGCCACATCCCGGTCCTCATCGGGGGTAGCGGCGAGAAGAAGACCCTGCGGTATGTCGCCGAATACGGCGATGCCTGGCACGGCTTCAACGACGTGGAGACCTACCGGCACAAGTCGAAGGTGCTCGCCGAGCATTGCGCCGCGGTGGGCCGCGATCCCGAGGACATCGAGCGGTCGGCCGGGGTCCAGTACAAGGGCGACGTCGACGAACTGCTGCGCAGCGCCGACGCGATCAGCGCCGAGGGCGTGACGTTGCTGACCGTCGGGATCACCGGACCCGACTACGACATGACCCCGCTCGAGGCGCTGTGCCGCTGGCGCGGATGATGACTCACTGAACTCAAGAATCATCAGGGAGCGGGGCCCGCAGAGTCCGAGGAGACGACGATGTCGGCGATCTGGGTGGTGGCGATCATCGCGGCCGCGGTCTGCGTGTGTTGCTGGGTGGCGTCGCTGATCACCGGCGACACGTCCTGGGTCGACCGCATCTGGTCGGTCGTGCCGGTCGTCTACCTGTGGGTGTTCTGCGGTGCCGCCGGATTCGACGACCCGCGCCTGCTGGTGATGGCGATCCTGGTGACCCTGTGGGGTGCGCGGTTGACGTTCAACTTCGCGCGCCGCGGCGGGTACTCGGGCATGGAGGACTACCGCTGGCAGATCCTGCGGTCCAAGATGAGCGGCCCGCAGTTCGGGCTGTTCAACCTGTTCTTCATCGTCATCTACCAGAATCTGCTGCTGGTGCTGATCACGCTGCCGGCCAACACCGCCCTGCATCACCAGGGCGGTTTCGGTGTGCTCGACGTCGTCCTGGCGATGCTGTTCCTGGCCTTCCTGGCCGGCGAGACCGTCGCCGACCAGCAGCAGTGGGCGTTCCACGCCCGCAAGGCCGCGGACGTCGCGGCGGGTCGGGAGCCGGCCTCGCGGTTCGTGCGCACCGGGCTGTTCCGCTACTGCCGGCATCCGAACTACTTCTGCGAGCAGGCGCAGTGGTGGGTGATCTATGCGTTCGGGGCGTCGGCGGCGGGTTCGGTACTGCAACCGAGCATCGTCGGCGCGGTGCTGCTGACCGTGTTGTTCATCGGATCGACGAGGTTCACCGAGTCGATCACCGTGTCCAAGTACCCGGAGTACGCCGACTACCAGCGCAGCACCTCCGGATACTTTCCGCTGCCACCGCGCAGACACACGCAGGTTGCCTGACCCACCGATCCGGTCGGGGGTAGTGACTATCTTGTTCCCATGGGTTGCGCACGAGTGTCCGGACCTGTCCGTGCCGCGCTGACTGTGGTGGTGAGCGCTGCCGCGTTGCTGCTGTGCCTGCTCACCGCCGGTTTCGCGGCCGCCGAACCGCCGTCCCGGCTTCCCGAGCCGGTGTCCGACCCGGCCGACGTGCTCACCGAATCCCAACGCGCCGAGGTCGAGCGGGCCGTCGACGAACTCTCCGACAAGCACAACGTGCAGCTGTGGGTGGTCTACGTGAAGACCTTCGACGGTCTGGACACCACCACCTGGGCGCAGCAGACGATCGCGCTCAGCGAGCTCGGCAATCAGGATCTGCTGCTCGCGGTTGCGACCGATGACCGCGCCTACCGGTTCACGGTTCCCGACAACGCATCGACCACCGATCTGACCAACGAGGATCTGGCGTCGATCGCGCAGGACGACATCGTCCCCGCGCTGCGCCGGCAGGACTGGGCCGGGGCGGCCATCGGCGCGGCCAACGGCGTCAGTTCGACCCTCGATCCGTCCTATACCGGCTACCTGGTGGCCGGCGGGGTCGGCGCGGTCGCGGTGGTCGGCGGCGGTGGTGCGTGGGCCTACTCGCGGCGCCGCAAGCGCCAACAGGTCGAGGCCGGCGTGGAGGCCGTCAGGGATCAGGAACTGACCGCCGATCAGCTGGCGGCGCAGCCGCTGGAGGTGCTCGATCCGTGGTCGCGGGAGGTGCTCACCGACACCGACAACGCGATCCGCACCAGCGACGAGGAACTCCGGCTGGCGGTCGGCGAGTTCGGCGAGGGGCAGACGGCGCCGTTCCGGTCGGCGGTCGACGCCGCCAAGGCGGCGCTCGCGTCGTCGTTCGCGCTGCGGCAACGTCTCGACGACAACATCCCCGAGACCCCCGACGAACAGCGCTCGATGCTGGTGCAGATCATCACCACCTGCACCGACGCCGACCGCGCCCTCGACGAGCAGGTCGCCGCGTTCGACGAGATGCGCAATCTGCTGATCAACGCGCCGGCGCGGTTCGACGAGCTCACCCGCCGGGTCGTCGACCTGCATACCCGGGCCGATGCGTCCGAGCAGCAGTTGAGCGGACTCGTCGCCCGGCACGGTGAGCAGACGTGCACCTCGATCCTGCAGAACGTGGTGCTCGCGCGGCAGGAGATCGAGTTCGCCGAGCGCAGCGCCGATCAGGGCCGGTCGGCCATCGCCCGCCCGGCCGGTGAACAGGGACCGGCCGTCGCCGACATCCGCGCCGCCGAGGGCGCGATCGCCCAGGCCGACAAACTCCTCGACGCCATCGACAACGCCGAGGGCAACATCGCCGCCGCGCACAGCCGGATGGGTTCGCTGATCGCCGAGGTGGAGGGCGAGATCGCGGAGGCCGCCGCGCTGACCGCCGACGGCGGGCCCGGCCTGGCGACCGCGGTGACGGCGGCGTCGACGGCATTGTCAGATGCGAAGACCCGGTCGGACAGTGATCTGCTCGGCACCTTCACCGCCCTCGTCGACGCCGACGCCGACCTCGATGACGCACTGGAAGCGGCGCGTGGCGCGGCCGCCGAACGCACCCGCCGCGCCGAAGTGCTGTCGGCGGCACTGACCGCCGCCGAGGCCAAGGTGTCGGCGGCGCGGGACTTCATCGGCACCCGGCGCGGTGCCGTGCAGTCGGTGGCACGCACCCGGCTGTCGGAATCCGAACGGCTCCTGCAGGCCGCCCGCGACGCGTCGGCCACCGATCCGTTCACCGCGACCGACTCGGCGCGACGGGCCGGTGCCCTCGCCGATCAGGCGCTGATGACGGCCCAGGGTGACGTGGTCAGCTGGCAGCAGGGGCAGCAGCGCTCGTCCGGGTCGTCGGCGGCCGGGGCGGTCCTCGGCGGCATCCTCGTGGACAGCTTCCTGCGTGGCAGCATGCGCGGCGGCGGTTTCGGAGGTGGATTCGGCGGTGGTGGCTACACCAGCGGAGGTCGCAGTCCCGGGTCGTTCGGCGGGTCGTCGAGCTCGGGTCGGATCGGGGTCGGCGGGCGGTTCTGATTGTCCGGTTCTCGGGCGGTGCCCGCAGCCGTCCCTACTGCCACGCCCGAGTTCGCGTCGGGCTACGTCGTCGGGCTACGTCGCGAAGTCCGGGGACGACGATGCGGGGTCGGCATCGGCGGGCGGACCATCATCGGCACCGGAAGCCGGTTCGGATCGGAGCTTGGGCGGTGCACTGGGCACCGGCGTGGCCTGCTGCCGTCCCCACATGAAGTAGGCGATCGGGCCGAGGAAGTTGACGAAGCCGGCGGCGACCCACGCCCCCTTGGGTCCGCGCACCAGGTGGTCGGGCCGTAACCACAGGTCGCGCATCGCGGCCACCTGCAGGGCGATCTGTGCTGTCGCGCCACCGATGATCAGCGCTCGCGAACGGGTGGACAGTTCGGTGAACCGCTTCTTTCGGCGTCGCGTCATATATGTCACAGTAGTCCCGACTTTTACTTCGAGTCTCTAAGTATTAGAGTTACGAAGTGTGATGGCGACCAAGGACGACAACGTGGCAGTGGCTCGGCGGCTGCGGCCCGCGGTCACCCGGCTGTATCTGATGATGCGTCGCCACACCCCGATCCCCGAGTACACCGCGGCACAGGCATCCGGCATGGCCACCCTGCTCGACCACGGGCCGATGCGGATGGGCGAGTTCGCCGACCGCGAATCGATCCGGATGCCGACCGCCACCAGCCTCATCGACGGACTCATCCGCGACGGGCTGGTGCAACGCGAACGCGATCCGGCCGACCGCCGTGCGGTTCTGGTGTCGGTGACCGATCACGGTCATGCGGTCCTCGACCGGGTTCGGGCCCAACGCGATGACGCCCTGGCCGTCGCCATCGCAGCGCTCTCCGACGACGACCGCGCCGCGCTGGCCGCCGCCGCACCGGCCCTGCAGGCCCTCCACGAATCACTCGAGGGTGCTGTGCAATCGAAAAACGTCCACCGATAGACACACCGTCAGCGAGGAGAACAATGACCACCACCTCGACGACGCCGGCCCAGAGTTCCGACGCCGCAACACCTTCCGATCAGCCCCACGACGAGCACTCGCTGCTCGCGACCTTTGCCCGGCAACCGAGAACCGTCTGGGTGACCGCCTTCGCCGCGGTCATCGCCTTCATGGGCATCGGCTTGGTCGACCCGATCCTCAACAGCATCGCCGAGGCACTCAACGCCCCGCCGGACAAGCTGACCCTGCTGTTCGGTGTCTACGTCGGGGTGCAGTGCGTGGCCATGCTGATCACCGGATGGTCGGCGTATCGGTTCGGCCCGAAGCGAACCCTGACCGTCGGACTGTCACTGATTGTCGTCGCCGCGGGAATCTCGGCCTTTGCCAACGGAATCGACCAGCTGATCGCCTACCGCGTCATCTGGGGATTGGGTAATGCGCTGTTCATCGCGACCGCGCTGGCCTTCATCGTCAGCTCCGCCAAGGGCAGTCAGCACGGCGCGATCATGCTCTACGAGGCGGCACTCGGCGTCGGCCTGGCCGTCGGCCCGCTATTGGGTGCGATCCTCGGCTCGTGGACCTGGCGTGCACCTTTCGGCGGTACCGCCATCCTGATGCTGATCGGCGCCGTCCTGTGCGCAGTGATGTTGCCCGCCGACGGCCCGCGCACCGAACGCCAGCCCGTGCGGATCATCGATCCGCTCAAGGCACTACGCAACCGCACACTGCTGATCACCTCGATCGGTTCGGCCTTCTACACCGGTGCCCTGTTCACCGTCATCGCGTGGGCCCCGATCGCCATGGGGCTCAAGCCGATCTGGGCCGGACTCATCTTCTTCGGCTGGGGTCTGCTGACCGCGCTGGCCGGTGTGTTCGTGGCTCCTCGCCTCGCCGAGAAGATCGGCCAGCGCGGTGGTGTGATGACGGCGATCGCCACCTACGCCGTCGTCATGGCCCTGGCCGGCATCGGCACCTTTGCCGGCCAGGTGTGGCTGATCGGTCTGGCCGTCGTCCTCTCCGGTATCCCGTCGGGCGTGCTCAACACGCTGTTCACCGGCGTCGCCATGTCCTCGGGTGACGCGAGCACCCCGCGGTCGGTGTCGAGTGCCGGCTACTCGTTCCTGCGCTGGGCCGGCGCCGCGGTCGCCGCGGTGCTCGTCGCCCATCTGGCCGAATGGTTCTCGTCGGTGGCCGCTCCGTGGTGGTTCGCCGCCGGGTACTGCGTCGTCGCCGTCATCGCGGTGAGCTTCGTGACCACCAAGGCCGCCGAAGCGCATGACGTCGACGAGGATGCCGCCCTGATCGGAGCCGAGGAGTACTGAGCCGTACCGCTTCTGATACAACCGGGATGAATAGCAACAGCAACGTCAATTATTGACGCGAGCAGTGCTATTCATCCCGGTTGTATTCGCTTGTCCCGTGAGTGGATCAGTCCAGCCAGTCCAGCACCGACGCAGCCGTCCAGCTCTGCTGCATACTGCCGAGTGGTTCCCCGGTGAACGGTTCGTAGTACTCGGCGAACGCCCCGTCGGTGGCCTGCCGCAAACCCTCGTCGCGTAGCCGGGCCGAGCGTTCCGGCCAGCCACGCCGCGCGAACGCCCAACTGAACAGCCACGTCATCACCGGCCACACCGGGCCACGCCAATACTCCCGTGGCCGGAAGTCGTTGGAGATCGGCGACGTCGACGGCGGTACCGCGTAGCGCAGGTCGGGGTGACCGCAGAACCGAGGACCGTCGAACAGGCGCATCAACGCGCGCTCGGAATCGCGGGACAGTCCACCGCACAGCAACGGCGCGAACTGGGCGATCGTCTCGGTGGTGATCCACCTGTTCGCGCGGAGATCGAAATCCCGTGCCGCACCGTTTCTCTCGTTGGAGGCCGCGACCACGCCGGCCCGGAACCGATCCGCCCAGGCCCGCAGATCGCGGACATCGGCGCGGGGCTTCGAGTAGTCCTCGCCGATCGTCGCGAGGACGTCACAGGCGAGCGCGAAGATCGCGCTGACGAAGACGTCCTCGACGGCGAAGCTCATCACCTTGGGGAGCAGAGCGTCGTCGTAGTTGGCGCGCTTCATCTCCTCGACGAGCCAGATGTAGCGGTCGTACTCGAGATCGGTTGGCCGCATCGACAGGTCGGTGACGTGGTCGAGGTCGGCGCGCTGGAACGGTGGGAGGTCGTCACCCGGCGTGACGCCCGCGTAGGGCTTGTCCCAGCGCGGGGAGTTGTCCATCCCTGATTCCCACCCGTGATAGATGGTGATGCGGCCCCGGCCGTTGGGGTCCCGGGCGTGCGCGAGCCACCGATGCCACCGCACCAGCGAACCCCACCGGCGGTCGATGAACTCGTTGGCCACCTGACGGGTGGTGCGCCCATGACGTCGCGAGTGATCGAGGATGCGCTGCACCGCGATCGCGTGCACCGGCGGCTGGGTGATGCCGGAGGTGTCGGGGTAATCCGGCGAGCAGTCGGCCAGCCGCGCGCACTCCCACCGGCGTGGACCCGGGAAGTAGCCGTCGCGACCGTTGGCGAACACGATGTGCGGGATCATCCCGTTGGTCCACTGCGCCGAGAGCAGCGTGTCCATCTCGATGACGGCGCGCTCCACCGACAACGGGGCCAACCCGACCGTGACGAACGCCGCATCCCAGCTCCACATATGCGGGTAGAGCCGGGGTGCGGCACTGGTCATCGTGCCCAGGTCGTTGCCCCGCAGCAGATACGCGGCACGCGCCGCGAGCTGCGTCGGGGTGAATCCATAGCGCGCCACGCGTCGATTCTGCCCCGCGGACCCCGATGCCGCCGGGCGAGCGCAGTCGCGCGCTCTAGGCTCGACCCCATGCCCACCGCACTGATCACCGGCGCGAGCCGCGGACTCGGCGCCGAGATCGCCCGGCAACTCGCCCCCACCCACGACCTGCTGCTCGGCGGCCGACCGTCGGCCGAGCTGGATACCTTGACCACGCAGCTCGACGGCGCCTCGACCTTTCCGGTGGAGCTGACCGACCACGACGCCGTCGAGGCCGCCGCGGAGGCCATCACCTCCCTCGACGTGCTGGTGCACAACGCCGGGGTGGGCAGCAGCCTGTCACCGGTCGGCGGGACACCCGCCGACGAGTGGCGTCACGTCCTCGAGGTGAACCTGATCGCCGCGGCCGAGCTCACCCGGCTGCTGCTCCCGGCACTGCGAGCGGCGGGCGGGCACGTCGTCTTCATCAACTCCGGTGCCGGTCAACGCGCCAATCCCGGGTGGGCGCCGTACGCGGCGAGCAAGTTCGGGCTGCGCGCGCTGGCCGACGCCCTGCGGGCCGAGGAACCGGACCTGCGAGTCACCTCGGTGTTCCCCGGCCGCATCGACACCGACATGCAACGCGACCTCATCGCCATCGAGGGCAAGGAGTACGACGCGTCGCAGTTCCTCGCCCCGACGACGGTGGCCGCGGCCGTGGTGATGGCGATCCACACGCCTGCCGACGCCCACCCCACCGAGATCGTGCTGCGGCCGACCGGACGTCGGTGACGCTTCAGGGCGTCACAACTGGACCAGGTCGGAGGCCTGCCACACCGCACGCATCGAGGTGATCTTGCCGTCGGCGTCGAACACCATGATGTCGACCGGGGTGATCTCGAAGCGCATCCCGGAGGTGCCGGTGACCAGGGTGAACTCGAAGACCGCGGTGTCGCCGGCGGTCTTCTTCCACTTCAGGGTCGCGGTGCGCTCGTCCATGCCGGTGATCACCGAGTAGAACTCCACCAGTTGCTCGCGGGTGGTGCGGATGTCGGCGCCGATCGGATCCTCGACCGTGGCGCCGGCGGCGTACAGATCGGCGATCTGTTCGGCGGTGCCGCTGGTGAGGTACTCGATGTAGTTCTCGACGACGGCGTTGATCTTGTCGCTGAGTTCGGCTGTGGTGTCCTGCTCGACGGTCATGGGTGCCCTTCCGGTGAAACGAGAACGTGTTCTAGTTTCACCGTAGCAGTGGCAGCCCGCTCAGCCGAGCCGTTCGTAGATCGTCGCGTTGGCCAGACCGCCCGCCTCGCACATCGTCTGCAGCACGTACCGGCCACCGATCTGCTCGAGGGCGTTGACGGCCGTTGTCGCCACGCGCGCGCCGCTGGCGCCGAGGGGGTGGCCGATCGCGATCGCTCCGCCGTGCACGTTGACCCGGTCGAGGTCGACGCCGAGGTCGCGCGCCCAGGCCAGTACGACCGGCGCGAACGCCTCGTTGACCTCGAACAGGTCGATGTCGGCGAGGGACAGGCCGGCCTTCGCGAGGACCTTGCGGGTAGCCGGGATGATCGCCGTGAGCATCACCAGGGGATCGGCGCCGGCGACCGCCATCGTGTGTACCCGCACGCGCGGGCGCAGGCCGAGCGCTGCGGCCCGTTCCTCGCTCATCACGAGCACGGCGGCCGAACCGTCACTGATCTGGCTCGCGTTGGCCGCCGAGATCACCCAGTCGATCTCGGCGAACCGCGCCCCGATCGCCGGGTCGTGGTAGGCCGGTGGCAGCGCCGACAGTTGCCCGAGGGTCGAGCCGACCCGGATTCCCTCGTCGGCGGTGAGCCCGGCCAGGGGCGCGATCTCGTTGTCGAAACGTCCGTCCTTGGTCGCAGCGGCCGCCAACTCGTGTGAGCGCAAAGAGAACTCGTCGATGGCGGACTTGCCGATGCCCCAGCGCGCCGCGATCAGCTCCGCGGAGATGCCTTGTCCCACCAGACCGTCGGGGTAGCGCGCGTCAAAGGCGACTCCATCGAGATCGGTGACGCCTGCCGCGGCCGATCCCATCGGCACCCGCGACATCGATTCCACTCCGGCCGCGACGACGACGTCGTTGACACCGGCCATGATGCTCTGTGCGGCAAAGGCGATTGCCTGTTGACCACTTCCGCATTGCCTGTCCACGGTGACACCCGGAACCGACTCGGGATATCCCGCGGCGAGCAGGCCGCGACGGGCGATGTTGAAGGATTGCTCACCGGCCTGGGTGACCGCCCCGGTGATCACGTCGTCGATGTCGGATGGGTCGATTTCGTTACGCGACAAGATCTCTCGAAGTGAATGCGCGAGCAGGTCGACGGGATGCACGTCGTGCAGGGCTCCGGAGGGCTTACCCTTGCCGACCGGGGTTCGGACGGCGTCGACGATTACAGCAGTGGTCATGATCAATCTCCTTGCATCAGTGGTTATTACATAGGGGGGGTTCACTACATCAGGGGGCTACTGCGCACCGGGGATACTCGGGTCCACGCGATTGCCGGGAACGGGTGTGGCGGCGTTGTGCGGGCCGCGGTCCCGTGTCGTGACGGTGACGCCGGCGTAGGCGGTCAACGCGGCGGCTCCGGCGATGGCCGCGATGATCCACCACGACACGCTGCGCGCCAGCCCTCCGGCGAGAACGGCGACGAGCACACTCGTGCCGATCGTGGTGCCGAACTGTCTGCCCATGGTGACGACGGCGCTCCCGCGCGCCGCCACGGCCGATGACAGTTCCTGCGTTGCGCCCGCCAGCAGGGCGGGAATGGTCAGTCCGACGCCGATCCCACCGAGGAGCCATCCCGGCAAGAAGCATGCTGCGTACGAATCATGCAGCGCGACAACCGACGTGGAGGTACCGATCACGATGCTGCCGGCGGCCCAGATCAGCGATCCGAGTGCGGCGAGCGGCCACGGCGAGATATGTGCCGCCCGACGGCCGACCAGCACCGTCACCACCGGCACCATCAGCGGTCCGGGCGCGATGGCGAGTCCGCTGAGCAGTACCGAATAGCCCCAGTCCTGCTGCAGCAACAGGATGGCGTTGAGCAGTCCGGCGGCGAATGCGACGCTGAAGATCAGCATCGCCATCGCACCGACGGTGAACCGCCGATCGTCGAACAGTTGCCGTGGGATGAGTGCCTCGGTCGCCCGGCGATCGACGACGACGAAGACCGCCGCACAGACCACTGCCGCCACGAGCACCACGATCGATGTCGGCGCTCCCCAGCCCCAACTGTCGCCGTTGATCAGATACAGGACCGCCAGAGCGCTCGCCGTCGCCAACAGCACCGAACACAGCAGCGTTCGCACCACCGGGCCCGGGGCTCGTCGACGTTGTGCGGCTTCCGGATCCGTCGCGAACACACGCAACGCGAGCAGGATGGAGGCGATCCCCAACGGCACGTTGATGACGAACGCCATGCGCCAGCTGATCTCGACGAGGACGCCACCCACCACCGGGCCCAGTGCCGCCGCCATGCCCGACGTAGCCGCCCAGATCCGCATGCCCGCCGCGCGTCGGTGTGCCGGCAGCGAGGTGACCAGCAGCGACATGCTCGCGGGCGTCAGCGCTGCCGCGCCGACCGCCTGCAGCACGCGCGCGCCGATCAGCACACCGAGCGTCGGCGCCGCGGCCGCCAGGGCCGACCCGGCCGTGAAGACGAGCACTCCGGTGATGAATCCGCGGCGGTTGCCCACCCGATCGCTCCACGATCCGAGTGGGATGAGCAGCGCGGCGAAGGCGATCGCGTACGCCGACAGCGTCCAGCTGATCGTCCCCAGGTCGGCACCGGGGAACTCGTGCGCCAACTGATCGAAGGCGACGTTGACGACGAACAAGTCGAGTGCCACCAGAAACGGTGCGCCGCACGCCACCGTCAGCAGCCACTTCTGACTATTAAATTCCATAGCCAGATGTCTACACCCTGACTATTGCTGGGTCAAGTCAGAGTAGGATGGATGCATGGATCTGACCGGACCCCTCGCCGACCGCGACAGGTGGCAGGCTCGGCACTGCTCGATCGACAAGGCCATGGGCGTCGTCGGCACCCGGTCGGCGATGCTGATCCTGCGCGAGGCCTTCTACGGCGCAACCCGATTCGACGAGTTCGCCCGGCGGGTCGGCATCACCGACGCCGTCGCCTCCGCGCGATTGCGAGAACTCACCGACGCCGGCATCTTCGTCAAGGTCCCCTACCGGGAGCCGGGCAGCCGCGCGCGCAACGAGTACCAACTCACCGAGATGGGCCGTGACCTGCTCCCCGTCGTCCTCGGGCTGATGCAGTGGGGCAACCGGTACCTGCAGGACGACGGCGGACCGCTGCGGCTCAACTCGGTCGATGACGGCACTCCCGTCACCGTCGAGATCCGTTCCGCCGACGGGCAGCGGCTCGGCTCCGACGACATTGCCGTCTCCGTCGCGCCCCACGTCATGCGATCAAACGATCGGGACTGACGCCGCGTCGGCAGGCGGGGCAGAGTTGGGTGTTTGATATGTTCGCCGACACGTTGGCGAACGCCGACTGTGCTCGATCGAACCGGGGATCACGTGCGACCCCGACGACCCGCCATGAGGAGCCGCGATGACCTACCCACCAGACGGGTCCACGGGTCCGCAAGGGGGTCCGGTGCAGTGGGATCAGGTGCAGTGGGATCCGGTGCAGTGGGATCAGGTGCAGTGGGATCCGGTGCCGGGAGGTCCGGTGCAGTGGGGATCGGCCATCGGCGGACCGCAACCGCCTCCGGTGTGGCAGCAGCCGACACCCGCGCACAAACCCGGCGTCGTGCCGTTGCGGCCGCTCGACACACGTGACCTCATCGACGCGACGTTCTCGGCGATCCGATTCTTCCCCGGCATCACCTTCGGGATCACGGCCGGTCTCACCGCTGCGCTGACCGTCGTCTCGGCCGTCATCGCCGGAGTGGTCGTCACCGTCGAATCCGGCGGACATCCCGACCTCACGTCGTGGTTGAGCGCGATGGACGCCGACTGGGCGAGTTCGCTGATCGGCGCGGCGGTCGTTGCGCTGGCGGCCGGACCGCTGGCCTACCCACTGAACGCCGCCGCTGCCGGCGTGCGCACCACGTGGGCGGAACTGTGGGCTCAGGTCCGTCCCGTCGTCTGGCGCATCCTGGCGGTGGCGCTGGTGTTGTGCGGGGTGTTCTGCATTCCCGACGTCCTCGTCCTCGCCCTCGATTCGCTGACGGGCGGCGACGACGATCTCGTCGTCGCGGCCACCCTCCTCGTCGGGGTCGCGGCGATCATCCCGACCATCTGGGTCACCGTGCGGATCGCGCTCGCCCCGGCGGCGGTGGTGATCGAACGACTCGGCCCGCTCGCCGCGATCCGCCGATCCGCGACGCTGACGCACCGATCCTTCTGGCGCTACTTCGTTGTGCTGCTCCTCATCTGGATCGTCTCCGGGATCCTCAACGGGGTGCTGGGTATGGCGTCGGAGATGATCTCCGACATCACCGGAAGCGGCGGGGTGGCCGCCCTCGTCTTCGCAGCGGTGCTGGCACCGCTGATCACCGCGCTGGTCTCCCCCGTCGAGGCGATCGCGACGTCGCTGCTGCACGTCGACGCCCGGATCCGGCGCGAGGGCTACGACCACCAACTCGCCCGGATCGCCGCCGCGCGGGGAGGCCCCTGGTGAGCGGCTCGATCATCCTTCTCGCCGACGGACTCTCGCCCGACAACGACCAGGCCCGCCAGTGGGCCCGCGACGAGTTGTCGGGATCGCGCTATCAGCCCCCACAACCCGGTCTGCTCGACCGACTCGCCGACGGGCTCTCGCGCTGGTTCAGCGACCGGGTCGGGGATCTGCTCTGGTCGGATGCGAGTGTCGCCACGATCATCGGGGGCGTGCTGGGGTTGCTCGTCCTCGCGTTGATCGTCTACGCGCTGCTCTTCGTCCGCCGCACGCCACGCTCCGGTTCCGACGCCGAGGTCGGTCCGGTCCTCGGTGGTGACCCGTTGTCGGCCAAGGAGTTTCGTCGCCGCGCCGAGGAGATGCTCGCCGCCGGCGATCACGACGGGTGTGTGCGCGAGGCGATGCGTGCACTGACCCGGCGCTCCGCCGAACGGGGTGTGCTGCGCGACGCCCCGTCGCTGACCGCACACGAGGTGGCGGTACGCCTGCGGACGCCGTTCCCCGACCACGGACGCGAACTCACCTACGCGGCAAATCTGTTCGACGCGGTGGTCTACGGATACCGGCACGCCACCGCCGAGCAGGCTCGCCTCGTCCTCGATCTCGACGAGTCCCTGCGCTCGACCCGGCCGGCGACGTCGACGACACCCGCTGCCGCCAAGGGATTCGCGGTGCCCCGATGACCACCGACGTCTCTGCCGCAAGCACCGCCGCCGCATCGCCGGGCCCGATGCCGGCCCCGCCCCGCCGGAAGCGTCGGCGGGCCCTGTGGATCTGGTTGCCGATCGCCGCGGTCATCCTGGTCATCGTCGCGATCCTGGCGATCGTCGCCGTCGGCGGGTCCGCCGACGACCGCGGCAACTCCGTCCCCGGCGATCCCGGCAATTACAGCGGGAACGGTTCCAGTGCCCTCGCGAACATCATCGGTGACCACGGCGTCGACGTGAAGGTCGTTCGCGGACTTGCCGATCTGACGGTCACCCCGAAACCCGACGGCGACACCACCGTCGTGGTCACCAACACGCCGGCGATGACCGCCGAGACCGCCCGGGCGTTTGCCGAGCGGGTCCGGGGCGCGAGACGGGTGGTGCTCGTCGACGCGAACGATACGGTGCTGGACGCCCTCGGTCTCCCGGTGACCGAGTCGAGCAGTGTGGTTTTCGGCCAGTCGGTCATCCGTGCGGACTGCAGCGTCGCCGGAATCGAACCGACCGATACGGTGACGCCGTCGACCGCCCACTACGTGGCCACCGATGCGTCGTCGACGGTGTCGTGCTTCCCCTCCGGATCGGCGAACGATCCGGCGGCGGGAACACCCGGCGCCGAGGTGGTGGTCGCCGATCCCTCGGCCGACCTGCCCGAGACGATCGTGATGACCGGCGCGATGACCACCAACTCCGATCTGGCCGACGTCGACAATGCCGGGGTCACCGTGCGCACCATGGCCACCGGCGACAACGTGCTCTGGTACGTTCCCCGGCCCTCCGATCGTGTCGAGAGCGAGGACGACGATGAGGAATCCGTCCTCCCGTCGATCGTGTGGCCATTGTTCTTCCTCGCCTTCTTCGTCGCGATCGCCGTCTCGCTGTGGCGTGGACGCCGATTCGGACCACTTGTCGCCGAACCACTTCCGGCCGTCGTCAAGGCCATCGAGACGACCCGGTCACGGGGACGCCTCTACCGCAAGGCCGCCGACGCCGGGCGTGCCGCGGCGATTCTGCGCGTGCACACCACCGCGTCGATCGCCCGCTACCTCGGCCTGGCCTACGACCCGGTCCGGGCCCTCGACGCGATCTCCTCGGACACGCCGATCGAGCACGACCCGGCGCTGGATTCCGTCGTTGCCGCCGTCGCGTCGGCGACCGGACGCGACTCCCGGCAGGTCGCCGCGCTGCTGGCCGGCCCACTCCCCACCGACGACACCCAGCTGGCGCAGTTCACCTCCGACCTGACCGACCTCGAGAAGGAAGTTCGACGCACACCATGACCTCTGAACCCGCGACCCCTCACCCCACTGCGCCCTCCGAGCCCGCCGTCTCCGTCGCCAAGGACACCGCCGGAGCCACGGACACTGCCGGAGCCGCAGCCCGCGATCCACGTCAGACCCTGGGTGCGGTCCGCGCCGAGGTCGCCAAAGCGGTTGTCGGACAAGACCCGGCCGTCGCCGGTATCCTCATCGCGCTGCTGTGCCGTGGTCACATCCTGCTCGAAGGTGTTCCGGGAGTGGCGAAAACCCTGCTGGTGCGATCGGTGGCGCAGGCGTTGGCGGTGGACACCAAACGGGTGCAGTTCACCCCGGATCTGATGCCCGGTGACGTCACCGGCTCGCTGATCTTCGACAACGCCACCTCCGAGTTCACCTTCCGGCCCGGCCCCGTCTTCACCAATCTGCTTCTCGCCGACGAGATCAACCGCACCCCACCCAAGACCCAGGCCTCCCTGCTGGAGGCGATGGAGGAACGTCAGGTCTCCGTCGACGGTGTGCCGCGGCCGCTGCCCGACCCGTTCCTGGTGGCGGCCACCCAGAATCCCGTCGAATACGAGGGCACCTATCCGCTGCCCGAAGCCCAGTTGGACCGGTTCCTCCTGAAGGTCACGTTGCCGATCCCGCCGCGCGACGACGAGATCACCGTATTGAGCAGGCACGCAGCCGGATTCAACCCGCGCGACCTGACCGCCGCGGGCCTGCGACCGGTGGCCTCGGCGGCCGACATCGTGGCCGGCGCCGACGCGATCCGGCATGTGGCGGTGGCGCCGGCGATCGCCGCGTACATCGTCGACATCGCGCGCGCCACCCGCAGTTCGCCGTCGCTGGCATTGGGGGTCAGTCCGCGCGGTGCCACCGCATTGTTGTCCACGAGCCGTGCCTGGGCGTGGCTGTCCGGCCGTGACTTCGTCACCCCGGACGACGTCAAGGCACTCGCGCAATCGACTCTGGCCCATCGGCTCTCGTTGCGTCCGGAGGCGGAGTTGGAGGGCGTCTCGGTGGCCGCGGTGCTCGACGCCGCGATCAACTCGGTGCCGGTCCCGCGCTGATGGTGCTGACCGGCCGCTTCGTCGCCCTCCTCGCGCTGGGCATCATTCCCGCGGTGGTGTTCCCCCACGTGTGGGTGGTGTTGCTGTGGGTGTTCGCCTGCGCGGTGGTGATGGCGGTCGATCTGCTCGCGGCCGGTTCGACGGCACTGCGACTGTATCGCCTTCCGTCGGCACCAATCCGTCTCGGCGGTGCCGGTTCGTCGGTGATCGTCGCCGAGAATGTCGGGACCCGGAGATTCAGAGGGCGGCTGCGTGATTCGTGGCAGCCCTCGGCCGGGGTGCGGTCCGGTGAGCACGACCTCGACATCCCGCCGGGGGAACGCCGGGAACTGACCACGGTTCTGGTGCCGGTGCGTCGCGGTGATCGGCTCGCGGTACGCGCGACCATCCGACGCCCCGGTCCGCTCGGCCTGGCCGCACGACAGCACAGCTATCCCCTGCCCGGGGTGATTCGTGCTCTGCCACCGTTCAATTCACGCAAGCATCTCCCGTCACGCCTGGCCCGACTACGCCAGCTCGACGGTCGGTCGGCCGTGCGTATCCGCGGTCAGGGCACCGAATTCGATTCGCTGCGTGACTATGTCGAGGGCGATGACGTCCGCAGCATCGACTGGCGCGCGACGGCACGCCGACGCTCGGTGGTGGTGCGCACCTGGCAACCGGAGAAGGACCGCCACATCATCATCGTGCTGGACACCTCACGGACCTCCGCCGCACGCGTCGGTGACGCGCCCCGCCTCGACGCGGCGATGGATGCGGCACTGCTGTTGTCGGCGTTGGCCGCCCACGCCGGTGATCGGGTCGACCTGATCGCCGGTGACCGGGTGATCCACCGACGTGTCGTCGGATCGCCGCGCACCACCCTCCTCGGCGACCTGGTCAACGCGATGACCGAGCTGCAACCGGCTCTGCTGGAGGCGGATTGGCCGTTGCTCGCCGCCGAGGTCACCACGCTTACGCGCCAACGGGCGCTGGTCGTGCTGCTCACGCCGCTCGAACCGGCCGCGGTGGAGGAATCGCTGCTGGCTCCACTGTCGGTGCTCGCGTTGCGGCACAAGGTGATCATCGGCTCGGTCCGCGACCCGGCGGTGGAGGAGATGAGTGCGCGACGCGACGACGCCGCCGAGATCTACGAGGCAGCCGCGGCGGCGCGCACCCTGATGGTGCGTGAACGGACCGAATCGGCGCTGGGACGCATCGGGGTCGACGTGGTCGATGCCGATCCCGAACACCTCCCGGCCGCTCTGGCCGATCACTACCTGGTGCTCAAGTCACGCGGGCTGTTGTAGCAGTTTCGGTGGGGCCCTTCGTGATTCGATGCGCGGCCGAGTGCCGACGATCCTGCGAGTAGGAGTATTCGCCGGACCGAGCGGGTCGCGGTCGGGGCCACCGTCCGTCACCCGACGTCGGGCGCGGAGCTGAGTTGTCCCCAGAAGTCGATTGGTCCACAGATGGGGTGGCCGATCGTCGGCGTGAACGGTTTTGTCGGTGGCCGTCTTTACAATGATGGTCAGATCGAAGAGAGCTTCGACGGTCATCTTGTTCGAGGGGGCGAGGGTGAGCAGCATTCCATGGAGCGCGCGGATTCGTGGGGATGTGCGCGACGCGTTGTTGAAGCAGGGGCCGTCGCCGTGGCCGGGGTTGCCGCCGGAGTTTCTGTTCGGGGTGGATCCGGATCGGCTGGATCAGCATTCGATCAACGAGGTGCTGGTCGCGATGACCGAACTGGACCGGTGCCGCTCCTATATGGCGTGGCTGGACTCGTACTTCACCGCCTATGTGGTGAGGTGTCTGACCGACCGGCCGTTGGACGAGTCGGCGGAGTACGCGCAGATCGCGGCCGAACACATCTCCCGCACCCGCAACCTGGCGATGGTGACCACCCGGCGGATGCTGGATGAGGCGATCGTGATGGCCACCCGCCTGCCGAAGACGGGGCGGGCACTACGCGAGGGGCGGATCAGCCACAGCCAGTTCCGGACCCTGATCGACCGCATCAACCTGCTCGATCCGGGACCGGCCTTGCATCCGAACACCGCGCTGGTCGACGCAGCGATCGCCGAGCGGTTGTTCAGCAGGCAGGGGCAGTGGCCGGCGACGAGTTTGCGGGACATGGTCGACAAGATCGTCTTCCAGCACGCACCGGACGCCGTGCGGGAACCGCGGAAACGGAACCTGGACAAGCGGGGTGTGTTCACTCATTTCGAGGGGGATGGGACCGGGGAGATCACCGGCACCATGTCCGCGGAGAACATCACGATCGCGGAGAAGACGATCGCCGCCCTGGCCGACTGCGCCTGCCGGAAAGACCCGCGGACGCGGCGGCAACGCCAGGCCGATGCCATGTACTCGTTGTTGTCGGGGACGCAGTTCGCGTGTGAATGCGGCAAAGAGGACTGCCCCGCCGACATTCCGGAGCCGGGCTGTATTCCGGATGTGCAGATCGTGCTGCACGTCATCGCCGATGAGACCACCGCCGCGGCGATCGAGGAACGCCAACGACAACAGGAACAGGAGCGCCAGGAACAGGAGCGCCAGGAACAGGAGCGGCAGGCGCAAGGACGGGGACGGTCCGATGCCGGCGACGAATCCGGTGGAGGTGCACGCCAATCGGTAGTTCAGTCGCGCCGTACGGAACCGAAGCCCGCATCCGAGCCGGATCTCGAGCCTGAGCTCGAGAAGGAACCCGAGCCCGAGCCGGCCACGCATACCGACACGCGTGCGGTGCAGATGACTCTGCCCGACGAATGCGGCTCGGACGCCGAGAGCGCAAGCGCAGAAACGGATGTCGCTGCGGAACCGCCACCCGAACCCGCCGACGATGGACCTCCCGATGCGGCGCCCGACGATGACACGGACGCCGCGCCCGCCGACGCCGAATCCCGCTCGGGCAGCACCGTTTCGGCCGCCGAGATGCCGATCGACGGGAACCTCGGCTACCTCGTCGGGCAGGGTGCGGTCATCCCCGAGCAGATCCTCGATCTGATCAGCCGATACCCGACCACGATCCGACGGATGGTGCCCAAGGGCGTGAATCCCGAGGACGTCGAACTCCCGTCGGCGTTGCCGTCGGATCCATACCGACTGTCGACGGCGTTGGACACATTCATCCGGATGCGTCACGGTGAGTGCGTCATCCCCGCCTGCCGGGGTAGTGCCTTCGACGGCGATTGTGATCACGTGCACGAATACGACCACGAGCACCCCGAACTCGGTGGACAGACCACCCCCGACGGGCTGAACGCCAAGTGCCGTGGACATCACCTGCAGAAAACGCACTCCCGCTGGCTCGATGACCAGTACCGCGACGAGAACGGACGGCTGGTCACCGTCTTCACCACGCCGGAAGGGCTGAACATTCCGGGGCCGGCGGAAACCCTCGAAGACTTCTTCGGCGGGTTGCGTCGCTACCGGTTCGCCGACCCACCAGCCGCACCACCGGCACCACGGGAACCCGGGGTCATCCCCACCAGCAAGCGGGATCGGCTCGCCGCCAAGTACGAACGGCGACGCCGCGAACGCGAACGCAACCGGACCCGCATCGCTGATGGCGTCGACCCTTTGAACCCGCCACGCCCGAGACGACGCAAGAAGCGATACCCCGTCGTGCCTGATGACGGCGCACCACCACCCTTCTGAGGTGACTCCGATCAGCTACTGAATGTCACAGCTCATCGAAGGGTGCGGCGTACCGAAACGTGCCGCGGATCGGCGATTCCGATTGCCCCTCCGGGATTCGCAGTGCCTGAAAGTGCCTACCCCACTCGGGGTCCGGTGCTTCGATCCCCAGGTCGGCGGCCGTCCGGAAGCCGAACCGGGCGTAGTACTCGGGATCGCCGAGCAACGCGAGGACGTGCTCGCCGGCGGCCGCCGCGTCGTCGATCAGCCGCGTCATGAGGGCCGAACCGATGCCACCGCCCTGGGCGTGTGGGATGACCGCGAGGGGCCCGATGCCGATCGCGGGATCGTCGCCGACCCAGCCGCGGGTGCCGATCACGAAGCCGACGATCTCACCGTCGTCGACGGCGACGAGCGACAGAGCGAGCAGATAGCCGTCGTCGGCGAACAACGCGTCGGTCAACGCGGCCTCGACCGCGTCCTCCCCATCGGTGCCGTCGTCGAAGGCCGCCAAAATGATGTCCCGGATACGGGGTCGATCCTGCGTCGTCTCCTGGCGGATGTCGATCGTCATCCGACTCACGCTACCGGTGCCATGAAATCACGGTCGGCGGCGTCGATGTCGCCGCGCTCGCCGTCGTTGTACGCCCACCGTCCGAGCGTGAAGACGTAGACGAAGAAGCCGACCCACACGGTGACACCGATCCCGATGCGCGCCCAGGTGGGCAGCGGCGACGGCGTGACGAAGGCCTCGATGATGCCGGTGATCAGCAGCAGCCCCACCAGCCCGAGGGCGATGCCGATGGCGGCGCGACCCTGCGCGGCCAGCGACTGCAGCCTCGGCGTGTCGCCGGGCGCCACCCACGCCCAGAAGACGCGGAGTCCGACGCCGGCGGCCACGAACAGGCAGGTCATCTCCAGCAGCCCATGGGGGGTGATGAGGCCGAAGAACACGTCGGCGCGGCCGTGCCGGATCATGATCGACGCGGTGACGGCGAGGTTGAGCACGTTGCTCCACAGCACCATGATCACCGGTAACCCGAACACCCCGAAGGCGATACAGGTGGCCGCGAGCCAGAAGTTGTTGGACCACACGCGAAATGCGAACGAGGTTGCCGCGTGCTCGGAGTAGTAGTTCGCGAAGTCGTTGTTGACGAGTTCCTCGATCTCCTGTGGTGAGCCGAAACTGGTCTCCACCCGCGGATGATCGAGGAACCACCACGTCAACGCCACCATGGCGAGCACCGAGGCGATCATCGTCGTCAGCCACCACCAGCGGGTCGCATACAGCGCGGCCGGGAAGGTGCGTCCGAGGTAACGCCCGAGGGTCGCCCAGGCGCCGAGTTTGACCCCGGCCGCCCGCGACCGCGCCCGGGCCAGCAGCGACGACAGGTATCCGACGAGCGCGGGGTCGGGGGCGCTGGATCGGATCACCGACAGGTGCGTCGCCACCTTCTGATACTCGTCGATCATCTCGTCGGCCTCCGAGCCGGTGAGCCGACGCCGACGCGACAATTCGTCGAGTCGGTCCCAGGTCGGCTTCTTGGCCGCCACGTAGGCATCGAGATCCACGCCGACATGGTAGTGGCTGCGATGTTCACCGGGGCCGATCCGGTCACGGCACCGTCATTCGGTCGGCTGTCCGCCGAAGCCGCGGCCGACGTGCTGGTTAGAGTGTCGCGTATGTATCCGATGGCTCCCCCGTCGCCGCGCGGACCGTACCCGGCCGCGCCGGCGGGCACCGCGGCCTGGGGTCGGGGCGTACCCGCGACGGTGGGCGTCGGCCGCGACGATCTGGTGTCCGGGGAGGCGGTCGCCCTCGATCTGCCCGCCGCATCGCTGGGACTGCGCATCGCGTCCGGCCTCATCGACTTCGTCGTGGGGATGGCCGTCCTGATCTTCCTGCTGTGGCTGTCGTTCAAATTGGCCACCGACGAGGCCCTGTTCGGCGCCTGCGCCACGATGTCGGTGATGCTGGCGTGGGCGGCGCTGCCGACGATCGTGGAGACCACCACCCGGGGCAAGACCCTGGGGCATCTGGCGCTCGGCCTGCGTACCGTCCGCGACGACGCCGGGCCGATCCAGTTCCGGCATGCGTTGACACGCGCCATGCTCGGCGTCGTCGAGATCTACACCTTCTTCGGCGTCCCGGCGCTCATCGCGTCGGCCATCAGCCGGAAGAACAAACGCCTCGGCGACATGGTCGCCGGGACGTACGTGATCCGCGACCGCTTCCGCTTCCAGATGCCCGACCCCGTCGGCATGCCGCCGATGCTCGAACCCTGGGCGCGGACCGCCGACCTCTCGTCGATACCGGACTCGACCGCCATCTCACTGCGCCTGTTCCTCACGCGCGCCGAGCAGTACACCCCGGCCGCGCGTCGCGCGCTGTCGGATCGGCTGATCATCGCGGTCGCGCCGTACGTGGCACCCGCCCCGCCGTCGGGCGCACCGTATGAACTCGTGCTCGCGGCGATCCTCGCCGAACGACGCCGACGCGACGCCGAGCGCCTGGCCCGCGAAGAGCGGCTGCGACGTAACCTGTTGCGCTGAAACCTACTTCAGGTCGGCGCTGGACTTCCCGAGGATCCGGCGGGCGATGATCAGTTGCTGGATCTGCTGGGTGCCCTCGAAGATGTCGAGGATCTTGGCGTCGCGCGCCCACTTCTCCAGCAGCATCGTCTCCGAATATGCCGCCGTCGCACCGAGTTCCACCGCCTTGTTGGTGACGTCGGTGACCATCCGTCCGGCCTTGGCCTTCGACATCGACGCCTCGAGGGAGTTCGGCTGCTTGTTGTCGGCCATCCAGGCGGCCCGCAGCGCGAGCAACCACGATGCCTCCCAATCGGATTCGAGGCGGATGAACTCCGCGACCGCGGCATGCATCGTGGTCGTGGACGCGTCGTAGTCGATCGTGTGGCCGGCACCCTCGAGCAGGGCCCGCAGTTCTTCGAGGGCGGCGCGGCCCACGCCGACCGCCATCGCCGCCACCACCGGACGGGTGTTGTCGAAGGTCTGCATGACCCCGGCGAACGCCTTCTTGGTCTCGACCTCCGGGGAACCGAGCAGGTGATCGGCGGGTACGCGGGCGTTCTCGAACCGCAGCACGGCGGTGTCGGAGGCACGGATGCCCAGCTTGTGCTCGAGCCGCACCACGCTGACACCGTCGGCATCGAGCGGGACGACGAAACTCTTGATGGCCGCGCGGCCGGCACTCTTGTCCACGGTGGCCCACACGACGACGTGATCGGCGCGCGAACCCGCGGTCACGAAGATCTTCTCCCCGTTGATGACGTAGTCGTCGCCGTCGCGGGTGGCGGTCGTGGAGACGGCGGCCGAGTCGGAACCGAAGCTCGGCTCGGTGATCGCCATGGCCGCCCACACCCCGGCGAACTTCTCGAGCTGTTCGGGGTTGGCCACCGCCGAGATCGCGGCGTTACCGAGTCCCTGATACGGAATCGAGAGCATCAGGGCGACGTCGCCCCAGCCCATCTCCACGCCGTGCAGCACGCCGCGGATGTTGGCGCCGTTGACGGTGTCGGCCGTCGACGACGGCTCCGCCTTCTCGGCCTCCCTGGTCTTGGCCCGCGACTCCTTGACCAGTTTGCCCAGTTCATCGAGCACTTTGGGGTACTCATGCTCGGCCGCATCATAGGTGCGGGAGATCGGCCGGAAGATGTGCTCGGCCGCCAGGTGTGCCTGTTCGACCGCGGAGTCGAACTTCTTCGGGAGTTCGAGGTTGATCGCCATGGGCCTATCTTACTCATCGGTAAGATAGACGCAAGTGTGGTGCACGATATAGCCACGAACTCTCACCGAGACGATCACGGTCGCCGACGCCGCTGGCCGCACACACCGATGCGTCCTACCCTCGTGGGGTGGCCTACGACGAGGATCTCGCCCTCCGCATCCGCGCGATGCTGGCTGCCGAATCCAACGTCGACGAGAAGCCGATGTTCGGCGGCCTGGCATTCCTCATCAACGGCAACATGGTGCTCGCGGCGAGCTCACGCGGCGGCCTGATGGTCCGGGTACCGCCCGAGGAAACCGAGACCCTGCTCGAGTACCCGCACACCGATCCGATGATCATGTCCGGCCGGCAGACGCGCGGATGGATCCGCGTCACCGACGAGGGTGTGCGCACCGAACGCCAGCTCACCCGCTGGGTGACCCTCGGCTCCGACTACGCCCGGAAACTGCTGGGGAAGTAGGTCACTTCCCCGGCCCACGCGTCATCGAGTGCTCACGGCACGATGTTGACGAGCCGTCCGGGCACCACGATCACCTTGCGCGGCTCACCGTCGAGCAGGCCGACGATCTTCTCGTCGGCGAGTGCGGCGGTCCGCAACGTGGCCTCGTCGGCGTCGGCGGCGACCTGAATGACGCTGCGCTTCTTGCCTTTCACCTGCACCACGATCTCGACGGTGTCCTCCACCAGCAGGGCGTCGTCGGCGATCGGGAACGGTCCGCGCACCAGCAGATCCTCGTGACCGAGACGGTGCCACAGTTCCTCGGCGATGTGCGGGGCCAGCGGCGCCAGCATCAGCACCAGCGGCTCGACGATCGCGCGGGGCGCGCCGGTGGCCTCGAAATTCTTCGTCAGGTGATTGGTCAGCACGGTCAGCTTGGCGACCGCGGTGTTGTTGCGCAGCGCCTCGTAATCCTCCCGCACACCGGCAATCGTCTTGTGCAGCAGGCGAAGTGTGTCCTCATCGGCGTCGGCGTCGCTGACCCGGCCGGCGCCGGTCTCCTCGTCGACGACGAGCCGCCAGATGCGCTGCAGGAAGCGCTGCGACCCGACGACGTCCTTGGTGGCCCACGGCCGCGACTGATCCAGCGGTCCCATGAACATCTCGTAGACGCGCAGGGTGTCGGCGCCGTAGTCGGTGGCGATGTCGTCGGGGGTCACCGAGTTCTTCAGCGACTTGCCCATCTTGCCGTACTCCTGGGTGACCGGCTCACCGTTGTAGAAGAAGCCGCCGTCGCGTTCGGTCACCTCCTCGGCCGGCACGTAGATGCCGCGGGCGTCCTTGTAGGCATACGCCTGGATCATGCCCTGGTTGAACAGCTTTCGGTACGGTTCCCGGCTCGTCACGTAGCCGAGGTCGAAGAGCACCTTGTGCCAGAAGCGTGAATACAGCAGGTGCAGCACCGCATGCTCGACACCACCGATGTAGAGGTCGAGCCCACCGGGATCGTTCGGACCGTGCAGCGCCGGTCGCGGACCCATCCAGTACGCCTCGTTCTCCTTGGCGCACAACGTGTCCTCGTTGGTGGGATCGATGTAGCGCAGTTGGTACCAGGAGCTGCCCGCCCACTGCGGCATCACGTTGGCGTCGCGGGTGTAGGTCTTGAGCCCGTCACCCAGGTCGAGTTCCACGGTCATCCAGTCGGTGGCCTTGGCCAGCGGCGGCGACGGTTCGGAATCGGCGTCCTCCGGATCGAAGGAGACCGGTGCGTAGTCGTCGACCTCCGGGAGTTCCACCGGCAGCATCGATTCCGGCAACACGTGCGCCTGTCCGGCGTCGTCGTAGACGATCGGGAACGGCTCACCCCAGTAGCGCTGCCGCGCGAACAGCCAGTCCCGCAACTTGTACTGGATGGTGCCGGTACCGGCGCCACGCTCCTCGAGCCAGGCGATGATCGCGGCCTTCGCCTCCTCGACGCGCATGCCGTCGAGGAAGTCGGAGTTCACCAGCGGGCCGTCGCCGACGAAGGCCTCGGCGTCCACACCCTGCTCGGAGCCGATGACCTCACGGATCGGCAACCCGAAGACGGTCGCGAACTCGTGGTCACGGGTGTCGTGGGCGGGCACCGCCATGATGGCGCCGGTGCCGTATCCCATCAGCACGTAGTCGGCGATGAACACCGGAACATCGCGCCCGTCAACGGGATTGGTGGCGAAGGTGCCGGTGAAGACACCGGTCTTCTCCTTGTTCTCCTGCCGTTCCAGATCCGACTTCGCGGCGATCGAGCTGCGGTAGGCGGCGATCGCGTCGGCCGGGGTGGCGGCCTGCGCCGTCCAGCGCTCATCGGTGCCGTCGGGCCAGGCGCCCGCGGTCAGCGTGTCCACCAGCGGATGCTCGGGACTGAGCACCATATAGGTGGCGCCGAACAGCGTGTCCGGCCGGGTGGTGAACACCTCGATCGCGGCGTCGGCGGACGGGACCGCGAAACGCACCTGCGCACCACGCGAGCGCCCGATCCAGTTGCGCTGCATGGTCTGGACCTTCTCCGGCCAGTCCAGGTCGTCGAGATCGTCGAGCAGCCGGTCGGAGTACGCGGTGATCCGCATCATCCACTGCCGCAGGTGCTTGCGGAACACCGGGAAGTTGCCGCGGTCGCTGCGGCCGTCGGCGGTGACCTCCTCGTTGGCCAGCACGGTGCCCAGACCCGGGCACCAGTTGACCAGCGAATCACTCTGGTACACAAGACGATAGGAGTCGATGACCTCGTTGCGCCCGGCACCGCTCAGCTCCGCCCAGGTTTGGCCCGCATACGCGGTGCCGTCGAGAGTGCGTGCGCCGGAGTCGAATTCGTCGATCAGCTCCGAGATGGGGCGGGCCTTACCCTGCTCGGCATCGTAGAAGGCGTTGTAGATCTGGGCGAAGATCCACTGCGTCCACCGGTAGAAGTCGACATCGGTGGTGGCCACCCGCCGACGCTCGTCATGGCCGAGACCCAGACGGCGGATCTGTCCGAGGTAGCGCTCGATGTTGGCCTCGGTGGTCGTGCGCGGATGGGTTCCGGTCTGCACCGCATACTGCTCGGCGGGCAGCCCGAAGGAGTCGAAGCCCATCGTGTGCAGCACGTTCTTGCCGATCATCCGCTGATAGCGGGCGTAGACGTCGCTGGCGATGAAGCCGAGCGGATGCCCGACGTGCAGGCCCGCCCCCGACGGATACGGGAACATGTCCTGCACGAACACCTTGTCCGGGGCGTCGGCCGACGCGCCGCCGTAGGGGGTCAGGTCACCGGCGAGCGGGCCCACCGGGTTGGGCGCCTCGTAGGCGTGCCGATCGGCCCAGTTCCGCTGCCAGCGCCGCTCGATCTGACCGGCGAGCTCGGCGGTGTAACGGTGGGTGCCGGGGGCACCGTCGGCCACCGATGAGGCGCCTGCCGAGGAGCCGTTGCTGCGCGAAGTATCCGCTGAAGTCACTCCACCAGCGTAAATGGTCGCCTCTGCGCGTCTGCACCGGCGGCCCGGCCGCGCAGGCGCCGGTTTCGCCCCGACGGCGCCGGGCTCGTATGGTGGTCGGGTGAGTGTCGTGTCCATCATCGTCGCCGTCGTCGTCTTCGTGCCGGCCCTGGTGTGGCTTGCCGTCGGCGTCGCGGGTCTGCGCGGAACGCTGCGCCGCAACCGGTGGGTGGGCGTGCGCTCGCCCGAGACGCTGAGCTCCGACGACGCCTTCGCCGTGGCCAACCGGGTCGCCGCGCCGGGCACGATCGGCGCCGCCGTGATCCTTCTCGCCGGCGGCCTGCTCACCCTCGGTGTCGATTCCGCATGGTCATTCCTCTTCGGCGTGGGTGCCGCGGTGGGCGCGCTGATCATCGTCGGCGCGGTCAGCGGCTACGCGGTGCGCGCGGCCCGGTGGGCGTCGTCCGAGGACTCCGATGCGGGCTGCTCCTGCTGTTCGGGCGCGGACGCCCATGATCACGATGAGGCACCCGCCACAACGAAATCCGCGACTGCCGGTTCCGATGCCGCAGGCTCCGTGACCGCCGGCTCCGAGGCCGCCGACTGCGGCGAGTCGAGCTGCGCGTCGTGCACCCTGCGCGGGGCCTGCCTCGGCGACGACGACACCGCCACCAGCCGGGTCTGAGCGTCGGTGCGTTCTCTGCTGAGCCGTTTCCCCATCGACGGCTTCATCCTCGCAATCCTCGCCGCAGTGGGTATCGCCGCGATCTTCCCGGCCCGCGGCACCTTCGCCGACGTCCTCGACTGGGTGGTCGTCGTCGCGATCGCTCTGCTGTTCTTCCTCTACGGTGCGCGGCTGCATCCGCGTCAGGCCCTCGAGGGGCTGGCGCACTGGCGACTGCACCTGATCATCCTGTCGTTCACCTTCGTCGCCTTCCCGCTGATCGGGCTCGCACTGCAACCGGTGCTGCGTCCCCTGCTCGGCCACGACCTCGCCGCCGGCATGCTCTACCTGTGCCTGGTCCCCTCGACGGTGCAGTCCTCCATCGCGTTCACCTCGATCGCGCGGGGCAATGTGGCCGGCGCGATCGTCAGTGCGTCGGCGTCGAATCTGATCGGGGTGGTGCTCACCCCGCTGCTGGTGGTGGCGTTGATGTCGGGGACCAACGGCGTGCACATCACCGGCTCGTCGATCGGGAAGATCGTCGCCGAGATCCTCGTCCCGTTCGTCCTCGGACAACTGTGCCGGCCCTGGGTGAGCCCCTTCCTGAAGCGGTTCGCCGAACCCACCAAGCTCGTCGACCGCGGCTCCATCGTGCTGGTGGTCTACGCGGCGTTCAGTGAGGGCGTGCGCAACGGCATCTGGTCGATCGTCGACGCGTGGCAGGTGGTGGCGATGGCGGCGATCGCGACCGCGTTGGTGGTGGCGATGCTGTGGTTCACCGGCTGGCTGCCGCGTCGGCTGCACTTCAGCCGCGAGGACGTCATCGCGATCCAGTTCTGCGGAACGAAGAAGAGCCTGGCCACCGGGCTACCGATGGCGACGGTCCTGTTCAGCGGCTCGGTGGTCGGTCTGATCGTGCTGCCGCTGATGATCTTCCACCAGATCCAGCTCATCATCTGCTCCTGGATGGCCACCCGCTACGCCCGGGAAGCCGCCGCCGACACCTCCGACGAGGCCGCCCGCTGAGCCGAGAGGCTCCTCGATCACCGGGCCGAGCGGCTCCTCGATCACCGGGCCGGCGCGGTGATGCCAGCGGGCCATCGCCCACTTCCCGGCCAGCAGCACCGCCACCAGCGACACCACCACGAGAACCGCGTACACCAGGATCGTCGCACCCAGCACGGCGCCGGCGAAGAAGCCGACCAGCAGCACCGTCGTCACCCAGCTGACGGCGCCGACCACGTCGGCCGCACCGAATCGGGCGAACCGCATCTGCGTCATCCCCGCCACCCGCGGCACGATCGACCGGACGTAACCGATCCACCGGCCCGTCGTCACGACGACGATCCCGGAGGTGTCGATCCGTTGCTGCGCGCGGTCCCAGCGCTGCTCCCCGAACCGGCGGCCCAACGCCGAACCACGCAACCGCGGTCCGCCGAGACGACCCAGCCAGTAGCCGGTGACATCACCGGCGATCGCACAGATGCACGCGATCACGATCAACGCGACGATGTTGGTCTGGCCGACCGCGGCGGCCACTCCCGCCGCCAGCAGCAATGCCTCGCTGGGCATGATCAGCCCCGCCAACAGCAACGCCGTCTCGGCATACACCGCCCCGCCGGCGATCAGATACACCGCCCACGCAGGCACCGACTCGATCACGTGGATCAACCAATCGGCGAAAGCGTTCACCCTCGCGACGATAACCGCAGAACGGTCACATCACTCAATTCATGGATACGTCGACCGGGTGGGTGGCCAGCAGCGGCATCGGCCAGGGCTGTCGGCGCAGGACGTCGGCCCAGATGTCGACCGAGGGCGGGGCCAGCACATCCCGAGGCAGCGCCGACGCCAGCATCCAGCTGTCGGTCTCCATCTCCGAGTCGAGTTGCCCGATTCCCCAGCCGGCGTAACCGGCGAAGATCCGCACCCCCTCGACGACGGTCGCGATGAGTTCCGGGTCGGCGTCGAGGTCGATGAGCGCGACCCGGCCGCTGACCGGGCGGATCGCCTCGACATCGCCGACATCCACGCCGCGTCGGATCACGCCGAGGCACAGGGCCGAATCCTGCTTCACCGGACCGCCGATGAACAGGGCCCGCGGCGCCGCGGTGACGTCGGTCCACGACGGCATCACATTGTGCACCGCGGTCTGGCTGAGCCGATTGATCACGACGCCGAGACTGCCGGCGTCGTTGTGTTCGATGACGTAGATGACCGTGCGGGCGAAGGTCGGTTCGATCAGATCCGTCGACGCCAACAGCAGTGTGCCGGGCCGGATGGAGTTCGCCGATTCGATGTCGCGGGCCGCATCCGCGCTCGACCCACCACCCCCGATGCCGTCGGGCAGATCCGGGGTGGGATCGTCTGCGCTGTCACCGCCGTCCACGAGAACCATCATCGCATGGCTGCCCGGCCCAGTCGGTACTGTAGGCCCGTGAACCCCACGGCGACTCATGGCGCGTCCTCGTGGAAGACCTTTACCCATTCCCTGCATCATTCGCCGGGGTTGTCCCGGCTCCTCGCCGTACGCCTGACCAGCCAACTGACCGACGGCGTCTTCCAGGCCGCCCTCATCGGCGGGGTGCTGTTCAATCCGGAACGGCACGCCGACCCGTTGGCGGCCGCGCTCGGATTCGCCGTGCTGCTGCTTCCCTATTCGGTGCTCGGTCCGTTCGCCGGCGCATTGCTCGACCGCTGGGACCGACGCAGTGTCCTGTTGTGGGCGAACGTCATCCGCGCGGTCCTGATCGGGCTCGTCGCCATCGCGATCGCCACCGGCAGTCCCGACACGCTCGTGCTCATCAGTGCGCTGGCCGTCACCGGCGCCAGCCGATTCGTCGCGTCCGGGTTGTCGGCGTCGTTGCCGCATGTCGCGCACCGCGAGGTGATCGTCGCGGTCAACGCCCTGTTCACGACGCTGGGCGGGGCGATGCTGTCGGTGGGTGCGGGAATCGCCTTCGGCGTCCGCTATCTCGTCGGCACCGGCAACGTGGGTAGCGCCGAGACCACCCTCGCCGGTGTGCTCATCGCACTCATCGCGGCGATCATCGCGCGCGGTTTCCCGCCGCGGCTGCTCGGACCCGACCAGCCCGACGACATCGGGCATTCGGCGCTGCACGCGGTCGCCGTGGGTTTCGGGCACGGCACCCGGGCGATCGTTCACTGCAAACCGGCCGCCGCCGCGCTCTCGGCCATCGGGGTGCATCGTCTCGTGTTCGGTCTGAACACCCTGATGCTGTTCGTCTTCGCCCGGCACACCGGCCAGGGCGACGGCCTGGCGACCATCAGCCTGGTGCTCGGTCTCGTCGCCGCGGGTGCGTTCGTGGCGGCCTTCACCACGCCGCTGTCGGTGGCCCGATTCGGCCGACGTACCACCCTGATCGCGACGCTGGCACTCGGCGCGGCCGCCGAACTGATCCTGCTCACCTTCACCGTGCCCGGCTTCTGCGTCGCCGCCCTACTGCTCGGCCTCGTCGGCCAGACCACCAAACTGTGCGGTGACGTCGCCATGCAGGTCGACATCGGTGACAGCGTGCGCGGCCAGGTGTTCTCCGCCCAGGATGCGCTGTTCAACATCGCCTACGTGATCGCCATGGTGATCACCGCGCTGGTCATCGGGCCGACCGGGCGGTCGGTGGCGTTGGTGATCATCGGGTCGTTGGTCTATGTGTGCGGTGTGTTCGCGGTGCGCGCCATCCAGCCGGCGGTGTCTCACCGCGACCCGGTGGCACCCTCCTCGTAATCATCGACGACCCCGTCGCCGTCGGTGTCGATGAGGATCTGATCGATGGTGCCGTCGTGGTCGTCGTCGATGGACAGTCGCCGGACGGCTCCGCCCTCGACGATCACCTCCACGTCGGGGACGCCGTCGCCGTCGAGGTCATGTGACTCCACGCGGGTCGGCGGTGGGGTCGACGGTGGGGTCGACGGGGTGGTGGGTGCCGCATCCCCGCCGCCGGCCCCGGGCCGGGCCGTCGGGATCGCCCACACCCCGTTGCCGCTGTCGCGGAAACACGCCTCCGCGGTGCCGTCGTCGTCGAGGTCGAGGGCCGCCACATCGACCACCCCGTCCGCGTCGACATCCCACATCAGGTCGTCTGCACGGCCATCGCCGTCGAAGTCCAGCCACAGCGCGTTGCGCACGCCGTCGCCGTCGGGATCGGCGTCGGCGGCGGTGTGCCAGTGGGTGGGATCACCGTCGCCGGTGCCGAAGAGATACTCGAGGACCGGTTCCATGTCGAGTTGGACGCAGCGCGACGCCGGTCGGTTCCATCCGATTTCGGGCACACGGTAGGTTCTTGGGCTATGTATGTCAGCGTTCTCGGTGAACCGTTCCACCGGGCACGTCTGACCCCGGCACTCACCCACCTGGATTCGGCCTCGGCGGGGCGCTCGTCCAACGCCGTCGTCGGGACCATCTCGGCGCATCTGTGGCGCGAGGCCGAACGCGGCTCCTACGTGGCCGCCGACGACCGTGCCGACGAATTCGCCCGTGACACAAGGGATCTCGCCGCGCTTATCGGTCACACCGCCGACGAGATCATCTTCCGGGAGAGCGCTCGGGCGGCGCTGCGGGCGATGCTCAACGGCTGGAGCCTGCCCGTCTCGTCGACGGTGTGGGTCACCAAGAACGAATTCGGGCCGAACCTGGTGGAGTTCGAACGACGCGGATATGCGGTGCGGCCGCTGCCCGACGGCGACGTCTACGGCCACGTCGACCTCGACGCCCTGGAGAACATGCTGCAGTTCGAGCAGCCCGACTTCATCCACGTCTGTCACATCGGGTCGATGTCGGGGGTGGTGCAGCCGGTGGCCCGCATCGTCGAGATCGCCCACGCCGCACACGTTCCCGTCGTCGTCGACATGGCCCAGTCGGTCGGGCACGTCCCGACGGTCACCGGCGCCGACATCGTCTACGGCACCAGCCGCAAATGGCTCACCGGACCACGCGGCGTCGGATTCCTGGCCGTGCGCCGCGACTCGCTGCGCACCGTCGACATCGAGAGCTCCGAGGCATTCCTGGCGGGCCGGCTCGGGCTCGGCGTCGCCGTCGCCGAACTCGCCCAGGTCGGTCAGCAACGCGTCTACCGGGAACTCGCCGCGATCGGCCGCGCCACCCGGGAGCGACTCGACGGCATCGGCAGCTGGGAGATCCTCGAACCCGTCGACGAACCGTCGGCGCTGGTCACGCTCGCGCCGCCGCCGGGCTGGCAGCCCGCGGACCTGCGCGCGGCACGCGACCGCTTGTTCGACGACCTCGGAATTCTGGTGACCGCCGCCGACTCGTGGCGTGCGCCGCTCGCCGGTGATCAGTCGGTGCTGCGGATCAGCCCGCACCTCGACCTGCGTCGCGAGGACCTCGACCGCCTCGCCGACGCGCTGCGCACGATGGGGTACTGACAGACAGCCATCGGAGGCCGGGCGCCACTCAGGACTGCCCGTTCTCCGCCCACCACGCCCGCAGCGCCTCCTCCGCCTCCTCGTGGGTGAGCGGACCCCGATCCAGACGCAGTTCCTTGAGATACCGCCACGCCTTGCCGACCAGCGGTCCCGGCGGCACGTCGAGGATCTCCATGATCGCGTTGCCGTCGAGGTCCGGGCGCACCCGGGCGAGATCCTCGGCCGCACGCAGCTGCTCGATCCGCGCCTCGAGGTCGTCGTAGTTGGACTGCAGCCGCCTGGCCCGGCGCTTGTTGCGCGTCGTGCAGTCGGCCCGGACCAGCTTGTGCAACCGTTCCAGCAGCGGCCCGGCGTCGGTGACGTAGCGGCGCACCGCCGAATCCGTCCAGGTGCCGTCGCCATAGCCGTGGAACCGCAGGTGCAGGAACACCAGATTCGCGACGTCCTCCACCACGGCCTTCGGATACTTCAGCGCGCGCATCCGCTTGCGGACCATCTTGGCGCCGACCACCTCGTGGTGATGGAAGCTGACGCCGCCGTTCGGTTCGTGACGACGCGTCGCCGGCTTGCCGATGTCGTGCAGCAGTGCCGCCCACCGCAGGACCAGATCGGGATCGCCGTCCTCGAGATCGATGGCCTGCCGCAACACCGTCAACGAGTGCTGATAGACGTCCTTGTGCTGGTGGTGTTCGTCGATCGTCAACTGCATCCCGGGTACCTCCGGCAGGATGCGTTGCGCCAGACCGGTCGACACCATCAGCTCGATCGCCTCGATCGGATGCTCCCCGGTGATCATCTTGTCCAGCTCGGCACGGACGCGTTCGGCGGTGATCCGCTCGATCTGCCCGGACATCTCGGTGATCGCGTCGGCGACCCGCGGCGCCACCCGGAATCCGAGCTGCGAGACGAACCGCACCGCGCGCAGCATCCGCAGCGGATCGTCGTCGAAGGACTCCTGCGGGGTCGCGGGGGTGTCGATCACCCCGGCCAGCGCCGCCGACAACCCGTCCAGCGGATCGTGGAACTCCTCGGCGCCGCCACGCCCGATCCGCACCGCCATCGCGTTGATCGTGAAGTCGCGCCGCACCAGGTCGTCGTCGATCGACGATCCGAAGGTCACCACCGGGTTGCGTCCGACGCGGTCGTACTTGTCCGCGCGGTACGTGGTGATCTCGAGGATCAGGTCGTTGCGCCGTGCGCTGACGGTGCCGAATTCGATCCCGGCGTCCCACAACGCGTCGGCCCAGCCGCGAAGCAGCTCCTGGACCTGCTCGGGGCGGGCATCGGTGGTGAAATCCAGGTCGGTGCCGAGCCTGCCGAGCACCGCATCCCGGACGGATCCGCCGACGAGATACAGCTCGTGGCCGGCGTCGGCGAACAAGGTGCCCAGTGGCTCGGTGATGTCCGACAGACCGCGCAAGGAGACCGCCGCCGCCGCCAGGAGCCGGGTCCGGCGCTCGGCGGTGTCCGGGTCATCACTGCGCTGCGTCACGGCACGCCAGCCTACCGGCCACCGTCGACACCCGATCGGTACCGGCACCATGTGGGCAAACAGCAGGTGACCAGCCGCTAGCATCGAAGGCGTGTCCCCCGATCCGCCCACCGACCCCCGAGACGCCTCCGGCGACGTCGGCGCTGGTCGTGGACCCCACATCGACGGTGGACACCATCGCACCGGAGCAACCACCCCGGAAACCTCGATGGATCCGCACCCGGCCCGTGGCACCCCCGGACAGGGTCGGCGCCGCCCACGGCGCGGCCGGCGGCGTCGCCGCTCCCCCGAACCCCGCGCCACCGCCGACACGCACGCCCCGGCCGACACGACCGACACCGACGCCGAGGTCCGGCGGCCATCACCGGCCGATCTGGCCGGTCGGACCCGCCGCCCACACGGTGGCGCGGCGAGTGACACCCCGACCGACACCCCGGTGAACGGATCGCCGACCGCCACGAACCCGACCGTCAACGGTCACCCCGGCCCCCACCCCACCCGCCCGCACCCCGCCGAGCCGCCCACCGAGCGGGCCGTGGCCCACAAGTCACCGAAACCCGGCGACCGGCGGGTGACACCCGGTGACATGCGGACAAAGCCCGGCGACATGCGGACAAAGCCCGGCGACATGCGGACAAAGCCCGGCGACAATCGGACAAAGCCCGGCGACAATCGGAACCCGGCCCCCGGGGACGCCGCCGCGATGAGCGCTGCCCGGGTATCCGGGCCGAAGCCGTCGGACATGGCGGCGGTGATGACGGCCAAGATCACCAAGACCGGCCTGAGTCAGGACACCTCGGCACCGACCGCGGTCACCCCGACCACCCGCAATCGTCGACGCGGCAGCAAACGACCCGAAAAGGGCGAGCGCCTGCGCACGGTCCGCGAGACCTCCGCCGGCGGCCTGGTGCTCTCCGACCTCGACCTTCCCGTCGAGGAGTTGGCGGCCGCACTGATCGGCCGCGTCGACCGTCGTGGCCGGATGATGTGGTCACTGCCCAAGGGCCACATCGAAACCGGTGAGACCGCCGAACAGACAGCCGTTCGCGAGGTCGCCGAGGAGACCGGTATCCAGGGCACCGTGGTCGCCCCGCTGGGCAAGATCGACTACTGGTTCGTCAGCGAGGGCCGACGCATCCACAAGACGGTGCATCACTATCTGCTGCGCAGCGTCGGCGGGGAGTTGTCCGACGAGGATTACGAGGTCAGCGAGGTCGCGTGGGTGCCATTGCACGAGCTTCCGCGCCGCCTGACGTACTCTGACGAGCGTCGACTGGCCCGGATGGCCCGCGGTGTCATCGCCGACCTGACTGGGGATCCCGACCGGTTGGCCGAGTCCGAGGCGCAGAGCAGTCGGACAGAACCCAACGCATATGAGAGAGCCGCAGCCGCCCGCAATCAGCGCCGAAATGAGCCGCCACCCCCGGCCCGCTCGCGTCGGCGTCGCAGGCGTCCCCGCCGCCCGGCCGCCGGTGATGGCTGACCCACGACCACCCCTTCGTCGCCGTCGGAACGTCATTGCCATCCCTGCGTGGGTGCGGCTCTTCGTGGTCGCCGCCGTCGCCCTGCTGATGATGGTGTGTGCCGCGCCGGCCGCTGCCGCACCGCAGACATCGGCCACCCCCACCGACTCCACATCCACAAACACCACGTCCCCAAACACCACGTCGGCCGACACCGACGGCGACGCCGGTCCGACCCGCTTCGCGCGCATCACCATCGATTCGCTGACGCCGTCGATGGTGACCAGCGGCTCGGGATCCACGGTGAGCATCACCGGTCAGGTCACCAACACCAGCAGCAGGACCCTGCGTGACCTGGGTATTCGCCTTGAGCGCGGGGATCCGGTGACCACGGCCGATGAGCTCCGAACCTCGCTGGCCGTCGAGCACCCGCCGGTGTCGGCGGCCACCGCGTTCGCACCGCTGGGCTCCGGTGAACTCGACCCGGGACAGAAGGCGTCGTTCTCGATGTCGGTTCCGCTGTCCGGTGACAACGGCCTGGACATCTCCGAACGGGGCGTCTATCCCCTGCAACTCAACGTCAACGGGATGCCCGACTACGGCGGGGTGGCGCAGGTCGCCGGATCGCGGACCCTGCTGCCGGTGTTGTCCCTGCCCCCCGACGCCGACCGTGCGTCGTCCTACCTCGACCCCATCGCCAGCGGCGGTGCAACGACCGTCCCGGGCCTCGGTTCGGACGGCTCGATCTCGGCGAACACGTCCGCACCGTCCCGGTTCACCATGCTGTGGCCACTCGCCGCGCCCCCACAACTCGCACCCGGTGTGCTCGGCGGCGACACCGAGCCGGTCCGCCTGATCAGCGAGGACCTCGCCCACTCCCTCGGTGACGGCGGTCGGCTCCACTCCCTGCTCGAACCACTGCAACAGCTGGTCGCCGACGCCGCGCCGAGCGCCGACGACGGTTCGGGGGGTGCCGGTTCCGGGGCTTCGGACACGAGTGCGGACACACCGGCACCGACGGCGGCGTCGCCCACAAGTCCCGCCCCGGTGCCGGCGGGCTCTGATCTGACCCGCGCCATGTGTCTGGGAATCGACCCGGATCTGCTGGTCACCGTGCGTTCGATGTCCCTGGGCTACGTCGTGTCGACCAATCCGTCGGACCCCATGTCGACGACCGTCCCGGGAACCGGGCAGGCCGCCGCGGCCGACTGGCTCGAGGAGCTGCGCGGCATCGCCCAACGGATGTGTGTGGTGGCACTGCCCTTCGCGGGCGTCGATCTGAGAGCACTCGCGACGGTCAAGAACACCGGTCTCACCGCCGCGGCACTCGACTCCCCCGCCGACATCGTCGACGCCATCCTCGATGTCACCAGCGTGCGCGGGTTGACCATCCCGGCTCTCGGCGCGATCGATACCACCGGCGCAGGTGTGCTCACGTCGACCGACCACACCGCCGCACTCACCTCGGCGGCCAACGTGGCCCCGCAACGGGCCGCCGACACCGGCGCCTACCGCATCGGTGATCTGTCGGCGCAGACCTACGACGAGCCGGTGACCGCGGCGCTGGCCGGCCTGGGCAGCCGACCACGCACACCTGCCATCACACCGGCCGATCAGGTCGTCGACCTCGCCGACGAATCCCCGCTGAGTCGGCGTCAGGCCGGAGTCGGAGCCCTCGCATTCGCCGCGATCACCGCACCCGACGACGACGCCGAGGACGCCCTCCCGTCCCGGACCGCGGAGTCCGACCTGCCCACCACCGGCCGATCCCAGCTCATCGTCCCGTCCCTGTACTGGTCGCCGACCAGCGAGGACGCCGACGCGCTGCTGTCGACCGCGACCGTCCTGCTCGGGGCCAGGACCGCCACGGCCACACCGCTGACCGACGTCGTGGCCACGATCAACGCGGCGGCCACGTCGGCGCGACTGACCCCGCCCAACGGCGTCACGGTGGCCTCGGTGTCGGTGCCGGTACCGGCGGCGACGGCCACCGCGATCGGCGATCAGGCCGACCTGACGTGGCGATTGCAGGGTTCCCTGCTCAACTCCGCCGACGTCCAGACCAGCCCGGAAACCTACCTGGCACCGCTGCGCGAGGATCAGTTGCGCGCGATGACCACTCCCGGCGAGCGGGGTTCGACCACCCGTGATCGGCTCGTACAGACCCGATCGGAGTCGGTCGCCGCCGTCGACGAGACATTGGGGCGGATGCAGTCGGCCGTGGCGATCCTCGATCCCGGCGGCCGCTACACCCTGGCCTCCGAACGCAGCCCCCTGCTGCTGGTGGTCCGCAACGACCTCGCGCTGCCGATCCGGGTGAACATCACCACCACGGCCCCCTCCGACCTCGACATCGGCGACCTCGGCACCATCGAGATCCCCGCCCGGGGTACCCGGCAGATCCAGCTGCCCACCCGGGCCAACTCGTCGGAGGCGGTCACCGTGACCATCGCCCTGTCGACGGTCACCGGCGTCTCCCTGGGATCTCCGATCACGCTGTCGGTGCACGCCAATGCCTACGGCAAGGCGTTGTTCATCATCACGATCATCGCCGGCGCGGCACTGATCCTGCTGACCGCTCGGCGTCTCTGGCATCGGTTCCGGGGCAAGCCCGACCCCGCCGACGCCGACCGCCCCGAGCCCGACGAGATCGAGCGACTGCTGGCGGCGACGACCTACCAGCAACGACGACGTACCCTGCAGAGCGAGGACGACCACCGCGAGGCCGAGCCGGCGCAGCACCCGCCGGCCGATGATCAGCAGGACAGCACCACGCACCAGTGACCAGCACAAGCACGACCGGCACTCAGATGACGAAGGCAGGGGTATGAGCGATCGAGGACCGGACGACGTTCCGCGTCGCGCCGCACCCCGTCGCATCCCGCCGAACCCCTCCGGTCGCGTTCCGCCGGGGCGTGTTCCCCCCTCACGTGTCCCACCCGGCCGTGTCCCGCCCGATCGGGTCCCGCCCGATCGTTCAGCGGCCGGTCCCACTCCCCTGGCCGGACCACTCGCCGACGCCCCGCCGATCTCCGGGCACCGGGGTACCACGGTGGGCGCCGCGGCATCGTCGACGCCACCGGAGCCCACCCACGGCCGACACGAACGCGCCGCCCGGCCGGCTCCTGCCCGTGCCACGGTGACCGCCGACGCCCCGGCCACCGACGACGACGGCGACAACGGCAACGGCAACGAGTCGCATCAGTTGGCGCGCGATTCCGATTCGAGCATCATGCGGACCAGCGGCTCCATCGCGCTGGCCACCCTGACCAGCCGTATCACCGGTTTCGTCCGTACCGTGCTGGTGCTGGCGATGCTGGGCCCGGCGATCGCGTCGGCGTTCCAGGCCGCCTACGTGCTGCCCAACATGATCGCCGAGGTCGTGCTCGGTGCCGTGCTCACCGCGATTGTCATCCCGGTGCTGGTGCGCGCGGAGGCCGAGGACGACGACGGCGGACGCGGCTTCATCAACCGCATCTTCACCCTGACCGTCGTCACGCTCGGTGTCGCGACCGTCATCGCGCTGATCGCCGCGCCGCTGCTGACCCTGCTCAACGTCGGCGACGGCGACGTCAATCGGCCGCTGACCACCGCGTTGGCGTATCTGCTGCTCCCGGAGATCCTGTTCTACGGGCTGTCCGCGCTGTTCATCGCGATCCTGAACATGAAGGGCTTCTTCAAGCCCGGCGCGTGGGCACCGGTGCTCAACAACATCGTGCAGATCACCACCCTGGTGATCTACGCGCTGATGCCGGGCGAGATCTCGCTGAACCCGGTGCGGATGACCGATCCGCAGCTGCTGGTCCTCGGCATCGGCACAACGCTGGGCGTCGTCATGCAGGTGGCGATCCTGGTGCCGTGGCTGCGTCGCGCGGGTGTGCGCCTGGCCTGGAAGTGGGGCCTGGACGCCCGCCTGCGCCGGTTCGGCAACATGGCCGTCGCGATCGTCGGGTACGTGGCGGTGCTGCAGGTCGGTCTCGTCGTCACCTACCGGATCGCCGCACACGCCGACGCGTCCGGCATCTCGGTGTACGCCACGCACTGGCAGTTGCTGCAGCTGCCCTACGGGGTGCTGGGTGTGACGATCCTGACGGCGATCATGCCGCGACTGTCGCGCAACGCCGCCGCCGAGGACACCCAGTCCGTCGTCGACGATCTCTCGCTGGCCACCCGTCTGACGATGGTGGCGTTGGTGCCGGTGGTCGCCTACATGACATTCTTCGGGCCGGCGATCGGCATCGCCGTCTTCAACTTCGGGAAGTTCGACGCCGCGGTCGCCTCCCAGCTGGGCTCGACCCTGGCGTGGGGTGCCTTCACCCTCATCCCGTATGCGATGACGCTGGTGCAACTGCGCGTGTTCTACGCCCGCGAGGACGCCTGGACCCCGACGGTGATGGTGCTGGGTATCACAGCGGTGAAGGTCGCCTCGTCGTATCTGGGTCCGGTGCTGTTCAGCGACCCCGACCTGGTGGTGCGCTGGCTGGCGCTGTCCAACGGACTCGGCTACCTCGTCGGCGCGATCGTCGGGCACTACCTGCTGCAGAATCGTCTCGCCGCCGACCAGCGCGCGATCGGCAAGGAGCCGTTGCGGCCCACCCTCGGCTCCGCCTGGACGACGACGGTGACGCTGATCATCTCGATCGCCATGGCATTCGTCATCTGGCTGATCTCCGAGCTGTCCGGACTCCACCTGGCCACCCAGCACGGCAAGATCGGCTCGATTGCCTACCTGTTCTTCACCGCGGTGATCGTGCTCGGTGTGATCTACGCCGGGCTGGCGGCGGCCGGGGTGCCCGACGTCGTCGCCATTCTGACGGCGGTGCAACGGATGGCCGGCCGCTTCGTCCCGGCGCTGGCCCCGAAGGGCGCGCCCGAACCCGAATCCGCGGCAACCATCACGGTTCAGTTTCCGCGGATCACCGGTGACGAACCCCTCCCGTACTCTGGTCAGGTACAGGTCGTGAGGCGTTTCGACCGCGGATCCGCCACGTGGCAGTCGTATTCGGTGCACACCGGTGGCGCTGCCGGCAACACCGGCGTCACCCCGTGGTCACCACCGCAACGACCACCGGACATGCGCTATCGGAGAAGAGGAGTCCGCCGCGTGAACGAGAGCGGAGTCGATACCGGCCCTGAGCATCCGACCCCCCAGCGCCCGACCACCCAGCGCCCGAGCACCGACGGTGATACTCCGGCTCCGGCTGCGCCGCATTCCGCGGCGGCCACGCCGAAGGCAGCGCCGACGCCGAACGCCGTGCCCACCCCGAATCCGGATCAGGCCGACCCGATCCGTGCGCCGCGTCGCCGGGGACCTCGTCTCGTGCCGGGTGCCGCGGTCGCCGGCGGACGCTACCGTCTGCTCGAATCCCACGGTGGCACGCGTGGTCTGCAGTTCTGGAAGGCGCAGGACATCAACCTCGACCGCGAGGTCGGTCTCACCTTCGTCGACGCCGAGCAACTCGCACCCCCTCCCGAGAAGGGGTCGCCGACGAAGGCCGCCGACACCGGACCGCAGGCGGTGCTGACGCGCACGCTACGCCTGGGGCAGATCTCGTCGGCGGGTGTGGCGCGGGTACTCGACGTGGTCCGCGGGTCGTCGGGCGGCATCGTCGTCGCCGAATGGGTGCAGGGTTCCTCCCTCGCCGAGGTCGCCGGTACCCATCCGTCGCCGATCGGCGCGGCCCGCGCGGTCCGTGCCCTCGCGGCGGCCGCCGAGGCCGCTCACCGCTCCGGTGGGGCGTTGTCGATCGATCATCCCGATCGCATCCGCATCAGTGCCGACGGCAACGCCGTGCTGGCCTTCCCGGGCACCCTCGCCGGCGACGATCAGGCCTCCGACGTGCGCGGACTCGGTGCCGTCCTCTACGCCCTGCTGCTGGCGCGCTGGCCGTTGGACGCCGAGACCGGTTCCCGGCCGATCACCACCAAGGATTCGACGGCACCGGTCGCCGGTCTGGCCGTCGCCTCCCCGTCGGCGGACGGCAGTGGTCCCATCGAACCGCGTGAGGTCGATCCGGACATCCCGTTCGAGATCTCGGCGGTGGCCGCGCGGGCGCTGTCGGGTACCCGCGGTATCCGCACCGCGGCCACGGTGCAGCATGTGCTCGATCAGGCGACCGTCGTCGATCTGAAGACCGACATGTTGCCCGCGGTCACCGACTCCGACGATCCGCCCGTCACCATGGCACCGCCCGGACGTATCGGGTCCGATCAACCCGACCGGCGCAGCCGCAACCTGCCCCTCCTCGTCGGCGCGGCGCTGCTGGTCGTCTTCGTGATCGTCGCCCTGGTCGTGTGGATCACCGGCGTCTTCGGATCCGATGACTCGCAGACCGACATCAACGAGTTCCTGTCCACCACGCCGTCGCAATCTGCGCCCGCGGCACCGGGAGCGGCTCCGGCCACCGGTGCCATCACGCCGAGGTCGGCCACGCTCGTCGACTTCTCCTCGCAGTCCGGTGACAATCCGGGACAGGCACCGAACGTCATCACCGGGGCATCCGGTGGGTGGCGTTCGGATGCCAATTACGCCACCGCCGACTTCGGCAGTCTCAAGGACGGTCTCGGGCTGATGCTCGATCTCGGCTCCCCGCAGGCGGTCAAGACGGTCACCATCGCCACCACGACGCCGGGCTTCGACGTGGAGTTGCGCACCGCCACCAGCGCCGACGCCACGCTCGCCGAGACGACCCGCGTCGGTCAGGGCACCGTCGACCAATCGAGCACCACCCTGACGATCACCAATCCGCAGCAGGCCCGCTACCTGCTGGTGTGGATCACGTCGCTGCCGTCGAGCGGCTCCAACGGCTATCAGGTGCAGGTCTCCAAGATCACGATGACGAGCTGAGGCGAGTCGCCGACGTGACACGGTTGTCGCGTGCCACCGTGGCACGGTACGGCGTCGGGTCGCTCGGTGCCGGTGGCTTCGCCACGCTGCCCGGCCTCGTCCTGATCTACTACCTCACCGACACCCTCGGCGTCGGTGCCGCGGTCGCCGGGATCATCGTGGCGGTGGCCAAGATCTGGGATGTCGCCATCGATCCGGGGATCGGCGCGTTCGCCGATCATCGCGTCGCGCGCAGTGGTTCGCGTCGGGGCGTGATGACAATCGGCGCGCTGCTGTTACCGGTCTTCTTCACCCTGACATTCGCCGCTCCCGCCGGCCTGCCGACCGGCGTCGACGCGCTCTGGGTTGCACTCGCCTTCCTCTTGGCCGCAACGAGTTTCAGCCTCTTCCAGGTTCCCTACATCGCGCTGCCGGCCGAACTGACCGACCGCTACGACGAGCGAACCCGACTGCTCACGGTGCGGGTGGTGGTGCTGTCGGTGGCGATCCTCGCGTTCGGTGCGGGTGGGCCCGCGCTGCGCGAGGTCGGTGGCTCCCCCACCGTCGGCTACCTGCTGATGGCCGTCGTCGCCGGAGTGCTCATCGGCGTCGCGATGTTGATCGCGGCGCGTGCCGCCGACGCGGCGCGGCCTCCGGCGTCACCGGACGACGGCTTCTCCCTCAGCGAGGGATACCGAACCGGCTGGGCGGTGCTACGTCGCAGTGAGCCACTTCGAACCCTGTTGGCCGCGTTCATGCTTCAAGGTCTGGCCACCGGTCTGATGCTCGCCGGGGCGCAGTACATCGCGACCTGGGTACTCGACTCCGAGGCCGCCATCTCCGGACTGTTCGCGGCTCTGATCGCCCCGGCAGTGGTGTTCGCACCGCTCTGGGGCGGATTCGCGCGCCACGTCGGCAAGGAGGTCGGATTCGCCTCGGCCACGGTCGTTTTCGCGTTGGCCGCGCTCGCGTTGGCCGGCCTGTGGATCGCGCCGGGCTGGTGGGTGTATCCGGTGATCGGGGTCGCCGGGGCGGCGTATGCGGGGATGCAGGCGCTGCCGATGGCGATGTTGCCGGATGTGATCAGCCATGACGAGAGCTCGTCGGGGCGTTCGAGTGCCGGTGTCGTCGGCGGGGTGTGGACGGCGGGGGAGACCACCGGGATGGCGTTGGGTGCGGTGCTCTTCACCGTCATCCTGACGGTGGGCGGGTACATCTCCTCGGATGCGGATTCGTCGGTCACCCAACCCGGGTCGGCGGTGTCGGCCATGGTGGCGGGTTTCAGTGTGGTGCCGGCCGTGCTCGCCCTGATCAGCCTGTGGTTCGTCATCCGTTACCCGTTGCGGCGCAGCGATATCGACGGTACGTTGCCGCCATCGAGCACCGAGGGGGCTCCATGACCTCACCGGGTACCGGAGGTCGGATCGACGACATTCTGCGCCGACTCGATTCGCTGCGCGCCGACGACGCGCCCACACACGGCGGCCACGTCCTGTCCTATGTGTACGACTCCGGTGTGGCCGAACTCGACGACCTCGCCCGGCGGGCCGCCGCCGCGGTGTCGGGCGTCAACGGTCTCGATCCGACGACCTTCCCGTCGGTCGCCCGGATGGAACACGACGTCATCGGGTTCGCGGCGTCGCTGATGCACGGGGATCAGGCGGTGGGCCTGGTGACCAGCGGTGGTACCGAAAGCTGTGTGCTGGCAGTCAAATCGGCCCGCGATCGGTGGCGGTCGGTCCACCCCGCGGCCGACGAACGTCCGGTCCTGCTGGCGCCGGTCTCGGTGCACGCCGCCTTCCACAAGGCGGCACACTACTTCGATCTCGACCTCGATCTGGTCCCCGTCGACGCGCAGGGAGCGGTCCGCGCCGCCGATCTCGTCGGGCGGTTCTCCTCGCGCACCGCGATCGTCGTGGTGTCGGCGCCCAATTACCCGTACGGCACCCTCGACCCGGTAGCCGAGGTCGCTCCCGCGGCGGCCGCGGCCGGGATCGTCTGCCACGTCGACTCCTGCATCGGCGGCTGGGTGCTGCCGTTCTGGGAGACGTCGGCGGATTCCTCGGAGATGCTTCCGCCCTGGGACTTTCGGGTGCCCGGCGTCACCAGCATCTCGATGGACGCCCACAAGTACGGGTTCGCCCCGAAGGGCGCCTCGGTGCTGCTGTTCGCCGACCGGGACGCCAAACGCGCCGCGGGTTTCGCCACCGTACGGTGGCCCGGCTATCCGGTGGTGAATCCGACGATGCTCGGCAGCCGGTCGGTGACCTCGCTGGCCGCGGCGTGGGCCATCATCGCCTACCTACGTCCGGAATCGGGCACGGGCGTGGGTTTTTCCGGGCTCACCGCTCGTACGCGCCGCGCCACGGAGACCGTACGAGCCTGCATCGCGGGGATCCGGGGCCTGTCCGTCGTCGGTGACCCGGTCGGTCCGCTCTTGGCGGTTCGGTCGGATACCGCGGTGCCGCAAGCTGATCGGGTGGATCCGCATCTGTGGGCCGATCAGGTCCGTGGCCTGGGGTGGGTGCTGCAGCCGCAACCCGGTCTCGGCTCCGACCATCCGCACACCACTCATCTCACCATCACCCCCGTCACGGCCGATGTGGTCGACGAACTGTGTGCCGCCTTGGTCACCGGCGCCGACGCCGTGCGGGGTGCGCCACCCGTGGACCTGTCGGAGATCGTGACGGCGATACCGCAACTGGGGCGCAGTGGTGCACTCGATTCGGTTGCGGCCCAGGATGTTCTGGCGGCGCTCGGCCTGGGCGGTGGGGGAGCAGGGTCGGCGGCACTGCCCGATCAGCTCGCGCCGGTGATGGCGTTGCTGGAGGTCATCGAGCCGGAGCGCGCCGAATCCCTTCTCGCCGAGCTGATCGCGCGGCTCAACGAGGACTGACCACTGTGGCGTGCCCGTCGATCCGGCGGGATCAGCTCGGAGTCACCGTCACGCGTCCGTTGATGAAGGTGATGGTGCCGTGATCGTAGGTCTGACGCAGACCCCCGTCGGTACGGGTCTCGTCACTGGTCGGATACCCGAGTTCACCGTTCTCGTGGTTGCGCTCACCCCAGGCGTCACCGATCATTCCGTGCACCGCGAAGACCTTGCCGCTCTGCGGGTTCTGGTACAACGACCCGTTCTGCAGAGTGATGAACGAACCGCCGGTCGGCAGCGTCACCACCGGTCCGAGGGGCTTGCCGAGGTAGCCCTGCGGTCCACCGCGCTCGCCGTAGGACGCGGCGATGGCCTCGTTGTCGATGGTGATGTTCGCACCGGCGGCCGTGGTCAACGGAGTGGAGGTGGTGATGTTGGTGGGTGTCGCCATTGCGGTCGTCGATTCGCCGGACATGCCCGTCATCCCCGCCATGTCTTCTGAGGCCATCGTGCTCATCGTTTCCGACGACGCGGCGGTGGAATCGTCGTCGGACGAGCAGGCGGTGCCGACCAGCCCGAGGGCCGCCACCGCGGCGATCGTGCACAGCGTGCGCTTGGCGATTGCTCCGTCAATCATCATGCAGGACCCCTCTTTTCAGATGTGGACGTGGATCGGTCCACGCCGACGGCATCCACCGGAATCGGTGGTGCGAGTTCGAGGGGCGAGACATCGGTGGTGGACACACCGACCGTGGCGCCGCTCGTTCGCCGGGACGTGACGAACGGTCGGCCTCCCCCCACAAGCTCAGGCTGACTTTAGCATGGCGAACTATATCGTGTGTGGTTCCACTGAGAGTTCGGAATCCGTTGTCCCCACCGACACCTGCCCGCTGGGACGGCCAACGTCACGTGACACCGCCGGAGCCCAGCCGGGCGGACCGAAGACGTACCCCAGTCGGGCCCGCCAGTGGTCCGCGCGGCGCACGTCGCGGGCGATGGCGGCGTACTCGTGGGTCTGCAGCGTCCAGATGTTGTACGTGCCCACCGGTGTGGTGAGACCGTAGTGCGGCCGGTGGGTTTCGGCGGCGAAGGAACGGAACATCCGGTCCCACAGGATGAAAACGCCGGCGTAGTTCTTGTCGAGGTACTCCGGATCGCTGCCGTGATGGACTCGATGATGCGACGGCGTGTTGAGGACGAACTCGATCGGTCGCCACATCCGATCGATGTGCTCGGTGTGAATCCAGAACTGGTAGACGAGGTTGATTCCGTAGCACGCGAAGACGACGGCCGGCGGAATCCCGAGGAAGGGGAGTGGCAGCCACATCACCAGTGCCGCACTGATATTCCACTTCTGACGAAGAGCCGTCGCGAAGTTGAAGTACTCGCTGGAGTGATGCGCCTGGTGGGTCGCCCACACCAGACGTACCCGGTGGGAGATCCGGTGGTTCCAGTAGTAGAGGACATCGACGCCGATGAACCCCATGACCCAGGTGTACCAGGCGGTCATCGGCAACTGCCACGGCGCGAGGTAGGCGAAGATGGCCGTGTACACCAGCAGACCGGCCAGTTTCCAGGCGGCGCTGGTGGCGATGGACACCAATCCCATCGTGATGCTGGCGGTGGCGTCCCGGCGTTCGTACGCGCCGGACGGCTTGCGGCCGTCGTCGTCGTGGTCCTCGAGTTTCCACGCGGCGATCCACTCGAGGATCAACAATGCGAGGAAGAAGGGCACCGCGAGCAGCGTGGGCTCCTGCATGGGGTCCGGCAGCAGATCCATCGGCATTCCATCCTTCCGCGATCTGACACAGCCTCGTGTCAGATAAGTATGTGACATGGTAGCGTGTCACATGCTCGCCTGTCCACGGTTCGTCGACGGCTGCTTTCGTGAGGAGACGACATGCCCGGTGCACGAACAACCACCGAGGGACGGCGATACGGCGGTGCCGACGCCGACGAGCGGCGGGAACGTCGGCGCGCCACTCTCATCGAGGCCGGGCTCGATCTGTTCGGGGAGGTCGGGTATCCGCATGTGTCGGTGAAACGTCTCTGCGAGCGGGCCGGCCTCACCCAGCGGTACTTCTACGAGTCCTTCGCCGACCGCTCCGCGTTACTCATCGCGGTGTACGACCACTGCGTCGAGATCGCGCGGTCGGCGACCGTTGCGGCCGCCGATGTCTACCTCACCGGGCCCGATGGCGTTGCGCCTGCCGAGGTTCCGGCCGCCGCGAGAGCGGCACTCGGGGCCTTCATGGACGCGATCGCCGGCGACCCGCGACGGGCTCGCGTCATGCTGGTGGAGGTGGTCGGCGTCGACCCGGAGGTCGAATCCACTCGTCTGCGCGCGATTCACGAGTGGGCGAATCTCGTTCTCGCGCTGGCGATGGGGGAGAGGGCGGTGAGCGTTCCGCAGCGTCTGGCCGCGATCGGCCTCGTCGGTGCCGTCACCCAACTCCTGGTCGACTGGTACTTCACCTCCATCGCCGCCGATCCCGTCGATATCGGCACGACCACCGATGTCGGTCTCGATACCGTCCTCGACGTCAGCGTCGAAATGTTCATCGCGACCCACGACCGGTTGCTACGGCAGGCATGATGGTTGCCATGTCGAATTCTGAATTGACCGATGACGTGATCGACTTTCTCACCGCCGGTACGCGGACAGGCAAGGTGGGTTTTGTGGCGCGCGACGGACGCGCACTTGTCGCACCGATCTGGTTTATCGTCGACGACGGTCAACTCGTTTTCAACACCGGTTCGGCGACCGCGAAAGGTCGTGCACTGCAACGTGATCCGCGGATAACGCTGCTCGTCGACGATGAGCGGCCGCCCTTTTCGTTTGTTCAGGTGCAGGGCGTGGCGACCGTGGGTGACGATCCCGACGAGTTACTGGATACCGCAACGCGTATCGCCGAACGATACATGGGTGCCGAGTTGGCCGGACAATACGGACGTCGCAACGCGGTTCCGGGGGAGTTGGTGGTGCGCTTGACGCCCACCAAGGTTATTGCGCATTTTGCCGTTGCGGACTGAATCGGGGGCGCGGCGTCCCCGGCATGGGGGACTCGTAGGTTATCCTCTGCTCGTGGCAAAGAAACAGATTGTGTCGATCATCGACGACATCGACGGCCGTGAACTCGATATCGACGAGGCACACACCATTTCCTGGTCGTGGTCGGGCGTCGACTATCAACTCGACGTATCTGAGGTCAATCTCGATAAAATCGAGAACGGTCGCGTCCCGGTGTCGAAGCTGCTCGAGGTGTCCACCCGGACCGGCGGTCGGCGACAGTCCACCGCACCACGCGTCACCGCTCCCGCCGCCAGTCCGTCCACCAACGGCAAGGGCGGCGCGGATACCAAGACCATTCGGGAATGGGCTCGCGAGGCGGGATACGAAGTGCCACTTCGTGGTCGGCTCCCCAAGGAGATCGTCGACGCGTACGACGAGGCGCACTAGAGAGCGCACCCGCCTTTCTGTTCGCGGCGTTCATCGCCCGCGTTCGTACTCCCGGCGTCCGGACCCTCTCACCGATGGCTTCGGAAACCACCTATGGCTGCAGTGTATTTGGTGATGCACCAAACTCGTTCGGTATCGCTGTGCGGCCACCTTCCGCTGCCACGCGTTGGTGACTCGGGTTCTCGACCTCACCTACTCCGGCGGTAGGCCCGCACGCCGACATAGCCGAACATGGCGGTCAGCCCCGTCGACCACACCAGCGTGATGCCTGCATCGGCGCCGAGCACCGACGCGCCCGAGGTGGTGGCATCGCGCATCGCGCCGATCGCGTGCGAGACCGGGTTGGCAGAGGCGATCGGCTGCGCCCAGCCGGGCAGATCCTCCAGGGGCACCATGCCGACCGACAGGAACGACAGCACCAGCATCACTGCGTTGAGCATCGACGCCGCGCTCTCCGCTGATTCGGCGATCATCGCCACCGCCACCATGAACCACGCAAGGCCGAACCCGAAGATCAGGGGCGTCACCACGTAGACAACTGCACCGAGCACACCGTTGTGGAAGCGGAAACCGAGGGCGACTGCATCGGCGGTCACGAGGATCAACGTCACCAGGTTGCGTCCCACGTCGGCGATGATGCGTCCGGCCAGCGGCGCGACCGGCGAGATCGGCAGTGTGCGCAGTCGGTCGTCGAAACCCGAGGTGCGGTCTTGCTGTGCGGAGATCGCGGTTGAGATGGCACCGAAGGCGACGCCCATCGTCACGAACAGCGGTGTCGCGAACTGGACGTAGTCGGCCACTCCGGCACCCGGCATCACCACCGACCCGAACGACACGGACAGCAGCAACAGCAGGATGATCGGCATGAAAGCCGCGGTGGACATCGTCATCGGCGAGCGCACCATCAAGGTGACGCCGCGGCGCGTCATCACCGCGATGTCGGTGGTCATGACACTCTCCCGAACACGCGCGGCGCCAGCAGTCCGAACACCACCAGCGACCCGACCATCCACAGCATGGCGATCCCGACGGTTGAGGCCACGTTGCTGTAACCGTCGGTCGAGACCGCACGCAGGGCCTCGGTGACACATGAGAGCGGTTGGTACTCCACGATCGGTTGCAACCAGCCCGGATAGGCGTCCTTGGGTACGAACAGTGTCGACTCCAGTAGCAGTGGGAAGTAGATGACGCCACCAAGCGCCTGCGCGGGTTCGGGGGCGGCGAGTCGGTACCCGAGCACCAGATACGGCAAGCAGATCGACGCGGTCGCCACGATGACGATACCCAGAAATGCCGGCACGCCCAGCACACCGGTCGAGAAACGGAAGCCGAAAGCGTAACCGAGAGCGATCAATACGACGCACCCGACCACCGACCGGACCGTTTCGCCGATCAGCAGCGAAAGGATCGGCGCCGGTCGTGCGATCGGCATGGCACGCAACCGTTCCACCATGCCCGACGATGCGTCCTCGGCCGCCCATACGGATCCGGACATGGCGGCGAAGAATGCGGCCTGCACCACGATCGCGGGCATCATGTATTGCGGGTAGTCGAGTCCGGCGCGGTCCATCACTCGCCCGAAGACGGTCAGGAACAGGATGGCGAAGATGATCGGCAGGACGATGCCGCCCATGATCGATGGGGGCCGTCTGACCATCAGGCGGAGGTGCCGGGCGGTCAGTGCGAGGGTGTCGGTGAGCAGCGCCGGTGACATGCCCGCTGTCGCCGGCGCGACGGTGGTCATGAGGCGTCCACGGAATCGGTCGGGGGTGCCTGCTCCGTTGTCGCCGATCCGGTCAATACCAGGAACACATCGTCGAGGGTGGGGTGGCGCAGGCTGATGTCGTCCGGAACGAGTTGCTCGGCGTCGAGCACGCGGACGATGTCGAACAGAGTGGACGGCCCGTCGGCGGGCACCACGATCTGTGTTTCGGTGCGCGAGACCTCCCACCGCGACCCCAACACCGCGCCTTTCCGATCCCGAATACGTTGGTCCACAACCACTTCGCACACGGCGCCGCCGACGAGTTCCTTCAGTCGCGCCGGGGTGCCCTCGGCGATCACCGCGCCCTTGTCGATGACGACGATGCGGTCGGCGAGTTCGTCGGCTTCGGCGAGGTACTGGGTGGTGAGGAACACCGTGACACCTTCGGACCGGAGCTGACTTACCACCTCCCACAACATGTTCCGACTGCGCGGGTCGAGTCCGGTGGTGGGTTCGTCCAGGAACAGCACGCGGGGTCGGCCGATCATGGAGGCGGCGAGGTCCAGTCGTCGCCGCATACCGCCGGAGTAGGTGACAGTACGTCGGTCGGCGGCGTCCGCCAGCGCGAACTCGTCGAGAAGTTCGTCGGCCCTTCGGGTCGCCTCACGGGCACCGAGTTTGAAAAGCCTGCCGAACAAGACCAGATTCTCACGCGCCGTGAGGTTTCCGTCGAGGGCGGCGAACTGTCCGGTCAACCCGATCAGTGGTCGCACCTTCGCCGGTTCCTGCACGACGTCGATACCCGCGACCCGCACCTCGCCGGCATCGGGACGCATGAGAGTGGTGAGAATGTTGATGGTGGTGGTCTTGCCGGCGCCGTTGGGACCGAGGACACCGAGGATCTCGCCCTCGGCGACCTCCAGGTCGAGCCCACACAGGGCTTCGACGTCCTTGAACGACTTGCGCTCTCCTCGTGCTTCGACGATCACGATGACTCACTAACTTAGGTGCCCCTTACTTGGCCCGACCGTAGCACCGGCGTGCGGTTGGGTTCAAGGGTCAGAACTGCCGCTCACCGCTCGACGATCACCGTCATTCCGAGCATCTCGATGGCCGTCGGCGCGTTGCCGAGGCCACGCACCACGATGCCGTGCAGGCCGGGTTCGGCGCCGCGCTCGAACCTGACCTCGGCGCCGGGAAGCGCCACCGTGGTACCGCGGACCGGGCATCCCACCAGTTCGGCCAAATGCTGCGCCTCGGTGTACGGATCGACACTGCGGATCAGCAGCGCAACCAGGTCGGGCGCACCGTCCAGGCTGATGCCCTGTGTCTGGCGGTATTCGGCTCGCATGCGGCCTATCTCGGCCCGGGGCGGCGAGTAGGTGATGAAGAACGGGAAGTAGGTGGGCGCGTCACGAACAAACACCTCGACGAACCCCGCGCCCCTGTCCTCGAGGTAGACCTCGATCTCATCCACGTCCCGCCCGGCCTCGAGCAGTTGTCTCGCGATGACCCTTGCGTCCGGCACGTCCACCGCGAAGGTGACCAGGCCCGAGGCATCGACCGCGTCGACGACGGGTTTCAGGATCTCCAAACTGCCCGCATACTTCGAGGTTCGCACCGCGTTCCAGTCATCGACAGTCGCCAACTCGACGTAGCGTTCATCATCGACACCCCATGCCGCGTTCCGGAAGCCGGGCATGGTCAGTGCCGGGCGCGTGGTCAGTCCGACGGCGCCGTATTTCGCCATCGCGTCATCGAGGTCGGGCACCCAGTGGATGAGATGGTCGAATGCAGCACCGTGATCTGGCATGAATCCCTCCGATGTGATGTCCGAATTAGGTCACCCTAACAACATCAGCTCGGTGGGAGAACCCCCCGTGGCAACATCACGTCAGCCGCCGGGGCACCTGCTTGCCTGCCTACCCACGGGTCTCCATGGCGGCTTGGTTCCTCCGCGGACCCGCCTATGAGATCTCGGGCCACCGCAATCCGAGCGCTGATGGCCACGGTTCGAACTGGCTACCGACGATTCCCGAGAGGCCGGCCACCGAGGACGGATCCTGCTCCGGCGCAAGGAGAACAGACGGGTCCGCGTCATAGAGGTCGGCGACTCCAGCCGCCGCCTCCGGCCCTGTCACCATCATCGCGACCGCCTACTCGTCCGGATCGGAGTCCGGATCGTGCACATGGGCGCGGTACACGCACTGCGCGCCGTCGGCGTCCAGGCGCCACACCGAGAACATCACCCCGTACTCGTCGAGGTCCTCACACAGCGCCGCGCGTCGCCGATGCCGGCGAAGAACTCGCCTCGCGGCTATTGGGCAGCATCCGCTCCGTCACCACCGACACCCGAGCGCCACCGTCGCCCGGGGTGGTGAACAATCCCGCAAAGCCGCAGACACATTGCGCAACAGCACTTCCCACACCACTACCTCGGTAGACACCGACACGTCGGTGATTGATCTGGCTGTCTACGAGACCGCCGCACAGAACTCCGAACACACTCTCATGACCACCCACACGACCTCGTCAACATCGAATGATGGTGCACCGCAGTCACAGTCAGCGATATCGGTGTATCAACAATTGGGGGGTCATCTGGCCACGTCGAAGCTCGACGTCGCTGCCGAAGCGTTGCCGAGCGTGCTGAAGAGCGCCGGCAAACAGGAATGGACGATGACCCAGACGCTCGAGCACCTACTATCGTGCGGGCGGGCAGGATTTGACTGTGCCGGCCGTCCGGCACATGGAGTTGTGATGCTCACTCAGCTGCAGTGATTACTACCGTGACGTAGGTGTCGTCGTGGCGCAGGACCCGCGCGTTGTAGTGGATGCCGCGATCAGTTGATAGTGCAATCGTGTCCCCCGGCTGCGCATGCGGCAACGCGTTCAGGTCCGAGTGCTGATCGTCGATATCGGCACCGATCGCGCTGCTCAGCGCCGTGTGCGCGGCTTCCTTCCAGGACGTGTCACTGCCGTGGCCCAACTGGTGGACGGCGAGGGCAAGTCCAGCCGCCAGAAGCGAAATCAGCACAGCTGCAAGTACTCCGAGCCGTCGGCGGGCTGCTGAGATGCGACGCAGTCCGAATACGCCGGCAGCGGCAACGCAGAGCAACGCTATCCATGGAGCAAGAGTGTCGAGTATCGGTGGGCTTTTGTCCCACAGCAGGCCGTGATGTTCCGGCACGGTAACTCTGACGATCCCAACTGCTTTCATCAGATGCTCGGTCAGTACAGAGAGTTGGGGCCTGCGCAGTTGGCGGGGAACACGAACGCGCTTGAGTGGGGAAGGACAACCGCGAACGACGGGTACACCACGCCGTTGGGGCAGCGGTAGTTGCCAAATCCCACTCCCGGCTGGTCTCCATGGTTGGTGCAGATCGATCCCGCGCAGCTGACCTGTGGGGCCGCGTCGGCTGAGCCTGATCCGCCACCCATGATGACGGCGGTTGTTGCTGTTGCCATGCCGACGAGTAGGCCAATCCTTTTCTGGCGTCTCACCTTTGCTCCTTTGATCTGCTGTGCGAACGGGCTTCCAGACATGTGAGGTTACTGAGGTTAGAGCAGTGAATTGCCGACGATCGTGCCTGCGAGGAAGGCAATGGCGGTTGGGATCGCGTAGATGTTGATCATCCAACCGTCTGTGATGCTGCGGCCGAGTCGTCTACGAGATCTGTCGTCGTCAGAACCATAGGTATCGCGTGAGGCATGGCATGACGCGTCATGTGTTCTCCGAGAGCGACAGTCGAACGGTGCCTTGATCCACCGAGCATTATCCGCGCCAGCCCGACACCCGCCACGATCACACCCTCCTCAACCATTCAATGTTCAGTAACAACAATCGAGAATGAAGAGTGGCACACTGGCGTGCTGGGTGCAACTCCCCGCTTCTCCACAACCACCCCCAACACCACCCCCACCCACCCGACACCCCACTACCCTGACCACCATGCCCGGGGGAGCCAGACAACACAGCGACACACGCACCGACGAACAACTCCTCACCGCCCACACCCACGGCGACCCAACAGCATTCACCACCCTCATCACCCGCCACCAGAACTACCTCTGGCGCATCGCCCTACGCACCACCGGCAACCCCCACGACGCCGCCGACGCACTCCAAGAAGCACTCATCGCCGCACACCGGACAGCGGCAGCATTCCGCGGCGAGGCACGCGTGACGTCCTGGCTGCACCGCATCGTCGTGAATGCCTCGCTGGATCGCATGCGCCGCAACGCAAGTCAGCGAACCATTTCTCTCTCCGAGCCCGACAACTATGCCCTGGCCGGCAGCGCCGACGAGTACGGTCGTGTCGAACTGACTCTCGCCATCGAGGACGCGCTCGACCAGCTGCCCGCGAATCAACGGGCCGCGATCATCGCCATCGACGTCGAGGGGTACACGATGGACGAAGCGTCACAGCTCCTCGGTGTACCGGTCGGCACTCTCAAGAGCCGAAGTGCTCGAGGGCGGTATCGCCTGGCCGACCTCCTCGGCTACCTCAGGGGCGCCGACAGTTGATCTCAGAAATCCGGACACGGAGGGAACCGCGAGGCCCCCGCGTGCGTCCAATCAGCAATATGGACTACACCGGGGAGACAGCCATGCCGACCGCGTCGACCGACGCGAACCATCCGAGGAGGCGACGATGACCGAGGATTCATCACGCTTCCCCTCACCGCCCTATGACCCGGAGCTCCTCGCCGAGTTCCAGGCCGGGAACCTCGACGCCGCCACGGCGGCGCATGTTCGCGCGCACATCGCCGAGGACGCGGATGCCCAGGCCACACTTGTGGCCCTGGCACGGGTCCGTGACGAACTGCACGCCCTGGGCGACACCGAAGACGTTGCGGACCACAACACCGACGTCGACGACGCCCCGCCACCGGATTGGGTCCTCGCACGCACTCAAGAGACTCTGGCTGCAATCGCCGCGGAGACCACCCCACACCCGGCCATGAGACGCCCGAACAAGAGGAACGAGAGAAAGTGGCGAGGCGCCGGGCCGCGCACCTACGCCGTCCTCTCTGCGGCCGCGATCCTCATCGTCGTCGTCGTGACCGCGGTGATCGCGCTTCGACCCTCGCAGCCCACCGATTCCGTCGAGGCGCGGCCAAGCGCGCCGTCGTCGAACCTCTCCGTTCCCGCACCGTCCTCCACCCTGGACCGCGCGGCGGCACTGTCGGTCCTGGGCCGCACCGACGGTTCGCCGTTCCCCTCAACCGACGCACTTCGACGATGCACCGCTGCCAACGGCATCCCGGCGACGACCCCGGTCCTGGGCTCCGGCCCGGTGACCGTCGACGGCACACAACAGGTGGTGATCCTGCTCGGCACCGGTGTCGCCGGGCGTTTCCTCGCGCTGGTGGTCGGCCCCGATTGCGACACCGGCAATCCGGCAACCGTCTCGCGTACCACGATCGGAGGATGACCCGGGCCACGTCGTCCGCCGAATGGGGGAGCCGCGACACCGGCACCCCGGTGCCCGCGCTGAGGAGGGAACACTTCCGCATACCCTTGTGTTGAAAGCCGGTACACGCACCCCTGCGACCAGGGAAGTTTTTGGCTGCAGGTGATGTGAAACGAGCACGGAGGACGAAGTGACCCAGTCAGACACCCAGCAGATCCACGAACTGATCATCATCGGATCAGGTCCTGCGGGATACACCGCGGCGGTATACGCAGCACGTGCGGAACTCGCCCCGATCGTCTTCGAGGGAACCCAGTTCGGCGGTGCCCTGATGACCACCACCGAGGTGGAGAACTTCCCCGGCTTCCAGAACGGAATCCAGGGCCCGGCCCTGATGGACGAGATGCGCGAGCAGGCCATCCGGTTCGGCGCCGACCTGCGGATGGAGGACGTCGAGGAGGTCCGCCTGCAGGGGACGGTCAAGGAGGTCGTGGCCTCCGGCGAAACCTACCGGGCGCACGCGGTGATCTTGGCGATGGGTGCCGCGGCCCGCTACCTGGGGATCGCCGGTGAGCAGGAGCTGCTCGGCCGAGGAGTCTCGGCGTGCGCGACCTGCGACGGCTTCTTCTTCAAGGATCAGGACATCGCCGTCATCGGCGGCGGCGACTCCGCGATGGAGGAGGCGACCTTCCTCACCAAGTTCGCGCGCAGCGTCACCCTGATCCACCGACGCGAGGAGTTCCGGGCGTCCAAGATCATGCTCGAGCGGGCCCGCGCCAACGACAAGATCCGCTTCGTCACCAACTCCGCGGTCAAGTCGGTGATCGGCGACGGCTCGGTGACCGGCCTCGAACTGATCGACACCCGCTCCGGCGACACCGAGACCGTCGACGTGACCGGCATGTTCGTCGCCATCGGCCACGACCCGCGCAGTGAACTCGTGCGCGGTCAGATCGACCTCGACTCCGACGGATACGTGCAGGTCCAGGGCCGGACCACCTACACCTCGCTGCCCGGCGTCTTCGCCGCCGGCGACCTCGTCGACCACACTTACCGCCAGGCGATCACCGCCGCCGGCAGTGGCTGCGCCGCGGCCATCGACGCCGAACGGTGGCTCGCCGAGCAGGGTGACATCGAACCCACGCCGATCGAAGGCGACGTGGTCGTCGTCGACGCACACAGCTGACACTGCAGACCTCAATAGATACCGACCATCACGACAACAACAGGAGGAACACTCATGGGAGCCAACACCGTGGCCGTCACCGACGCCACCTTCAAGGACGACGTCCTCGGATCCGACAAGCCGGTACTCGTCGACTTCTGGGCAACCTGGTGCGGTCCGTGCCGCATGGTGGCACCGGTCCTGGAGGAGATCGCCGGCGCGCACGCCGACAAGTTGACCGTCGCCAAACTCGACGTCGACGCCAATCCGGCCACGGCCCGTGACTTCCAGATCATGTCGATCCCGACCATGATCCTGTTCGAGAACGGCAAGCCCACCAAGACCATCGTCGGCGCGAAGGGCAAGGCCGCCCTGCTGCGCGAACTCGATTCGGTGGTCGGCTCCAACGCCTGACATGCGGGGGTGACAACCTCCACACGGGCGTCGTCGTCGGTGTTTTCGCTGGTGACGGCGTCCGTGATGTTTCTGTGCCCGTGTTCGGTTTGGTCCGCGTACTACGGAACTGACAGAATGCACCTGGTCCGCCTGGTGCGCGCTCGCCTCTACCGAGAGCCTCACAGCGCGATCGGCGTGACCATGCAGCGCAAGGACAACGACGCGTCCCGCGCCAACAAGGAGTTGAGATGCCAACATTCCGACTGGGTGATCAGGGTTCGGCCGTCGCCGAGATCCGATCCATCCTCGCCGGACAAGGCCTCATGCCCGTCACGCGCGGACGTCACGCCGCCGACGGCGACGGTTCGCCGGACGAGATCCGCGGACACACCTTCGACGAGGACACCGACCACGCCGTCCGCGCGTTCCAGCAGCAGCGCGGACTGATCGTCGACGGCATCGTCGGCCCCGCCACCTACCGCGCCCTGCGCGAGGCGTCCTACCAGCTCGGAGCGCGAGTACTGCTCTACCGTCTGTCGTCCCCGATGGTGGGCGACGACGTGGCCACCCTGCAGGGCCGCCTCCAGAATCTCGGCTACTACACGGCCCTGGTCGACGGCGTCTTCGGCGAGACCACCCACAACGCGGTGTGCCTGTATCAGAGTGAGTACGGTCTGTCCGCCGACGGCATCTGCGGCCCGTCCACTCTGCGGTCGCTGGAACGTCTGGGCACCCGCGTCACCGGCGGTTCCCCGTACGCGATCCGCGAGGAAGAGCACGTCCGTCGCTCCGGCCCCCGGCTCTCCGGCAAACGTATCGTCATCGACCCCGGTACCGGCGGCATGCACGACCTGTCCACCGGCGCGCTCGCCGACCAGGAAAGCCGACTGCTCTGGGATCTCGCCGCACGACTCGAAGGCCGGATGGCCGCCGCCGGCATGGAAACGTTCCTGTCCCACGACGGTCGGGGAGCACCCACCGACGAGGATCGCGCCCGCGTCGCCAACATGATCGATGCCGACCTGATGATCTCGCTGCGCTTCGGCCACTACCCGAACGCGACCGCCAGCGGCGTGGCCTCCTTCTACTTCGGCAACAGCCACGGTTCGTACTCCACGATCGGCCGCAACCTCGCCGGCTTCATCCAACGTGAGGTCGCCGCGCGCACCCCGCTGATCGACTGCCGCACGCACGAACGTACGTGGGAACTGTTGCGGCTCACCAGGATGCCGGTCGCCATGATCGACGTCGGGTACATCACCAATCCCGACGACGCCGAGACGCTCGAGGATCCCAACTACCGCAACGTGATTGCCGAGGCCGTCCTCGTCGCGGTCAAGCGACTGTATCTGCTCGGCAACGACGACCGGCCCACCGGGACGTACACCTTCGCCGATCTTCTTGCCGCCGAAGAGATTTCCTGAGTCGAGATCCCAATTCGACGTGCTCCGAATCTTTTTCGGAGCACGTCCACCTCGTCACGACGCGTCACCCATAACGCGTCGACTACGTAGCGCGCCTGCCGATCGGTGCGAACGTCCGGGTCTTTCCGGCCAGATCGATCGCCGCCATCACCACCAGTTTCTCCAGGGCGCCCTCGACCTCCGACTTCCATCCCAGGCCTTCGTCCAGTTCGAGACGAAACCGGGGGAAACGCGCGTGTGAGGCGACCACATCGAAGCCGGATGCCTTCAGGAACGCGGCATCGATCAGACACCGCGTACACAGATCCGGTTGCGGGTTGTCGAGGATCTCTCGTGCCACGTTCACGATCTCCTCATCCGACCACTCGCTGATATCGCGCACACCGGACGGGTCCGAACCACGATCATCGGCAGAACCGCCGGCGCGCACCAACCCGAACGCCTCGACGGCGCGTACGCCACGTCGAATGAGATCGGTGACGACGGCGTCAAGAAGGGGACTGGCGACCTCCTCGTACCCCGGTTCCACGTGAATCGATGACAGCAGCACCGCGTCAGCACTGACGGGCGACGTCGGAAACAGCCGGGACCGCGGAATGCGTCCGGGCGGTGCATAGAACGCGGTACCCACGACAACGCCGGTCGACGGATCGGTGGCGAACTGTCCGCACGCACCCCATTCGAGGAGCACCGAGGAGATCCACGCTTCCTTGTCGAACTCGCTCTCGAACGTTGAGGTGTCGGCAACGCAGACGGTGTCGAGATCGTCGCCGCCCACCGTTCCTGGATCGACCTCCCAGAAGACACATCGTCGCGCGTGCGGTGGTAGCGACTCGAAGGATTCGAGACTCAGACGCGAGATCACCGGTTCCATGTCAGATCGTCCGTCCTGTCACCGCGCTGGTCCCGAAAAACGTTGAGCTGCAAAGGCTGCCGTCGATCCGCAGGATTCGCGCAACTAGATGCGTCACTGTGACGTTACTCCCGAGGGTGGTTGGTCGTGGAAAATCGTCGGTGATATCACTTCCCCGGGTCGACCAGACCGACAATCCGCTGGAGATCGTCGACGGATCCGAACTCGACGACAATCTTGCCCTTGCGCTTGCCGAGGCTGACCGTCACCCGGGTATCGAGACGATCGGACAGCCGCTCGGCGAGGTCCTGGAGCCCGGGCATCTGCATCGGCTTGCGTTTGGCTGCCGGGGACGGGGTGGTTGCGGAGCCGTCATCGCGGTTCGCAAGTGTCACCGCCTCCTCCGTCGCGCGCACCGACAAACCCTCGGCGACGATGCGCGCCGCCAGAGCCTCCTGCGCGTCGCTGCCGACCTCCAACGACAACAATGCACGAGCGTGCCCGGCCGACAACACACCGGCGGCCACGCGACGCTGCACCGGGATCGGCAGCTTCAGCAGGCGGATCATGTTCGTGATCACCGGCCGCGAGCGCCCCAACCGGTTCGCCAGCTCCTCATGTGTCACGTCGAACTCATCGAGCAATTGCTGATACGCCGCCGCCTCTTCCAAGGGATTCAGCTGTGCGCGGTGGATGTTCTCGAGCAGCGCATCGCGAAGCATGTCACCGTCAGGGGTCTCCCGCACGATCGCCGGAATGGCGTCGAGGCCGGCTTCCTGGCTGGCGCGCCACCGACGCTCGCCCATGACGAGCTGGAACTCGACGCCGTCGGCGGTGGGCTTCGGCAGCCGCCGCACGACGATCGGCTGCATGAGACCGAACTCCCTGATCGAGTGGATCAGTTCGTTGAGAGCGTCCTCGTCGAACACACTTCGGGGCTGCTGCGGATTGGGCTGGATGAGATTGGGAGGAATCTCGCGGTAGACCGCGCCGACCTCATCGACGGTTCCGGCGGGGGAGACGGCATCGGTGGTGTCCGTACGCGCGGTCGACATACGACTCTTCGTGCCCGCGCCGGCCGCCCCGCCGTTACCGGTACCGATCACCACATCGGCAGCCGCCGCACCCAACTTCGGCGCGGTCGGATCACCCTCGGTGGGACCCGTCGGGATCAGCGCCGCCAACCCGCGTCCGAGCCCTCCTCGTCGCGCAGTGTCCTTCTGACTCACGGAAATCCTCTCGACCCGACGGTGTTCATGAACTGATGCTTCTCGACTGCTGGATGGGTGACGGCCTGAGGCGCGCAGGCCGGGCGGCGTCAGGGACTGACACCGGATTCGGTCGTCTGGCTCTTCATCGCGAGTTCTCGGGCGGCGTCGAGGTAGCTCATTGATCCACGTGAACCCGGGTCGTATTCGATGATGGTCATCCCGTAGCCCGGAGCCTCGGACACCTTGACGCTGCGCGGAATGATGGTCGATAGGACTTTGCTGCCGAAGTGTCGGCGCACCTCCTCGGCAACCTGATCGGCGAGCTTCGTGCGTCCGTCGTACATCGTCAGCAGGATCGTCGAGACGTGCAGATCTTTGTTCAGGTGCGCCTGCACGAGTTCGATGTTGCGGAGTAGCTGACCGACACCCTCGAGGGCGTAGTACTCGCATTGGATCGGGATGAGCACTTCGCGCGCCGCGACCATCGCGTTCACCGTCAGCAGTCCCAGCGATGGGGGGCAGTCGATGAAGATGTAGTCGAATCCGAACTCCGCGATGGAGTCGTCGCTCAGTGCGTTGCGCAGCCGATTCTCGCGGGCGACGAGCGACACCAACTCAATCTCAGCGCCGGCGAGATCGAGAGTCGCGGGCACACAGAAGAGGTTCTCGTTGGCGGGACTCTGTTGGACCGCATCGCGGATCGTCACCTCGTCGATCAGCAACTCGTACACCGACGCGATGTCCGGTGCCCGGTGATCGATACCCAGTGCCGTGCTCGCATTGCCCTGCGGATCGAGATCGACGACGAGCACCCGCAGTCCATGCACCGCCAGCCCGGCCGCCAGGTTCACCGCGGTGGTGGTCTTCCCGACCCCACCCTTCTGATTGGCGACGGTGAGGATCCGGGTGGCGGCGGGGTGGGGGAGTTGACCGGACGCACCAGGCGTCAGGACCTGACTGGCTCGTGCCGCCGCGGCTGCGATCGGTGTGTCGTCGAGAGAATCCTGTGTGGCGCCACCCGCGCCATTGTGTGACGTTTCACGTGAAACCTTCGGGTCTTTCTCGACCACGCTGGGACTCCTTTGCCCGACAGATTGGGTGTCCTCAGAGGTATCGGAGGCACTCGATGACGCCCTCCTATTTTGCGCTCTCCGACCGATCCGCACCAATTACCTCCCTGACTTCCGGACCGACGAGTTCGGTCCCGCACTCCGACGAGACGGATTCCCGACGCCCCCGGCGTCCTTCTCGCGTGATCGCCCCGAGCCACCGCGCTTGAATCCCACGATCACCGTCGTCGCCTGCTCCAACACATCGGCGCCGCACGTCTGTGCTTTCAGATCGACGATCCCGAGCTTCGCAGCACGCTGCCAGTCACGAGCGATCTCATCTTCGGCCGACGACCCTTTGATGGCCACCAAGCGGCCCGCCGGAGAGATCAGTGGAGCCGACCATCGGACCAGCCGTTCGAGCGGTGCGACGGCCCGCGACGTGACAACATCGGCCGGCTCTACTTCGGCGAGCACAGTCTTCTCCTCGGCACGACCCCGTATCACGCGAACATTCAGATCGAGTCTCTCGACAACCTCCTCCAGAAAGGTCGTCCGCCGGAGGAGCGGTTCGATCAGGGTGATGTTGAGATCCGGACGCGCGATGGCCAACGGGATCCCCGGCAGGCCTGCTCCGCTTCCGATGTCGATCACCGACTGGCCCTCGTCGATCAACTCACCGATCACCGCACAGTTGACGAGATGACGGTCCCACAGACGCAGCACCTCGCGGGGGCCGATCAGCCCGCGGACGGTACCGTCCGTCGCAAGCATCGATCGATACCGCTCCGCGGCGTCCAAGCGATCACCGAACACCTTCGCGGCCGATGGGGGAGGGGAGTCACCCGTGGCCGAGGGCTCGTGCGGGCTCTGATCCTCCGAAGGCTCAGGTTTCACGTGAAACAGACCATCCTTGTCGCTGATCGCTCACCGCCGTTTCACGTGAAACAGCGGAATCACATCAATGTAGTTTCCACCCCGGGAACAACGAAGTCCCGGCCAAACGACCGGGACTCCCTTGCTCGCTACCATCCGCATCAGCGGATCGTCGGTCAATCGACCTTGATCACCACGACCCTACGCTTGGGCTCCACGCCCTCGCTCTCGCTGATCACGCCATCCACAGCGGCCACCGCGTCATGCACAATCTTGCGCTCGAACGGCGTCATCGGATCCAGCGCCTCGCGATCGCCTTCCGCACGGACACGCTCGGCAACCTCGGTACCCAAACGCGCCAGCCGGTCGCGACGATCGGCACGCCAGCGAGCGATGTCCAGCATCAGTCGACTCCGATCTCCGGTCACCTGCTGAACGGCAAGGCGAGTGAGTTCCTGCAGGGCGTCGAGAACCTCGCCCTTGCGTCCGACGAGCTTCGCCAGATCATCGCCGCCATCGATACTGACGATCGCGCGGTCACCGTCGACATCGAGATCAATGTCGCCATCGAAGTCCAGGACGTCCAGCAACTGCTCGAGGTAGTCACCGGCGATCTCGCCCTCCTCGAACAGCCCGTCGCCGTCCTCCTCCGACTCGTCGTCCTCGGCATCCTCGGCATCCTCAGCGTCGGCGTCGGCGTCGGCGTCAGCCTCACCGGCGTCAGCACCCTGCACCGCACCGTCCGAATCCGCACCGTCCGAATCCGCGCCCGCCGCTTCCTCGGCCACGGTCTCGTCGGCCACGGTCTCCTGGGACACGGTCTCCTGGGACACCGCCTCAGCGTTCACGTCGTGCTCTCCCTGAGTCGCAGTCTCTGCTGTCATCTGGGTTCCACCTTCTTGCTCGTACCTGTCAGGTCTGTGTCGGGCCGGTCGATCCGCCAGCCGGGAATGCGGCGCGCGACCTCGCGGTCAGCGTCTACCGCCCTTGCGGTTCCCGCGTTTACCGCCGCCGCGTTTGGCAGCGGATTGGTTCTTGTTCCCGGGACCGGGACCACCGGACGCTCGCGCCGGTTTCTGGCCGGGGCGTGGCTTGGTGTCGGGCGTCGCGGCCGCCTCGTTCTCGGCCACCGACTCCGCCGTCCCCGAGTCGCTTGCCGAGTCGCTCGTCGAGCCTCCGCCCGACGACTTCTTCGGCGCGGCATCTGTCGCGTCGTCACCCTTCGTCAGCGACAGCCCCGTCGACTCATCGTCGTCGGAGTTCGACGTGGAACCCTGCTTCTTGGAACGGTCCGGCTTCACACCCGGCTTGGGAGCGTTGGCCTTGAGCTTCTCCTGCTTGGCGAGCCGCGCCTCTTCCTCTTCCTTCTCGATCCGACCGAACACGAGGTGCTGCTGGCCGTAGGTCCAGATGTTGTTGCTCATCCAGTACAGGAGGATGGCGACGGGGAAGAACGGTCCGGTCACCAGGATGCCCAGCGGGAAGATGTAGAGCGCCAGCATGTTCATCATGCGGGTCTGCGGGTTCTCCAGGGCGGCCGCCGGCTGACGTGCCACCGAGGCGCGGGAGTTCATGTGGGTCGCGATCGAGGCCACGATCATCATCGGGATGACGACGATGGCGATGTCCCAGCGGTCGAAGTCGATCGGCTGGCCGGGCTGAACGAACGCCGCCCACTCGGTCTTGGGCTCGGTGATGTACGACGACAGCGGCACCCCGAAGAGGCGGGCGTCGAGGAAGTTCTGCACCTGGTCGACGCTGAAGATGTAGTTGCCGACCGACCGGGTCTCCTCCGGAGACATCCCCAGCTGACCCATTCCGGTCGCGGTCCGGTTGAACGATCGCAGCACGTGGAACAGACCGATGAACACCGGGATCTGCAGCAGCATCGGCAGACATCCGAGCAGGGGATTGAAGCCGTGCTCCTTCTGCAGCTTCTGCATCTCCTCGGTCATCTTGACCCGATCCTTGGCGTACTTCTTGCGGATCGCCTGCAGCTGCGGATTGATCTCCTGCATCTTCTTCGTGGTGCGAATCTGCTTCACGAAGGGCTTGTAGAGGATCGCACGCAGGGTGAAGACCAGGAACACCACCGACAACGCCCACGCGATGCCATCGCCACCAGGACTATCCGGCGTGACAAAGTCGAACAGCCAGTGCCAGAACCACATGATCGCGGATACCGGCCAATAGATGAAGTTCAGCACGGGTCAGCTATCCCTCACTTCTCGTAGATGCGCCTACGCCGTCGTCGGCGGTGCGGTTGGACGTCTGTCCCTCGTCGTCGGGAGGATCGCCGCCGGGCTGACCGGCCTCCGATGTCTCCTCTGGTGATGGCGGACGATGCCGGAACCCGCGCTCGGGTACCGGGTCATAACCAGGTTTGTGCCACGGGCCGCACTTGCACAGCCGGATGACCGCGAGTGCTCCGCCGTGGAAGAAGCCGTGCATCGAGAGTGCTTCCACCGCATACCCGGAACAGGTCGGTTCGAACCGACAGGTCGGCAATCGCAGCGGAGAGACCCAGGTGCGGTAGAGCTCGATCAGGAAGATGACCGTGCGGCGGGGGAGGAGATGAAGAGCTCGCAGACACCGAGCCGACAGACCGACCTCGGCAGCGTCATCAACCACGTCATCGGCGGCGGGGGAGTCGGTGGTCACGGGGCGAGTCATTCCCGAACTCCCGACACTTTGTTGGTTGACGGCCCGCCGGTTGACAGCCTGCCGGTCGACGGCGCTGCGTTGGGAGCCAACTGGCGGACACGGCGACGCCCGAACACCTCGCGCAACTGTTCGGCGAGTTGGTCGCTGCCAACAGATGCGGCGCCGGGGAGGGCGCGAACCACGACGAATGTCTCGTCGGCGGGCGCTGAATCCATCACGGATCGGAAAGCCGCCCGGATCCGACGTGCAACCCGGTGTCGCACGACCGCCGAGCCGACGGACTTGCTGACGATCAGTCCCAACCAGGGACCACCGGTCATGTCGACGGTGCGCCGACGACCCGACGGATCGGGCCACATGGTCGGCACCACCGCGACACTGACGACGAGATCACGAGTGGTCGACCGCACACCGCGTTTGAGTGTGCGGGAGAAGTCGGATCCACGAGAGATCCGATGATCGGCCGACATCATCGAACACTACGAACCGACCGGGAGACGCAGCTCCACGATCGGCAGACGCAGATCGAGATCAGGCCGTGAGCTTCGAGCGGCCCTTGCTGCGACGGGAATTGACGATCGCGCGGCCGGCGCGGGTGCGCATACGCAGACGGAACCCGTGCACGCGCGCACGACGACGATTGTTGGGCTGGAAAGTCCGCTTGCCCTTGGCCACGGTGACTCCTTGTGCTCTGGGATGTGGCACGCCGACTTGCACGGCGTTCCCACATCGTGTGGTGGTCTCTGCTTATCCGACGCGGTGCCGGACTCGTGCCGGTTGGTGGCGCCACCCCCACCGGCCGCGACTCGAGTGATGCACACTCTCGTGACGACCGGCACAGACGACGTGATCCACCGCAAATCCGCAACCTGGATGACCAGTCGAGAGTACGGGAGCGGGCCGGGCCAAATCAAACGAGCGCCAATCGGCCAGGCCAGGGGCGTAACCGTGCCGTCGGTCGGGGGATTCTGCTGGAGGGTGCCGGGCGGAGTCTGTTACGGTTCTCCCACGTTGTCGCGCCGCTGCCGCGCAGCGCGTCCCCGACCATCCCGGGTCGTGGCTCCCCCCTTTTATTCACAGATGTGGATAACCGTGTGGACAAGTCTCCCCAGCGTCGCCAAGGGAACGTCGACCTCATCCGATCCTGGTACTTTCGTCGTGGCGACGGACCAGCGGGGTCGGCCGTTTCAGGCATTCGAGCGCAGTGACACCCACCCGTTCGTGGCGCCGGGCAGGAGGATCAGCTGTGACTACCGATCGCGCTTCGTTCGGCGAGGTGTGGCAGCAGGTCGTCGCCGAACTCAACGACGATTCCGCCGACCACGAACCCCTGTCGAGGCAACAGAAGGCATGGCTGTCGTTGGTGCAGCCGCTCACCCTCGCCGAGGGTTTCGCGCTGCTGGCGGTACCCACCCCGCTGGTGCAGGAACAGATCGAACGCAATCTTCGGGACACGATCCGCACGACGTTGAGTCGGATGCTCGGCCAACCCGTCGACCTGGGCGTGCGTACCACCACTCCGCAGCCCGTCGAGGACGACACACCTTCGGATCCGATGGCCGCCACGCCACCGCCGACGCGTCCTGTCGGGGGACCGGCATTCGGTTCCGAAACCACCGGCGAGACCTTCGCGGGCCAGCCGGTGTCCACCAACTTCGACACCCCACCCCCGCCGGCGCCGGGCACCGCCACACCCGTGACGCACAGCCCGGCCGCCACCAACGGATCCGCGACCACGGACTGGTCGTCGTATTTCGCGGAACGGCCGACGAGCACGTCGGCGGCAACCTCCCCGGTGAGCCTCAACCCGAAGTACACCTTCGACACCTTCGTCATCGGCGCGTCCAATCGTTTCGCCCACGCCTCGGCGGTCGCCGTCGCCGAGGCCCCCGCGCGCGCCTACAACCCGTTGTTCATCTGGGGAGAATCCGGGCTCGGCAAGACCCATCTGCTGCACGCCGCCGGCCACTACGCCCAGCGCCTGTTCCCCGGGATGCGCGTGAAGTACGTCTCGACCGAAGAGTTCACCAACGACTTCATCAACTCCCTGCGTGACGATCGTCGGGTGGCGTTCAAACGCCGCTACCGCGACGTCGACGTGCTGCTCGTCGACGACATCCAGTTCCTGATCGGCAAGGAAGGTATCCAGGAAGAGTTCTTCCACACCTTCAACACGCTGCACAACACCAGCAAGCAGATCGTCATCTCCTCCGATCGGCCGCCGAAACAGCTTGCGACACTGGAGGATCGGCTCCGCACCCGATTCGAGTGGGGACTGATCACCGACGTGCAGCCGCCGGATCTGGAGACCCGGATCGCGATCCTGCGCAAGAAGGCGCAGATGGACAACATCGCCGTGCCCGACGACGTCCTCGAGCTGATCGCCTCCAAGATCGAACGCAATATCCGCGAACTCGAGGGTGCGCTGATCCGCGTCACCGCGTTCGCCTCACTCAACAACGCCGCGCTCGACAAGTCGCTGGCCGACGTGGTGCTGCAGGCGCTGCTGCCGAACTCCGATTCGCTGGAGATCAGCGCCGCCAGCATCCTGGCCATCACCGCCGAATACTTCGACATCTCCGTCGAGGAGCTCCGTGGACCCGGCAAGACGCGGTCGCTCGCCCAGGCCCGCCAGATCTCGATGTACCTGTGCCGCGAGCTCACCGACCTGTCGCTGCCGAAGATCGGTGAGACCTTCGACCGCGATCACACGACCGTCATGTACGCCGAACGCAAGATCCGCAAGGAGATGGCCGAGCGTCGCAAGGTCTACGACTACGTCCAGGAACTCACCGCCCGGATCAAGCAGCGCGCCGAGCGCTGACACCGCTCCGCACACCCTCCTCACCGAGACCGCTCCACGTGGTCTCGCGTCGTGCTCGGTGGTCTTTCGTCTCGTCGTGCCCCGTGGTCTTTCGTTGTGCCGCGTGGCTCTCGCCGCGCTGCGGCCGCCCGTATGGGCCGTGCTCCCACGCGAGGACGTCGTCCCACGACACCAACTCTCAACCCGTGCCCGAGGTGTGCGACGTGTGATCCACGCCGGATCCCGGCTCGGCACGTGCCTCGTCGGGTCGCAAATCCCCAGGTCGCCGCATGTGGATGAATCGTGGGATTTCTGGCCCCGGGCTGTGCACAGAGGGTGGACAGAAAACGAACAACATCGGTCATCCACATCGACGGGGTCAGACGTCCAGCATTCCTCCACCGGCCATCCACAGCACCGCATGCCTGCTGTCCTCGGACGATGGCATGAACTCCACAGGATCCACAGTGCCTACAACTATTGTTGATCTCTTCTTCAAGAGATCTTCTTTCAAGAAGCATGTGTGTACACACGTGCCGGCCGGGCCGGTCGAGATCGCCCATCTCCCGGCGTGGCGACTTGACCCCAATCACCCACCGGGTCGTATCGGCGTTCTAGAGTGGGAACTCCCGATCCTCGATCGTGGCCGCCTGCCCGCGCGCTGCCCGGCACCGACCACGCATCGACGACGACGATTTCCGAACCCGGCAGACGCAACCGAGAGAAGGGCGCATCCCCCGTTATGAAGTTCCGTGTCGCGCGCGACGAGTTCTCCGAATCCGTTGCCTGGGTTGCCCGTAGCCTGCCGTCCCGTCCCCCCGTTCCGGTGCTCGGATGTGTGGTTCTCGATGCCTCCGACGAGACGACCGGCGGTGGCCTGACGATCTCCGGGTTCGATTACGAGGTGTCGGCCCAGGAGTCGATCTCCGCGGAGATCGCCGAACCCGGCAAGGTGCTGGTGTCGGGCCGCTTGCTGGCCGACATCACCCGAGCACTCCCGTCGAAACCGGTCGATGTGAGTCTGGACGGATCCCGGGTCGCGATCGCCTGCGGTAGCGCCAAGTTCTCGTTGCCGACGATGCCGGTCGAGGACTACCCGCAGCTTCCCGAGGTACCCGCGGTCACCGGATCCATCCCCGCGGATGTGTTCGCCGAGGCGGTCTCACAGGTTGCGGTGGCCGCCGGTCGCGACGACACCCTGCCGATGCTCACCGGTGTGCGCGTCGAGATCGAGGGCAATTCGGTGGTTCTGGCCGCAACGGACCGCTTCCGGCTCGCGGTGCGTGAACTGGAATGGGAACCGGTGCAACCGGACGTGAGTGGTGCGGTGCTGGTGCCGGCCAAGACCCTGTCGGAGAGCGCGAAGACCGCGGGCGCCGAGGGGACCGGTTCGGTCCGGTTGGCCTTCGGAGCGGGCGACGCCATCGGTGCCGAAGGGATCCTGGGGATTCTGGGCGCGACCAAGCAGAACACCACCCGGTTGCTCGACGCGGAGTTCCCGAAGTTCCGGCAGTTGCTGCCGGCGTCGCACACCGCGGTCGCCACCATCGAGAGTGCCCCACTGATCGAGGCGATCAAACGTGTTGCCCTGGTGGCCGAGCGCGGTGCGCAGGTCCGGATGGAGTTCACCGAGGGTTCGGTGCTGCTGACGGCCGGCGGCGACGAGGCGGGCAAGGCCGAGGAGGAACTCGAGGTCGTCTTCCAGGGCGAACCGCTGACGATCGCCTTCAACCCCGGGTACCTGCAGGACGGGTTGTCGGCGATCAACGCGAAGTCGGTGGATTTCGGTTTCACCACCCCGAGTCGTCCCGCGGTGCTGCGGATCTCGAACGGTGAGGCCCCCGTCGCCGACGAATCCGGTGCGTTCGTGGCTCCCGACAGCGCGTTCAGCTACCTGCTGATGCCGGTCCGGTTGCCCGGCTGATCCGTCCCGCGGACGTCGCCGGACGACCACCGTCCGCAACGAGCGATCGTCTGCGAAAATCGTTGTCGCTCAACCACATCTTGGCACTCGGATCGGAAGGACTGCGATGCAACTGGGCCTCGTCGGACTGGGAAAGATGGGTGCCAACATGCGCACCCGGATCGCCGACGCCGGGCACCAGGTGATCGGCTACGACCCGCGTCCGGACGTCACCGACGTCGGATCCCTCACCGATCTCGTCGCCGCCCTCGATGCGCCACGGGTGATCTGGGTGATGGTTCCCTCCGGCGACCCGACCCGATCCACCATCGCCTCCCTCGCCGACGCGTTGGACCCCGGTGACATCGTCATCGATGGAGGCAACTCCCGCTACACCGACGATCAGCAACACTCGGAACTGTTGGGGGACAAGGGAATCGGCTACATCGACTGCGGTGTGTCCGGCGGTGTCTGGGGGTTGGAGAACGGCTACGGGCTGATGGCGGGCGGAACCGAGTCCGACATCGAGCGGGCCATGCCGATCTTCGACGCGTTGCGACCGGAGGGGGACCGTGCCGACGGATTCGTGCATGCCGGTCCGGTCGGGGCGGGTCACTACGCCAAGATGGTGCACAACGGCATCGAGTACGGACTGATGCACGCCTACGGCGAGGGATACGAACTGCTGTCAGCCGAGCCGCTGATCACCGACGTCGAGGGCACGCTGCGGGCGTGGACTCACGGCACTGTCATCCGGTCGTGGCTGCTGGATCTGCTGGTCCGGGCGTTGCAGGAGGATCCGGGGCTTGCCGGTATCTCCGACTACACCACCGACTCCGGTGAGGGTCGCTGGACCGTCGAGGAGGCCATCCGGCACTCGGTTCCGGCCAATGTCATCTCCGCCGCGCTGTTCGCCCGCTTCGCCTCCCGCCAGGACGGATCGCCGGCTCTGAAAGCGGTGTCCGCGTTACGAAATCAATTCGGCGGCCACGCCGTTCGGGATACCACGGGTCGTTCGGTCGGGGCCAGTGGTGCACCGCCGAGTTCGCCGACCGCCTGAGCCGTGTTCGTCCGCGAACTGCACCTGCGCGACTTCCGGTCGTGGCGCAGTGTCGATCTCGAACTGCGGCCCGGGCCGACGATCATCACCGGCCGCAACGGCTTCGGCAAGACCAACCTCATCGAGGCCCTGTTCTACCTCGCCACCATGCGGTCTCATCGGGTGAGTTCCGATGCGCCACTGGTTCGTTCGTCGATGTCGTCGGCGACCGTCACCGCCACCGTGGAGAACGCGGGCCGCGAACTGACGGCGTCGCTGCAGATCAACGCCGAGGGCGCCAACAAGGCGTGGCTCAACACGTCCCCGCAACGCCGGCCCCGAGATCTGTTGGGCGTCTTGCGAACTGTGCTGTTCGCGCCCGAGGATCTGCTGCTGGTGCGCGGCGATCCGGCCGATCGCCGGCGTTTCGTCGACGAACTCGTGGCCCAGCGTGGACCGCGATGGGCGGCGGCCCGTGCCGACTACGACAGGGTGCTCCGACAGCGGTCGGCATTGCTCAAGACCGCCGGCGCCGCCCTGCGTCGCGGTGGATCCGAGGCCGACTCGGTGATCAGCACCCTCGACGTCTGGGATGGCGCGTTGGCCGACCACGGCAGCCAGGTCACCGCCGCACGCATCGACCTGCTCACCGAACTGGCACCACACTTCTCCGGCTCCTATGCCGCCATCGCGCCGCATTCCCGACCGGCGGATCTGCGGTACCGGGCCTCCGCGGGAGACGACGTCCTGCCGGCGGCCGGGCTCGCCGCCGACCCCGAGCACATCCGTGAGGTGCTGCTCACCCGCCTCGGGGAAATGCGTGACAAGGAGATCGACCGCGGCATGTCACTGGTCGGGCCGCACCGCGACGACGTCGACCTGATCCTCGGCGACGACATCGCGAAGGGCTTCGCGAGTCATGGCGAGTCGTGGTCGCTGGCGTTGGCGCTGCGGCTGGGATCGGTGGAATTGACCCGTGCGGAGGGCGTCGAACCGGTGATCATGCTCGACGACGTGTTCGCCGAACTCGATGCCGCGCGACGACGCAAACTAGCCGAATTCACCAGCGGCGCAGAGCAGATCCTCATCACCGCCGCCGTCGCCGACGACATCCCCGAGGGCCTCGGGGGCCGACGCATCAGCGTCGACCTGGTCAAGGTCGACGGCACTCGCCAATCCACGGTGGTGGCCGTCACCGACGACGCCGGGACGGCGGAGCCGGCTCCCGAGCCCCCGGACACCGCTGTTTCGGAATCCCTCGAGCCGACAGTGTCCGAGCCGTCAGTGTCCGAGTCGATGCTGTCGGAGGTCGAGGGGAGACTGTCGGAATGACCGAGTCAGAGTCCGCCGATCCGCGGCCGGTGGGTCCCGACGGCATGAGCGGATACGAGCGTGCCCGCCGGGCACTGGAAGAGGCCCGTGCCTCGGCCCGCGCCGCCGGAAAGTCCGTCGGTCAGGGACGGGCATCACCGTCGCGCCGCTCGTCCGGGGTGCGGCGGGGTGGGCGCCGCAGCTGGTCCGGCGCGGGCCCCGACTCCCGGGATCCGCAACCATTCGGACGCCTCGTCGGCGGCATCGCGCGTGAGCGCGGCTGGCAGCCGCAGATCGCCGAGGGCACCCTGTTCGGCATGTGGGAACAGATCGTCGGAGCCGACATCGCCGCCCACGCGCAGCCAACGTCGTTGTGCGAGAAGGTCTTACATGTGCAGGCCGAGTCGACGGCGTGGGCGACGCAGCTACGGTACGTCCAGGCCCAGATCCTGGCGAAGATCGCCGCGGCCATCGGCGACGGGGTGGTGACGTCCCTGCGGATCACCGGCCCCAAGGGGCCGTCGTGGCGCAAGGGTGAGCGACATGTGCGGGGTGGTCGCGGACCGCGGGACACCTACGGCTGAGATGGCCGCGCCCGCGCCGGGTGATTTCTCGCCAGGAAAGAATCTGAGGCAGATTTTCTCCACGGACCACGACCGGACCGGCAGATGTCGAAAAAAATCGGTCTGCGCGCGATTCAGCGGCCCCTGATGCGGGTTTCTACTCGTTTGAGGCAGTACACTGGACCGTGTTGTCCCGACTGGGGGATCAGCAGCCCGTGACAGGGCGCCGGTGCACGCGCAGCAGAGGTTGTACGCCGCCGGTGACCGCGCGGGCGATTTTGTGCTGATCACCCCCGATGGCGTCGGGCCCATCGAGAGCAGAACAGGAGCGCTAGCACCTCGTGGCCGAAAGCAGCGACAAGACCGGTGGCTCGGGATCGAAGAAGCCCCGAAAGAAGCCGTCCGAATATGGTGCCGAGTCGATCAGCATCCTCGAAGGTCTCGAGGCGGTGCGTAAGCGACCCGGCATGTACATCGGCTCGACCGGTGAGCGGGGTCTGCACCATCTGATCTGGGAGGTCGTCGACAACTCGGTCGACGAGGCGATGGCCGGCTTCGCGACCAAGGTCGACGTGACGCTGCTCGCCGACGGCGGTGTCCAGGTCGTCGACGACGGCCGCGGTATCCCGGTCGCGATGCATGCCACCGGTGTGCCCACCGTCGAGGTCGTGCTCACCCAGCTGCACGCCGGCGGCAAGTTCGACTCTGATGCCTACGCGGTGTCCGGTGGTCTGCACGGCGTGGGTATCTCCGTGGTCAACGCGCTGTCCACCAAGGTCGAGGTGGAGGTGGATGTCGACGGCTACCACTGGAACGAGACGTTCACCGCGTCCAAGCCGGACGGGCTGATCAAGGGTGAGCCCACCCGCAAGACCGGCACCACGGTTCGGTTCTGGCCGGATGCGGGGATCTTTACCGAGACCACCGAGTTCAACGCCGAGACGGTGTCGCGTCGCCTCCAGGAGATGGCCTTCCTCAACAAGGGTCTGACCATCACCCTCACCGACGAGCGACCCAAGGCAATCGAACCGCCCGGCGATCCCAACGGCGACGCCGACAGCGGTGACCCGGAGGCCGCCGAAGCCGTCAAGAGTGAAGCCGAAAAGGCCGCTGCCGCAGCGAAACCCAAGACCCGGACGTACCACTACCCGGACGGCCTGGTCGACTACATCAAGCACATCAACCGCACCAAGCACCCGATCCACAAGTCGGTCATCGGCTTCACCGGCAAGGGCACCGGCCACGAGGTCGAGATCGCGATGCAGTGGAACGACGGGTACTCCGAGTCGGTGCACACCTTCGCCAACACCATCAACACCCACGAGGGCGGCACGCATGAGGAGGGTTTCCGTGCGGCACTGACCCGCGTGGTGAATTCCTATGCACGCGACAAGAAGTTGCTCAAGGAGAAGGACTCCAACCTCACCGGCGACGACATCCGCGAAGGACTTGCCGCGGTCATCTCGGTCAAGGTCGCCGAACCGCAGTTCGAGGGCCAGACCAAGACCAAGCTCGGGAATACCGAGGTGAAGAGCTTCGTGCAGAAGGCCTCCGGCGAGCACCTCGAGCACTGGTTCGAGGCCAACCCGGCCGAGGCGAAGGTGATCGTCAACAAGGCCGTCGACTCCGCGCACGCCCGGCTCGCGGCCCGCAAGGCGCGAGATCTGGTGCGCCGCAAGAGCGCCACCGACATCGGTGGCCTGCCCGGCAAGCTGGCCGACTGCCGCAGCAACGATCCCAGCAAGTGTGAGATCTACCTGGTGGAGGGCGACTCCGCCGGCGGTTCGGCCAAGACCGGCCGCGACTCGATGTACCAGGCGATCCTTCCGTTGCGCGGCAAGATCATCAACGTCGAGAAGGCTCGGATCGACCGCGTGCTGAAGAACGCCGAGGTCCAGTCGATCATCACCGCGTTCGGCACCGGCATCCACGACGAGTTCGATCTGGGCAAGCTGCGGTACTACAAGATCGTGCTGATGGCCGACGCCGACGTCGACGGCCAGCACATCTCGACGCTGCTGTTGACCCTGCTGTTCCGGTTCATGCGTCCGCTGATCGAGCACGGCCACGTCTATCTGGCACAGCCGCCGCTCTACAAACTCAAGTGGCAGAAGGGCGCCGAGGCCGAGTACGCCTACTCCGACCGGGAACGCGACGCCATGGTGGCCGCCGGACTCGAGAGTGGCAAGAAGATCAACACCGACGACGGCATCCAGCGCTACAAGGGTCTCGGCGAGATGAACCCGAGCGAGCTGTGGGAGACCACCATGGACCCGGTCACCCGCACGCTGCGTCAGGTGACCCTCGACGACGCCGCCGCGGCCGACGAACTCTTCTCGGTGCTGATGGGTGAGGACGTCGTCGCACGTCGCAGCTTCATCGCCCGCAACGCGAAAGACGTTCGCTTCCTTGATGTCTGATTCCACGTCCCGGCGTGAGAAGACATCGACACCTTGACAAGGACACTTCATGACTGACACCACACTGCCGCCCGCCGGCGGCGAAGGCGACCGCGTCGAACCGGTCGATCTCGGCCAGGAGATGCAGAACAGCTACATCGATTACGCGATGAGCGTGATCGTCGGCCGTGCACTCCCTGAGGTCCGCGACGGCCTCAAGCCGGTGCACCGCCGTCTGCTCTACGCATCCTTCGACGCCGGTTTCCGCCCCGACCGCAGCTACGTCAAATCGGCGAAACCCGTTGCGGAGACGATGGGTAACTACCATCCGCACGGCGACTCCGCGATCTACGACGCGCTGGTGCGTCTGGCCCAGCCGTGGTCGATGCGCTATCCGCTGATCGACGGTCAGGGCAATTTCGGCTCCCGCGGCAACGACGGCCCCGCCGCCATGCGTTACACCGAGGCCCGGCTGACCCCCCTCGCCATGGAGATGTTGCGTGACATCGACGAGGACACAGTCGATTTCACACCCAACTACGACGGCAAGACCAACGAGCCGACGGTGTTGCCGGCCCGTATCCCGAACCTGTTGATGAACGGGTCCGGCGGTATCGCCGTCGGTATGGCCACCAACATCCCGCCGCACAACCTCAACGAGGTCGCCGAGGCCATCTTCTGGGCGCTGGAGAACTTCGAGGCCGACGACGAAACCACCCTCGCCGCGTGCATGGAGCGCATCAAGGGACCGGACTTCCCCACGGCCGGTTTGATTGTCGGCAGTCAGGGGATCAAGGACGCCTACACCACCGGCCGCGGCTCGATCCGCATGCGTGGTGTCACCTCCATCGAGGAGGCCAAGGGTGGCGCCACCCAGATCGTCATCACCGAGCTGCCGTATCAGGTCAACCCGGACAACATGATCGCCTCCATCGCCGAGCAGGTGAACGAGGGAAAGCTCAAGGGCATCAGCAAGATCGAGGATCACTCCTCAGATCGTGTGGGTCTGCGCGTCGTCGTCACCCTGCGCCGCGACGCGGTCGCCAAGGTGGTGCTGAACAACCTCTACAAGCACAGCCAGCTGCAGACCAGCTTCGGCGCCAACATGCTGTCCATCGTCGACGGTGTGCCCCGCACCCTGCGCCTGGACCAGATGATCCGCTACTACGTGGCCCATCAGATCGACGTCATCGTGCGGCGCACCCGTTACCGGTTGCGCAAGGCCGAGGAGCGCGCCCACATCCTGCGCGGTCTGGTGAAAGCCCTTGACGCCCTTGACGAAGTGATCGCGTTGATCCGGGCGTCGGCCAACACCGAGGCCGCCCGCACCGGGTTGATGGATCTGCTGGAGATCGACGAGATCCAGGCCGATGCGATCCTCGCCATGCAGCTGCGCCGGTTGTCGGCGTTGGAGCGGCAGAAGATCATCGACGACCTCGCCGAGATCGAGCGCGAGATCGAGGATTACAAGGACATCCTCGCCCGGCCCGAACGCCAACGGTCGATCGTCCGTGACGAGCTCACCGTCGTCGTGGAGAAGTACGGCGACGAACGTCGTACGAAGATCATCGCCGCCGACGGCGACGTCACCGACGAGGATCTCATCGCCCGCGAGGACGTCGTCGTCACCATCACCGAAACCGGCTATGCCAAGCGCACCAAGACCGATCTGTATCGCAGTCAGCGACGCGGCGGCAAGGGTGTGCAGGGCGCCGGCCTCAAGCAGGACGACATCGTGGCGCACTTCTTCGTGTGCTCCACCCACGACTGGATTCTGTTCTTCACCACCAAGGGCCGGGTCTATCGCGCCAAGGCGTACGAACTGCCGGAGGCCAACCGCACCGCCCGCGGTCAGCACGTGGCCAACCTGCTGGCCTTCCAGCCGGAGGAGCGCATCGCGCAGGTCATCCAGATCAAGGCCTACACCGACGCCCCGTACCTGGTGCTCGCCACCCGCAACGGCCTCGTCAAGAAGTCCAAGCTCGAGGACTTCGACTCGAACCGTTCCGGCGGGATCACCGCGATCAACCTGCGCGGTGAGGACGAGTTGGTGGGCGCGCAGCTGTGCAGCGCCGACGACGACCTGCTGCTGGTCAGCGACAAGGGGCAGTCGATCCGCTTCCACGCCGACGACGAGGCACTGCGTCCGATGGGCCGGGCCACCTCGGGTGTCCAGGGCATGCGGTTCAACGACGACGATCAGCTGTTGTCGCTCAACGTCGTTCGCGAGGGCACGTATCTGCTGGTCGCGACGTCGGGCGGCTACGCCAAGCGCACCGGCATGGACGACTACCCGGTGCAGGGACGTGGCGGCAAGGGCGTCCTGACGATCCAGCACGATCGTCGACGCGGCACCCTGATCGGCGCCCTCATCGTCGATGACGACACCGAGCTGTACGCCATCACCTCCGGTGGCGGCGTCATCCGCACCGCGGCCAAGCAGGTCCGCAAGGCCGGTCGTCAGACCAAGGGTGTGCGCCTAATGAACCTCGACGAGGGGACCACGCTGCTGGCGATTGCCCGCAACGCCGACGAACCCGACCCCGACGCCGAGTAGAGGTCCCTCGGGTAGGCGAGGGCCACTTCGCCAACAAAACAATTCGGACACAAGACGGGCCACGACGCCGGAACAGCGTCGTGGCTCGTCTTGTGTGACGGCCACAACGGTTAGGGTGGAGCCATTGCGGCCAGAGCAGTAGGAAGCCACCGCGGACGTGCCGAGTGAGGATAAGACGCCAGTGAGCCAACCGAACGACCCGGACAAGAAGACATCGCCGTCCCTGGCGAAGGGACCCACGGCGTCGGGTGCCTCCGATGACGCGGCCACGACGACGAGCATTCCCACTGCCGGATCGCCGTCCGGTGCTTCCGGTGCGTCCCCGTCGGGCCCGTCGACGTCCGGTCCCCAGCCGGGGCCGCAGCGCGGTGGTCTGGTGCCGCCGTGGCAGCGCGGTCCGGGTGGCCCAGACGGCACGAATCCGGTCGGTTCGGCGCAGGCCCCGATGCCGTCGGGCAGCGCCCCGACCGAACAGATCGTCAACGGCCGCGGCGGCACCCCGCGCGGCGTGGTCACCGGCAGTGGCACCGCCGCCGCGAGCATGAGCGGTCAGCAGGCACCGGTGAAGAAGCTCGACGCGCCGCCGGTGGGTCCGGCCGCACCGACGACCGAGGCACCCCGCGGCCGGTTTGTGGAGACACCGACGCGGACGATCGCACGCGAACCGTCGGCGGGGGAGAAGCTGCCCGACCTCGACGAGATCCACCACACCTCCGGTGAGGCGACACGAGCAGGTGCCGCGGCGGCTGCGGCCGGCGTGGCGACCCGCTCCGCACCGACGCAGGTCGGCTCCGGACGAGCCCTGCGCGCCGCCGTTCAGGTCCGGCGTCTCGACCCGTGGGCAACCTTCAAGGTGGTCGGCGTGCTCGCCATCGTCGGCTTTGTGATCTGGATGATCGCCGTGGCCGTGCTCTACCTGGTCCTCGACGGCATGGGTGTGTGGGAACAGGTCAACAGTTCCTTCGGGACCCTGGTCACCGCAGACGGCGCCACCAGTGGCGACATCATCGGCGCCGGCAGCGTGTTCCTGTACGCCGGCATCCTCGGCGTCGTGAACGGGATCCTGATCACCGCGCTGGCAACCATCGGTGCCTACATCTACAACCTGGTGGCCGATATGGTCGGCGGACTCGAGGTCACACTCGCCGACCTCGACTAGAGGATCATCCCAGGTCAGAGCCGGTGTTCCGGAGGCGTTTTGGTGTCCGGGCACTACGTCGGGTAATCTCTGTCCTCGGTTCAAGGGCCTATAGCTCAGGCGGTTAGAGCGCTTCGCTGATAACGAAGAGGTCGGAGGTTCAAGTCCTCCTAGGCCCACTGGGATCACTCGCAGCAGCGGTTTCGCAGCGCGAGATCCCGACCCGAAAACGTCGATCACACGGTCGGCGAGGGGCCTTAGCTCAGTTGGTAGAGCGCTGCCTTTGCAAGGCAGATGTCAGGAGTTCGTTCCTTATCTCCAGCTGACAGGTTCGGTAAGGGGTTGACCAGCAGGGATGCTGTGGTGGACATGTCCGCCACGAGGTCGTAGTTTGGCGGTGGGACGGTGCCCAGCAGTGGGTGCACAACCACACAAGGGGGCTTAGCTCAGTTGGTAGAGCATCGCCTTTGCAAGGCGAGGGTCAGGGGTTCGAATCCCCTAGCCTCCACAGATGTGATTAGTTGCTGACAATGTCGTCGGCGAGGAGCCCCCAAGGCCATCGGCCTGGGGGCTCCTCGCGTCGGTAGGGCCATCGGTGACGTAAAGGTGACGACGTCCGGGACCTGTCATGTGCAGGCTCTAGAATAGAGACAGCTGAAGCCCGGCTCGTTTGCAGACGAACCGGGCTCCGCTGAACAACTGAATCACCGCTCCGAGGGCTCAGGCCCTCGATACTGTGACCGTTGCGAATGTCTTTGGATGACGTCTCCGATGGTAGACGGTGTGCGCGGGTTCGCCAAACACCGCAATGGTTGGTGTGGGCGAGCGACGTGGACCTCGGCGTGGTGGCTCATCCACAACGCCTTGAGGAGGCACCGTTGACCAACGACAGTCGCGACTCTGATCGCACTACCGATTCCACCAGCACTGATCGGGCTGGAGGGGCCCGGCCCGTCCAGGTCGGGCAGAACCGGCTCGAGGGTATGTCGACGGACCTGTTCGTTCAGGTCCCGACTACCTTGATCGACCCGACCCGCGCTCTGATCGCGGCGGAAGGTGTCGGCGCGGTCTACACCGTGCCGTGGCAGTCCCGCACGTCGAGGGTGGCGGTCGCTACTACGGCGGCGGACCAGACCCTCAAGAGGTGCCCGGAAGCGTCGCTGCTGCTCGATGCCAACCTCTACAGCGGGAAGAAGCATCGCAAGACCGCGGACGCGGCACCGACGCAGGACTGGATCACCGTGCAGCGCCGGGCCGGTCTGGGCTGGGCCCTGACCGACTCAGGGTATGTGGCCGAGGGTGATACCGCGGGACTGGTGGGCACGCTCGAGGCTGCCGCGCGGTTCGGGGAGAAGGTGATCGCGGCGTTGCCGATCGCGGGCCGGTGGTTGACGCATGACGCTGACGTCTTGCGCGGCGCGATCGACGTGCACGGGCTGCCGGTGGCGTTGATGGTCGAGGACACCGACGACCCGTTCGACCGGCGCAACGCCGTCGCGGGACTGGTGAACGTCCTGGGCGCCGAGACACCGGTGATGCTGCTACGCAGCGACACCGCGGGTTTGGGTGCACTGGCGTACGGCGCCGCCGGCGCCGCGTTGGGATCGTCATCGAGGTACCGGCACATCTACCCCATCCGCGAGGGCGGTGGTGGGGGCGCGTCGGTCTCGTTCATCGTTCCCGAGCTGCTTGCGTACACGTCGCTGACGGCGTTCGAGCGGCACTTCATCAAGGACGAGACACACGCGGCGTGGTACTGCGACTGCTCGTTCTGCGGCGGCCGGACATTGACGTGGATCCGCACCGCGGACAAGCCCGAGTCGGCAGCGTTCTCCCACTCGGTGGCCGCAGTCGCGTCGCTCGGGCGAGGGATGGCGACGGCGATCGCCACGCACAGCGGTCCGCAGACGTGGACCGCGATGTGCGAGTCCGCGCGCGAATACAACATTGAGATCGAGAAGATCACCAATGGCGACTGGGGGCGCAAGCGTGCCCTGTCCGAGTGGATCGACCTCAAGCCGGAGCCGGCTGCGGCGTAATCGGCACTCCGGTCGCGAGGGCGTGAGCGAATAGCCGCTCCTCCCAGTACCGCACCGCGACGATCCGCGGCGGATCGGCAACCTTCGACCCCCGCACCAACAGTTCCTCGCCGGCGTGAGAAGTGTGCACCACGCTCACGCCGGCGAGGTCCGCCGCCGTCAAGCTCAACGCCGTGGGCCGCCGCTCGGTCAGCACCACGGTTTCCCCGAACCCGCGAAGCTCGCTGGCGACATACAGGGCCCTCTTCCACTGCCCGGTCGCGACGAACCCGACGATGCTCAACGGTGCCGCCGGCGGCGCTCCAGCGCCCTCCGCCGGACACATCTCCCACAGCTCGAGGACCTGCGCGTCGAGCATCGGTCCCGCCCCGGTCGACATCCGTTCGACGACGGTCGATGACCATCGGACCACCGGATACCCGCGAAGCCCCGACAGTTCGGTCCGTGGCAACACTGACACCGAGCTATCGAGGACCAGCTCCGCAGCCGTGACCACTGCCGCGTCGACGAGACCCGCCGGCGGGACGACAGGGACCTCGAACAGCGGGATCTGACTCGCCTCCGCGGGGACCGTCCGGGTATGCCGCCGCGCCGTCACCTGTCGTTCTTCCTCACGGTTACCACGGGCGTCGGTTCCGGCGCGATGACCCGCGACGCGGCGAACAGATGAATGCGGTCCTCCAGGGCCAGGAACGCCACTACGCTCCCGATATCCAGACCGGCCGACTCCAGGACCGCCGCCGGCAGCGCGATCTGTCGTGACGTCCGCAGCCTGCGCGGGCGATCCGGATTGCCTCGTACGGAGGGCTTCGTCCCGCGCGGGCCGCGAGTGGGAACGATCTCGACGATCCTCTGGTCAGCGACAACTCCGATTCGGACCCACGAGGGCTGCCGCACCCCGGACGCCTTCGCGACCTTCGCTGGGATGGTGATCCGGCGGAAGCTATCGATCGTCCGGGGACCCGTAGGAAGCATACTGCTGATTTTAGCAGTCAATGTCCTAATAGTCACTGGTACTAGGGATTACAGAGCAGCATCATCGTGCCGGCCACTGCCCTGTCAGGCCAGATTGGCGGCGCTGGTCACCGAAGAGGACACCGACATCACGGAGCATCGGGATTGGCTTACCTACACGGCGCGTCGAGACGAATCGGCACACCGTGCGAACAGTTCTAGTTGAGCGCATCACAGCGAATGACGCATGTCTCTTGACGTGGGAGTGAGAGGAGCTGCGCTCAAGCACGATTCAGGCGGCCACTTCGTCAGACGTGCCTTGCGGTCACACGCCTCTTAGCCGTTCAACCCGGCACAGGCCGGAACCTACTACGTCGCCTCATGCCGCCGTGACGAGCCGATCTCCGCGGTGGCCGCGAGTAGACCTGCGGCGAACTCCTGTCTGGCTCGGGCCGGCCGGCACGCCGCTGTCCACGCAGCCTCGCACCCAGCGATGATCGCGATAACGAACGCCGCGACTGCCGTTAGTGCGGCAATGATAGGAACCACGGTAGCTAGGGCGACTGACGAGAGGCCGAGAAAGCCAGCGGCGGAAAACACTCCGCTGGCTCGGAGCAGCGCTTCACGTCGGTCATGGCTCACTGACATCGGGTCCACAGGGGGCCAACACGCCTGCAGTCGGGGATCGGATGCCAATGTCCTCAAGGCGTCCTCGGCCGAGCGTTCGAGTTGCTCGGCATCTACCGGGAGAGGGATGTGCCGGAGCAACTCACCTGCGGTCCTGATAGTGCGAGCCTGTGCTGCCAGGTCGTGGTGAAAGTCGATGACACGTCTGAGCAAGACGGGATCCGGTCCGGCTATCGCTGTCCGCATTCCAATCCCCTTAGCCTCGATCCACCGATGGGGAGGCTTGCTGAGTTGGCGTCGTAACGCAGAAATGCCCCTCTGACCAGGAAGAATAGAGCTTGTCTAAGGTCCTATTTCCCGAGTCTGAGAGGCATCTCGTAGGTGCAATTCAAGCATGCTCCCGTTGCCGTGTCGGCTGTGTTCGATGATCCGAATCTCGTGTCGGTCGCGGGGCTGGTCCCGATGCTCCGTCTTGCCCGTTCTGCGGGGCTTGATGAGCTCGCGCAGTCGCGATTGAGCGTCCCGACGGACAAGGGTGCGAACGCCGGCGGCAAGGTGATGGCGCTGGTCGCGGGGATGCTCGCTGGCGCGGACTCGATCGACGACATGAATCTGCTGCGTCATGGCGGGATGGGCCGGTTGTTCGATCGGACGTATGCACCGTCGACGCTGGGCTCGTTCCTGCGGGAGTTCCGGTTCGGGCACGTCCGCCAGCTCGATGCCGTCGCCTCACGGACGCTGGTGAACCTCGCATCGGCCGCGCCGCTGCTGCAGATCCGGGACGGTGAGCGGGTGATGGTCGACGTGGACGACACGATCATCGAGGTCCACGGGTACCAGAAGCAGGGAGCGTCGTTCGGGTACTCCGGCGTCCGCGGCCTCAACGCCCTCGTCGCGACAGCGTCGACGACGACCTCAGCGCCGGTGATCCTCGCCCAGCGGTTGCGGCAGGGGAAGACCGGTTCCCCGAAAGGCGCGGCCAGGATCGTCGCCGACACCCTCGCCACGCTTCGCCGCATGGACCTGGGCAGCAGTGTTCGGCCGTTGCTGCGGGCGGACTCCGCGTTCTACGGCCACGCCACCATCGGCACCGCGATCAAGGCCGGCGCGGACGTGTCCATCACCGTTCGGATGGACCCCGCGGTGAAGACGGCGATCGCGACGATCCCCGAGGACGGGTGGGAGACGATCGAGTACCCGAACGCGATCCGTGACGAGGTCACGGGCCGGTGGATCTCGAAGGCCGAGGTCGCCGAGGTGCCCTTCGTCGCGTTCCGTTCCCGGAAGATCGCCGAACGGGTTGAAGGACGACTGGTGGTCCGACGGATCCCAGACCTGAACCCCAAGCAGGTCGAGCAGCCGACCTTGTTCGACAGCTACCGACACCACGCGTTCTTCACCACCACCGACAAGCAGACAATGGGAACCGTCGCGGCGGACAAGACCCACCGCGGGCACGCGATCATCGAGCAAGTTCACGCCGACCTGAAGGCAGGCCCGCTCGCTCACCTGCCCTCGGGAGTGTTCACCGCGAACAGCGCATGGCTCGTCCTCGCCGTGATCGCATTCAACCTCACTCGCGCCGCTGGACTCACCGCCGACCGAGGCGGGCGGCTCGCCCGGGCAACGACCGCGACGATTCGCCGCACCCTCATCTCAGTGCCGGCACGACTGGCACGGACGGCGCGCCGCATCATCCTGCACCTGCCGGACGCCTGGCCCTGGCAGACCGCGTTCGACCGACTCTTCACCGCGACGCACGCACCACCACCACCGGCCGCGGCCAGCTGACCACCGCCGCCACCAGCGGCACGACCGAGAACGAAGTGGACAACCGGGATGAGACGCCCGGAACTCACCCCTGCCCGCAGCCGATCACGCCGCGCCCCTCACGCCGACGCCACCCGCCGAAGGCTCATCGGTGGATCGAGGCTTAGCCGCGCGAGCGCGCGACACTGCTTGCTGCAGCGCCGACTTCGGCGGTTGCTGGAGCAGAGGTACTAGATCCGATCACGACCGACAGGACCATCATCGCGATTGCTAGGCGTGAGACGAGCGCATGAGCCACCGGGTTTCCCTTCGACATGCTGACGACCGCGGCACAGGGGCCGCTTCATACAGTTAGTCGCACGGCGGGGCCTCGAGGTTCCCAGTTTCACGCGCCTTGTCGGCACACGCAGAGGTCACCGCAGCCGCACGGCTCGGAGCAACCGCACCGGTCGCCGCAGCCGCACACCGTCTTGAGGTCGATCAGGCTGAGCACGCGGTCGGTGAAACCTTGTGTCGGCGCGGAGTCAGGGACCGCCGTGAGCCGCAAACGACGGTTGATCCTCGTCATCTCCGTGTACCAGTTGCGGCATGCCGGACAATTGCTGAGATGGTCCTGTGCGTTCACCGCATCCGCGGCGCCCTGCTCTCCGTCGAGATCCGCGGAGAGCGCCTCACGAGCGTGATCACAGTCGATGCTCACGTGCCCCTCCTACCTGTCGAAGTGCTACTCAATTGATCAGATTAGTCGTGGCCACCGCTATCCGTCGAGGACGATCGGCAGCTACGGAATCCCGCGAAGCCGTGAGCGCCAACTACGCAGAGTAGTAGTTTGTTACCCCCTGGAGGTACCCGTGTGCCTCCTGGCCTGGTTTCATATGGGCTATGTCGCATAGATCCGGCGCGGACGCGAAGCTCACCGAGCTGGCGCTCGCTGCTGGGCGCGGTGAGAGCGCAGCGCTGGAGGAGTTCATCCGCACGACCCAACGCGACGTGATCCGCGTGATCTGTCATTTGAGCGGTCCGCAGGACGCCGAGGACCTGGCGCAAGAAACCTTCTTGCGCGCCATCGGAGCTTTGCATCGTTTCGAAGGTCGGTCCTCGGCGCGCACCTGGCTCATTAGCATCGCGCGTCGGGTTGTTGTCGATGCTCGCAGGCATGCGCGGGCGCGGCCTCGGCTCGCGAGCCAGGATGTCCAGGCTGTGTTCGAGGCCACGTGCGTTGCGCCGGGGATGGGGTTGGAGACCCGCGCGAGCGTTCTTGACTTGTTATCGGGCCTGTCTCCTGAGCGGCGGGAGGCGTTGGTGCTGACCCAAGTGCTTGGGTTCAGTTACGCCGAAGCTGCTGACGTCACGGGAGTGCCGATCGGGACTGTCCGCTCCAGGGTGTCGCGGGCCCGCGCTGATCTTGAGGCAGCGACTCCCTCTAATCACGTAGCAACCGGGTAGGGCTCCCCGCTTCCTGCCCTACAGTGAAGATCATCAGATTCGGCGAGGGATCACACCTGCTGGTACCGGTGATAGCGCCGGGCGCCGGACCTGAAGGAAGAGCGCGTCGAGTGAGGTGGCTAGCTGCCCATCTGTGATGTCTGCGTCGCCGATCACGGTGATCCTGTGTCGTGAAGGGTCGATGCCGAGATCCGAGGCACCGTACGTGCTGGGCTTGCCGATGTGCGGCAGAGCGCCCGGGTCGAGTCCGGCGCCAATAACCGCGTGCCCGAGTCCGGGAATGTAGCGCCCTTCGCGGGAAAGGACGGTGTCGATGTGTGTGAGCGCTAGCCCTGGCGGAACCGGGTCCGGATACCCGAGCCGGTAGGACGCAGCGATGCTTCCGGCAGTGCCGGTCATGGAGCTCAGGACGCAAATCCCGTCTGATACCGGCCATCGGTGATTCGATTGTGCCGTCACCTCGAATCCGGCGGCATCGAGGTGCTCAGCCAGTTGTTCGTTGCCGGGGGCGTAGATCTTGCGCTGGCGGCCGTACTGTGCCGCAATCCATGCTGGGGCGAGGTCGAGCGCTGTCCGGATGTTCGCGACGGCAACGTCGCGTACCCCCATGGATTCAAGTTTGGCAGCGATCGTCCTCTGGTCTGCGACATCGCTGTTCGACAAGTAGTAGGTGTCGCTCGCCGGTAGGCGATTGACGATGCCTATTACCTCGAAGATGGGGACTTCACTGCTGTAGATCGTCCCGTCGAGGTCGATGATGTAGACGGATCGCTCGAACCCGGTCACGTCTGAGGGGAGACGATCGCGAACGGATCATCGTGCGGGTCGGTCCGCACCTCGAGCTCGATCATCTCCGTCGCGTACTGCGCCGTCTCGTCACCATGCAAGTGCCTGATCAGCGCTGCAGTCATGTCCATACCTGCGGCGACACCGGATGCTGTCCAGAACTTCGCGTCGGTCACCCACCGTGCCCGAGGCTTCCAGTCCACGTTCGGACCGAACGATCTGACCCAGTCGAAGGCCTTCTTGTTGCTGGTAGCTGCGCGACCGTCCAAGATTCCCGCTATTGCCAGTGCTGCTGTGCCCGTGCACACGGAGGCCACGATCTCCGCGGTTTCCGCCAGCGCGCGAAGGGCTCCTAGTGCCCTCTGGTCGGCGACGAGTCGCTCGATTCCGATCCCCCCGGGCACGATCAGTATGTCGACCGGCTCAGCGTCGGCAATGGTCGTGTCCGCGATGACGCAGACGCCCTGAGAGCTCTGGACGGTGCGCGCGTTGGTGCTGATGAAGCTCAGCCGGAAGTGTTTGGGCAGCACACTGAGGATTTCGACGGGGCCGAAGGCATCGAGGAGCTCGAAGCCATCGAAGAGGACGATTCCGACGGTTCTGGAGGGCTGTGCGCTAATGACGTCGGTCATGGGAGCTCCTGTGCGTTGGCGCATCCGGTGAGGGGCTGCTCGATGAAGTGGCTGAGGCTGCCGTCCTGATGGACGGGAACGTATTTGGCGCGGGCTTCGGCGTGACTGGTCAGTCGCGGCCGGCCGGAGGTGTCGTAGACCAGTACCGAGTGCCAGGGGGTAGTCCAGATGTCGTCGTCCGGTGCGATCAGTTTGATGCCGAGTTTCGGTGAGAGCCGGGGCTGGGGGTGGATGGAGAGCCTGACCGCTTCGGGGAAGTGGATATCGAGGATGTTTCCCCATGCGGTGCTGAAGCGGATCAGCTGGTAAGCGCGCTGTTTCGCGTTCTTCTGGAGCTGTGATTTTGTTCCGGCCCAGTCGACGGTGTCGGCGATCATGAACCTGGTCATGCCGCGCAGGAGCCGGGCGGAGTTGCCACCGGCCTTGACGTCGGCGCGGATGTCGTCGAGCGCGGGTGCCCACTGGGTGTCGAGCTGGTGGCGTTTGGCGGCGAAGTCTCCGTCGCCCCAGATCTCGCGGAGGTCGAAGGTGCTGAGGTGGGATAGGCCTTCGTCGGCGATCATCTTCACGAGGGCGTCGTTGTACTCGACGATCGTTTCGTCGTCGACACCGATGATGTCGGTGAAGACGTGACCGTCGGAGCAGATGGTCACCCGTGCTCCTGGCGGATGAACGTGAGATATCTGGCTGCAGATCTCGTTGAGAACGTGCAGTGCGACCCGCTCGGCTTCATCGGGCAGCGTGCCGGCCACTTTGGCCGGGTTGGGGGACTTGCACGGGAAGCCCGGGATGATGAAGTCAATCGGGATTCGCCGCTCGACTGCGGTGCGGATCTTCGCCAACTGCACGGGCCAGTCATCAGGCGTTGGCCCGTCGTCATCGGTGGTACGCCTGCGTGGCAGAAGCACCGCAAGGATCTCGCGTGCGACTTGGTCCGCCTGCTTGTCTTCGGAGTCGTTTCTCGAGATTGATGTGCTCACGCGGGTTTCACCGCGCTGTACCGGATGGGCAGTTTCGTCACACCGCGAGCGAGTGGGGCGTGGAGGAACTCGAGGTCGGTCTCCTCGCAGTCGAGGCGCAGGTCTGTGATGCGCGCGGTGATCGCGGTGAGGGTCTCCTGGATCTGGATGCGCGCGAGATGGGCACCGGGGCAAAAGTGCACGCCGTGGCCGAACGCCAGGTGCGGATTCGGTGTTCTCTGCAGGTTGAGCTCGGCCGGGCAGCGGAACTTCGCCGGGTCACGATTGGCGGCCATCAGGGAGATGATCACCGAGTCGCCGGCGGGTACCGTGTGATCTCCGAATTCGGTGTCCTCGGTGAAGAATCGCCAGGTGGTCTGTCCGAAGGCGCTCTCGTACCGCAGGAGCTCTTCGGTGGCGCGATCGATGCCATCGGGATGAGCGACGAGCCACGCGTGAGCGTCGGGATGGCGCAGCAGCGTCAGGATCGCCATCCCCAGTTGGTTGGTCACGGGGTCCTGGCCCGCGGCGAGCAGCTGGAAGATGATCGAAGACAGCTCATTCGAAGTGAGATCGCCGTGCTCGTGTTCGCGGACCAGGCGTGCGAGCAGGACACTCTGATCGCCGGAGCCGCCGGTGAAGTGGGCGACGACGTCGGCAATGTAGCCTTCCAGCCCGCGTAGCAGCCCTTCGTAGTGGGGCCGTCGGGGATCGTCCGGCCCTACTGGCGCTACGACGCCACCCCATGCCGGGTCAAACTGTTGCGCAAGGTTGTCCGGTAGGCCGATCGCATCACGCAAGGCCAAGAACGGTAGCCGGCCCGCGAAGCCCTCGATGAAGTCCACGGATCCGACAGGGAGGTCATCGATCAGAGCGTGCACATGTGCGCGGATGCCGGCGCGGTGCGCTTCGGAACGCCGGGCCGTGAAGTGGTCGGCGATCATCGCGCGCATAGCGGTGTGCCGAGGCGGATCCTGGTGTAGCAGGTGGACTTGCAGCCGCGAGTGCTGTGGTTCGGGCATGATCGATGCCTTCGCATGCCACCGCGCGTTGGCGCGGGCGTGGTTCTTCCCGAGCCGGTCGTCGCCCAGAGCCGCGTGCGCGGCGTCGTAGCCCGTCACGAGCCAGGCGTCGATCGCGGGGAATGCGACCGGGTGAACCGTCCCCTGCTCGCGCAGTGACGAGAACAGGGGGTAGGGGTCGCGGTAGTAGTCCTCACCGTACAACGGTGCAGGCTGTTCGCTGGTGCTCATGGAATCGGCTTCCGTCCGGCTATCGAGATGTGCTGACGGAGTCAACGATGGCCGCGACCTGTTCCGCGTTTGCGGGGCCGGCGAGCGTCATGTCTTCGGACGTGGTCCGGATGTAGCGTTTCTCGCGTACCGCCTTGAGTCCGCGGGTTCGGGGGTCGGCCTCGAGCGAGGTGATCGCGGCATCCTGGGCGGCACGTACCGAGGTGTCATCGCCGGTACGTCGAACGGCGATCGTGATCCAGTCCGGGTCGGCGGCTACGAGGTCTTCGTAGGTGAACTTGCCGAACGCGCCGTCGATGCGGCCGCCCAGCGGGGTGGTTCCGGCGAGGGTGTAGATCGCGTTGGCGATCTGCCGGTTTCCCGGTGTGGTCAGCGTGTCCTTGCTCGCTGCGACATCGAAATGGAAGACAGTCGGCGTCCTTGAGCCGGATCGGATCTTGCCGCGAGCTGACTCGATTGTTTTCTTCATGGATGTGACCATCTCGTCGCCTGTCTGGCGGTGACCGGTCAGCGCGGCCAGGTCGCTGATGTCGGAGTAGACCTGGTCGAGATCGGTGCGGGGACCGGAGAGGTACTTCGCGCACGCAGATGACTTGATGAACACCTTCGTCAGGTTCGCGGCCTGGAACTCCGCGGCCGTGGGCTCGGGTGTGCCCATCATGTCCATGCTCGCGAACGTTGCCAGGAACACCTGCGCGCCGGAGGATAGGAGCTTCTCTTTGTCGATGTTGCCGTCCGAGAGTCGTTGGGCGGAGGTGAGCTTGTCGCGGACGTCAGGCGCGAGCGCGTCGAGACCGCGAGCCCAGCCCACCCCTGACACTTGTTGGCCGGCTCCGAGGCGCGCAAGTAGATCCGCGCCGGCGTTGTTGGAACTGATGATCTTCGTCGGTGCGGTGTCGAACCGGTGAGGGTTGCGCCCCTCGCAGTCGGTCGTCGTCACCGGCTCGAATGGCGTGCCGGACGTTGTCGAGGAATCTGCTGTCGTTCCGGAGCACGAGCAGAGAACTCCACCTACGGTGACGAGGACCGCCGCGATCGTTGCCCGCCTCGAGATTGTTGTACCCATCATTGTTTTTTCACCCTTCACCATCGGCGATCGGCTCAGTGATGACCGCCGCCTCACAGGATTAGTCGGATGCCGTGTCGATCGAGTTCCCGCGCCCTGCGCTCGCGAGGATCACGGCGGTGTCGACAGTGGTGGGACCTGCGAGTGCTGCATCTCGTCGAGCTAGCTCAGCTTCGGTCGCTTGCTGGCTTGGATCGCCGCGTCGATGGCAATGAACAGGGCCAACGAGAAGGCCCAGTACGGTAGCAACCAGCCGATGGGTAGAGCGATCACGAGCGCCCCGATGCGGACGGGCCAGCCGACCGCTTTCCAAGTGCCCAAGGCGGTCCCCATGCCACCCCGTGTTGGCCGCCGTTTCCACCACATGCGGTAGCCCATGACGACGATTGCGACTATCGCCATCGCAACGGCGAGCAGCGTGATCTGGAGAGGTAGACCGAACATCGTGCCCATGTGTAGGTAGATGCCCCAGGACGAGAGTTTGCTGAATGTAGGCAGGTCAGCGAAGTCCTGACGAGCGATTGTTCGCCCGGTAGCTCCTGCGACGGAGATTTGATCGGAGGCAACTCGACCGGACACCCACAGCTCGGATGCCTTCCAACCGCCGTCCATCGCGGTCGGTGGATACAGCCGCAGTGGCCCGGTCAGGCCCTCGGCGCGAGCGGTTTGCAGTACCCGTGTAGCTTGCCCAGCCGTGTCCAGAGGCACGGTTTCGGCGGCGGAGACCTTTGTCGCGATCGGAGTTGCCTTCCAGTTCATCTCTGCCACGATCGTGTTGACGCTCTTGCCCGCAGTGTTGGACCAGGTGATCCCCGTGAGCGAGAGTCCTATCAGGACGACCGCCACGACGGAGCCGGTGATGGCATGGAGATTCATTGCGCGCACGCGGGAGCCCTTCTTCGACGGCAGCCCTCGGAGCATGCGGGGGATCGGGCCGCGCAGCTTGCGCTTGCGGCGCCTCACCGAGCGCCACCACAGGAACGTACCGCCGAGCACGAGGAACCAGAGCCAGGAGGCGGCAAGTTCCGAGTACACGAATCCGGGTTCACCGAGATGCAGGTTCTCGTGAAGCCCTGACACCCACCGCCGCAATGGAAGCTCCCCCAGTCCGGAGTAACTGGGTAGATCACCGATCACCCGACCGGTTCCGGGATCGACGAACACGGCGCGCTGTTCGTCAGCCTCGATATTGGGGTCGTTGAACAAGATCCGAGTCGGATCGCCAGCCTTATCCGAGGGCCAGATCTGCGCAACAGTTAGGTCGGGGTGAGTCTGTTGTGCTGCGAGAATCTGATCCTGCAGCGGAACCTGCTCGGCGGACGCCGGGACCTCCAGGACAGATCGGTACACGAACGATTCAATGGTGGGGGACATCGCATACAAGCCACCAGTGAGGGCCGCGAGCAAGATGAACGGAGCAACAAGCAGCCCGCCGTAGAAGTGCAACCGCGCCAGTAGCGCCTGAATCTGAGCCGCCACGGGAGGCCGCCGAGGCCGACTCACATCCGGCTACTCGAGTTGCCGGATGACCAGAACGTGAGCGGAGCGACCTATGACAGCAGTAGTGAGTCGAGCGACGTGCTCGCCTTTTCCAGCGACCTGTGCCAGGTGTTCATGGCGGCTGGAATGGGAATCATGTTCTTGGCAATGGTCTAATTTCATGGCTATGCGCGCGTGACCCGTCGTATGGGCGAGCGGCGGGAGACTCCCTGGAGGGGTCATCGCGTAGACCGGCTTGATGCCCCTCTCCTCATGATTGCACTGACGTGCTCATCGGCACCTCAGTGCGGTCCGCTGACCAGGCAGGCCCGTATACTGGCCTTCGACGCCGAACCCCGGCGGGCTAGGAGCAAGTGACTAAGTGAAGACCGTCGTCACCGACGAGCCGAGGACGGTTCGCCTGCACAAGCGCCTGGTCAGCGCGATACTCGCGGGAGTCGCGCTCTTCGGGTTCCTTTCACTCGCTCTGTACGCTGCGACCGTCGGCGACAGCCGGTTCGCTGAACGAGGCGACCCGAATCCGGGCCGCCTCGTCAGTGTGCTCGACGTCGTCGGCTACTTCGCGGGAGTTGGGCTCGTAGGGCTCAGCCTTGGTGCACTCGTCTATGTGATCACGTGCGCACGTTTCGATGACACTGGATTCATTGACGCGACTGTCTATCCGGCCCAGCGCACCTTCGCCCGCGCAACCTGCTTACTCGCGTTCCTCGCCTGGGGCATGGTGATCATTGCGGCCGCAGACGGTGCTGGATCGTCGCTGGGCAAATTGATGTCGACCGACTATGTGTTCGACGCAATTGCCATAAGCGAGAAGTCAATCGCCTGGCTGACCCTCGCCGTCTGCGCGACCGTGGTCACAGTGCTCGGGTGGGTTTCACTGTCGTGGATGGTCCACGTCGTCGCCCTGGTGCCGACCGGAATCGCGGCAACCGCACTGTTCGTGGCGGGCAATGCGGGTCAGGGCCCGAACCACGACTACAGCACTGGGCTCGGGATCTTCTTCGCGCTGGCGCTCACCGTCTCGTTCGGTATCCGGGTCGCCGCCGCGCGAGCACCGGTTCTTGACAGCCGCGCCGATCGGCAGATTGTCGATCGGCGGCGCGCCTGGATCACCTTGGTCTCCGATGCGGTCGGCCTACTGTCGGCGCTTGCCTTGCTTGGCCTCCTGCTGCCTGCTGAGTCTCTTTTCTCCACGCCGTTCGGGGAGGCGTCCTGGGTGATGGTCGTGGCAATGATCGTCGCCCTCCTGACGTCCGTGCGGGCGCTCCGCGCGACAGGGAAAGGCCGGGACACAAGCCGCATCGACCTTGCAGGCTCAGTTGCTATGCTCACCGCGATCGCCTGCTGGGCTGTCCTGGATACTCGGGTCGCGCCCGGGCTCCTGACCCATCCATTCACCGCATGGGATGTGTTCCTAGGCTACGAACTGCCCGGCCCCCCGACCGCCTGGACTCTCGCTACGTTCTGGCGTTTTGACCTTTTCATTGGTCTTCTCACCATCGTCGGGACCCTCGCCTACTTGATCGGGGTGCGAAGGCTGAAGGCTCGCGGTGACACGTGGCCGGCCGGTCGCACCCTCGCCTGGGCGACCGGTTGCGTCCTGTTGGTGCTCGTTGTGTGCTCCGGCGTCCGTTCGTACGGATCGGCGATGTTCAGCGTCCACATGGCCGAGCACATGGCGCTCAATATGTTTGTTCCCGTCCTATTGGTGCTGGGCGCACCGGCCACCCTGGCCCTGCGCACCCTGCCCGCCGCGCGGGCAGGAGGGCCTCCCGGACCACGGGAATGGGTATTGAAAGTGCTGCACTCCAAGGTGACGGCATTACTGTCGAATCCGGTCATCGCGCTGGTGATCTTTGTACTGTCGCTCTACATTGTGTACTTCTCGCCGATCTTCGGCACGTTCGCTCGCTACCATTGGGGGCATGTACTGCTGACGCTGCACTTCCTGATCGTCGGCTATCTGTTCTTCTGGGTAATCATCGGCATCGACCCCGGACCGCGCCGCATCCCGTATCTAGCACGCATCGGACTTCTGTTCGCGGTCATGCCGTTCCACGCGTTCTTCGGTATCGCCCTGATGACGATGTCGACCGTCATTGGCGACAAGTTCTACGGCCAGCTCGACCTACCTTGGATCAGCGATAGGCTCGACGACCAGTGGCTTGGCGGAGCCATAGCCTGGGGCATCAGCGAAATCCCGGTGTTGATCGTCGTTGTCGCAATCGTGGCGCAGTGGGCCAAATCAGATAGCCGAGCAGGCCGCCGTGCCGACCGGCACGCGGCAACCTATGAGGACGCCGAACTCGACGACTACAACGCCATGCTCGAGGAACTCGCCAGGTCGCGCCGTTGAATGACGCCCGTTCGAGTGCCTGCCGACCTAACGAGGAGCCGCCGGACGGACCTGAGGCATACTGACAGCATGCGGTGCGAGGTCGCGCGCGAGGCCATGTCGGCTCGTCTTGACGGAGAACGGGAGAATGTCCCTTCCGCACGCGTAGACGAGCATCTTGCGGGCTGCGCTGCCTGCACCGCGTACGCGGCGGCTGTTAGCGCGCTCGACGCAGTCGGCCCAGATCCGGCACCCGACCTCGCAGACAGGATCCTCGGCGCTGTCCGCGAGCAGCCGCAACCGGTGTCTGTTCCAGGGCGGGCTCGGTGGTCGCGCAGTCGCATCCTGTGGACCAGTGCTGCCGCCGCGGCCGCACTCACAGGCGGATTAGTGGTCGCCTCGGTACTTCGCCCCGCCAGTTGGGTAATCCTGCTCCTGCTCGCGGCCGCATTCTGCCTCACCTGCGCGCTGACGCTGGCCGCTGGCCGTGATCCGAGGGCACTGCGGCGATCGGCAACTGAACGCGCACCGATCGACACTGAAAGCCAAGGTGGCGAGGCACTTTCCGAGGTCGGGGACCGGGATGCAGTGATAGTCTCGATACGGAGAATCGAACCCAATCAGGAACTGGTGGAATCCATGGCAACGATCACTGTGCCCGTCGACGGACTGCACTGCAACGGCTGCGTCGAGACGGTAACCAAGGATGTCTCGGCTATCCCCGGCGTCCAGTCCGTCCAGATCGACCTCAACACCCGTGGTGTCTCGCAGGTGAGGATTGATGCTGACGAGGATATCGCGGACGAGGTTATTGATCAGGCCATCCGCGCGCACGGCAATTTTATCGTCACGCGCTGACGTAGCCTATTTCGTCCGGCCGAAGCGCTGGAGGCGGAGGCTGTTGGTGACGACGAACAGCGATGACATCGCCATCGCACCGCCCGCGATGAGTGGATTGAGCAGACCTAACGCCGCGATCGGGATCGCGGCGACGTTGTACCCAAACGCCCAGATCAGGTTTGTCCGGATGGTTCTCTGGGTGGCGGTCGCCAAACTGAGGGCCGCGGGTACGGACCGCAGGTCGTCGCGCACCAGGATGATGTCGGCGGCGCTGATCGCCACGTCCGTGCCGCGGCCGATCGCTAGGCCCAGGTCCGCCGTCGCGAGCGCAGGCCCATCGTTGATGCCGTCGCCGACCATGGCGACCGACCGACCATCGGCCTGCAGGCGCCGCAACCGCTCCACTTTTTGGTCGGGGAGCATTTCGAAATGAACCTCGTCGATTCCGACCTCTGCGGCCACCGTGCGCGCCGCCCCTTCGTTGTCGCCGGTAAGCAGCACCGTGCGTAGACCCGCGGCCTGAAGCGCGGCGATCGAAGGAGCGGCGGACTGCTTGACGAGGTCTGCGACCGCGATCAGCCCGGCAATGGCGTCGTCGACTATTACGAAGACGACCGTCTTGCCCTCGGCTTCGAGTTCCTTGCATCGGCGCGCCACGGTTGCTGGCACCACCGCAGCCCGGCTCGTCCAGCGCGGTGAACCGACGCTCACTGTGCGGCCGTCCACGACGCCGGAGACGCCACGACCCGGCTCCACCCGGAAGTCATCGACCGGTTCGAGGTCGCGGCCGTCGGTAGCCGCGACGATCGCCGCGCCTACTGAGTGCTCCGAGGCGTTCTCCACAGCGGCCGCAAGACAGAGCACCTCGTCGTCGGCGAACCCTTCAACGGTGTGCACCTCGCCAACTCGGAGGACGCCTTGGGTAACGGTGCCTGTCTTGTCGAACACGACAGTGTCAACAAGTCGGGAACTGTCGAGCGTCTGGTACCCCTTCAGGAAGATTCCAAGCTGTGCGCCCCTACCGGTAGCCACCATCACGGCGATGGGGGTCGCCAGCCCCAACGCGCATGGGCAGGCGATTATCAGGACTGCCAGTGCGGCGGACACGCTCGCGGTGGCCGGTTCTCCGAGCGCTAGCCATACTCCGAGCGTGATCAGCGACAGAACGACAACTACTGGTACAAACACGCTTGCGATGCGGTCTGCGAGACGCTGTGCGTTCGCTTTCCCCGACTGCGCCTCCTCAACGAGCCGCATCATGCCTGCGAACTGAGTATCAGGGCCGACAGCGGCCGCCTCGACGATAAGTCGCCCGTCCAGCACCGTAGTGCCACCGATGACAGCGTCGCCCGGCTCGACCTCCACCGGAAGCGACTCGCCGGTCATCGCGCTAATGTCGACGCCAGCGCTGCCTTCAATGACGAGGCCGTCGGTACCGATCGTCTCGCCGGGATGGACGACGAACCGCTGCTCTTCTTTCAGTTCGCCGGCCGGGATCCGCATTTCCGCGCCGTCTGTCAACAGAATCGACACGTCTTTTGCGCCGATTGCCGCGAGCGCCCGCAGTGCGCCGCCAGCCCGTGAACGGGATCTAGCCTCGAAGTAGCGTCCGGCCAGCACCAGAACGGTCACCCCTGTCGCGACCTCCAGGTAGATGGAATCGCTGTGCCAGATTGCGTCCCACACGCCAGGCGAAGAGTCGGGGTTGCCTGACTCGGTTATTAGTGTGTAGAGAGACCATCCGGTCGCCGCGAGGATGCCGATGGTGACGAGAGTCTCCATGCTTGCGTTGCCGGTCTGCAGGTTCTTCGCCGCGACTCTGTAGAAGGGGGAGGCGCACCACGTGACGATCGGCGCTGCGAGTGCAAGCAGCAGCCACTGCCAGCCGGGGAATCGGGTGCTGGGCACCACGGCGAAGACGATGGAAAGGTCGGCGAGCGGAACGAACAGAACGACAGCGAGCGCCAGCCTGCGGAATAGGTTCTTTGCTGTCTCCGCATCAGCGTCTGGGATCGGCTGCGGCGTGTCCGATCGCGCCGTAGCCCCGTAGCCGGCTTTTTCGACGACAGCGCATAGTTCGGTGGTGGATAGGTTTTTGCCCGCGTCGACTGTCGCAATGCGTGTCGCGTAGTTCACGGAGGCACGAACACCGTCAACCTTGTTGAGTTTGCGCTCCACTCGGGCCGCGCACGCACCGCATGTCATCCCGGTCACATCCAGCTGGATCCGGCGCACGCCATCGCTGTCGTCGTGGATCTCCTTGACCGCATCCTGCGGATGGCCGTCGACGGTGGTCACAATCTGCCTCGATCTCCCCGGTCGCTGAATCGCATGATCTCCGGATACGTAAGTGAACTGCTACATGAGCAGTCGTCCGCGCGTTGACAATAGTTCCCTCGAGAGCCTATGTTGTGGCGGACGTCACGGGCGGCCGATTCTGTCGCTGCCAACCGGTGCTAGACGCTGCGGCTGTGTTCGTCGCTAGCGGAAGCTGCCTCGACGAGAGCCTCGCGTGCCCGGGCCACGCGGGACCGGACGGTGCCGATCGGGCATCCGAGCACATCGGCCGCTTCCTGGTATGACAGTCCGAGGATCTGAGTGAGCACCAGTGCCTCACGCCGATCCTCCGGTAGCAGATCGATCATTACCTTGGTCTCTACGATTTCCTGCCAGCGGATAGGTGTTACTTGAGCGCGCCGGGTTTCAGCTGCCGCTACCCAGTCGGCGGTACCGGCGATACGGGGCCGCGACATGGCGCGACGCACCTCGTCGGCGCATACCCGTCTGGCGATTGACAGCAGCCAGGTGCGGGCCGTCGACTGGGCAGTGAAGCGGGGAAGGCTCTTGATGGCTCGCAGGAAGGTCTCTTGGGTGAGATCGTCCGCGGTGCTCCGGTGCCCGAGGTGGGCGATGAATCGCCAGACGTCGGCTTGTGTCGACCGAACGAAGAAGTCGAGGGCAGCGTTGTCGCCTGTGGCGGCTTGCAGGGCTGAGTGGGTTACCTCCGCCTCATGCTCACCCTGGTGGTGGCGACGGGGGTGTCGGACACCGGCACCCGCGAGGTGCTCGGCACCGCGGTCGGTGAGAGTGAATCGTATGAGTTCTGGAAGGACTTCCTCACCAGCTTGAAAGCACGCGGTCTGCACGGAGTGCACTTGGTGATCTCTGACGCTCACTCGGGTCTGAAAGCTGCTGTGGCGCAGCAGTTCACGGGCGCGGCGTGGCAGCGGTGCCGGGTGCATTTCATGCGGAATCTGCATGGGGTGGTGCCGGCGAAGCAGCAGCCGGTCGTCACCGCCGGGGTGCGGACGATCTTCGCGCACACTGACCGCGAAGACGTTGCGGCACAATGGGATCAGGTCGCTGACAGTTTCGATACGCCGATGCCGAAGGTGGCGGCGATGATGCGGGAGGCCAAAACCGATGTGCTCGCGTTCTTGCCGTTCCCGAAATCCCATTGGCAGAAGATCTGGTCGAACAATCCGATCGAGCGGCTGAACAAGGAGATCAAGCGCCGCGCCGATGTCGTGGAGATCTTTCCGAACTCGGAGGCGTTCCTCCGGCTGGCGACAGCGGTGGTGATCGACGCTCACGACGAGTGGCAAGTCACCCGCCGCTACATGTCCGAGGTGTCGATGGACGAGCTCCGCGCGGTCCTCGCCGAGAAGGCGAAAGCCGCCGCACTACTGGACGAGCAAGCCCAACTCGCCTAGCGTTCACAACGACTCGTTGATCAGAACGCGTGACGCCCACGCCCGATCCGAAGTCCACCACCCCACGGGGCTCTATCGCGGTAGATGTAGCGCGCGGACTGCTCATGAGGGGGCGGCCGATCTAGCTTACTGCTACGGCACGGTGCCGCGCGGAGTCATATGGATCGCGCTGGCACCGAGCGACTCTGACTCACCAATTCGGGGACGGAGACCCCGTGCGGATACGCCACCGTTGAACTACCCGGCTGTTGCACCCTGAAGTCGGTTGGAAGACTCGACCGCCGTCAATCGCGGCGCGGCGCCAATCAGGCTAAGCGTTACGGGCCTCGCGCTGCTTCCGGTTCGTCACGGTAAAGCACGCGCTGGCGAGGATCGCGCCCGCGGTTGCTCCGATCAGGGCGAGGGTGCCGTGAGGGGAGGTGGTGAGCGCGAGACTGGCGACGAGGGGGCCTATCGCGAAGCCGGCGGTTCGCGCCAACTGCATGGTGCCGGCGACGGTCGCAGTAGCGCCGGCGGGGGCGCTTTTCATCACCCACGCCTGGGTGGGGCCTCCGTAGAGGCCCATGCCGACTCCAACCACGATCAGGGCGAGCAGCACGACAAGGACGTCTGTGCGGCCCAGCATCGCGGTCAGGGCCGTCAGCCCTACTACGACGGTCGTTGCGCCGGTGATCGCTACCCTCGCGGGGCCTTTCGCCTCGGCCAGCCGCCCGGCGAGCATCGATGTCGCCGCCATCACGAGAGCGAAGGTGGTCAGCACCGCGGCGGTTCGCGCCGCCTGCCAACCCTGGGTCTGGAAGACGTAGGACACGGTGAACTGCATGGCCTGCATCGCTGCGGCGAGGCCGAGCGTGCCCAGGAGAAGTCCGTGCAGAGCTCTGGTTGCGGTGATCGACCGTAGCCTCCGCGCCGACCGGAGCAAGACGCCGCCGGAGCCGTCGCTCGTGTCGGCGCCCGGAGGTGGCGCCGGTGCTCGGGCGGCGGAGGGCAGTGCCCGCAGGATCAGCAGTGCCGCGGCAATCGCGAATGGGATCTTGACCAGGAAGGCGGCCCGCCAACCGGCCGCATCGACGGCGAGACCGCCCAGGACCGGTCCGAGAACCGCCCCGACAGGGCCGAGGGTGGCGGTCACAGACAGCGCCGTCGGAGCGCGTCCGGCAGGAGCGGACCGGATCGCGAGCATCGGCATCATCACGAACAAGATGGCACCGGCAGCGCCCTGTAGACCACGGACTGCGATGAGCCACCACAGGCCGTGCGCGGTGGGCGCCGCCCATGCAGCAATCCCGCTGAGCCCGAAGACGCCCAGCGCGATAAGCACAACCAGGCGCATCGGACGACGGTCGAGGAGGAAACCGACCGGGATCAAGAGCACCGTCAGCGGCAGTTGGTAGGCGAGAACCACCCACTGCGCAGCCGCGATGGACACGCCGAGATCGGCTGCAAGAGACGGGAGCGCGATGTTGACCACGCCCATCTCCGCCATCGCGGTCAAAGACAGCAATCCGGCAGCGGCCAGAAGTGGCCGGTTGAAACCGGTATCCGTGTCAGTCATGCGGTCCTCCCAGGTAGTCGACGGCGATGATCGGACGCCCGGAGCGGGTATCGGTGGAAACCGTTGCCGTGACCCCGAAGACGGCGTCGAGCAGGTCGACAGTGAGCACGTCGCCGGGGGCGCCGTGCGCGACGATCCGGCCGTGGTGCACGACGAACAGGGTGTCGCACGCCGCCGCCGCGGTGTTGAGATCGTGCAGGGTGATCACCGTGGTCGCGGCTCGGCTGCGCAGGATCCGTAGTAGCTGGACCTGATGGTTGATGTCGAGGTGATTGGTAGGTTCGTCCAGAACCAGGACCTCGCCGCCCTGCGCGAAGCATCGGGCGAGCAGGGCGCGTTGCTTCTCGCCACCGGACAGGTGCGCGAACGTGCGGTTCTCGAATCCCTCCAGTCCGACATCGGCGATCGCTCGGCGTACCGCGTCGGCATCAGTTGTGGTCGCGCCGCCGAACCGGCCCTGGTGTGGGATTCGCCCTAGCGCGACGACATCGCCGGTGGTGAAGTCGAACTCGGTTCCGCGCTCCTGCGGTACCGCGGCCACGAGGCGGGCTGCCTCTGCTGCGCCTAAGGAACGGATGTCGCGGTCGCCCACCAGAACTTTGCCGGCGTGCGGTCGTAGATCTCGGTAGATGGTGCGGAGGAGCGTCGATTTGCCGCCGCCGTTCGGGCCGACGATCCCGGTGATCCGGCCGGGCTCGGCGACGACTGTCGCACCGTTGACGATGGTGGTGCCCGACAGGACTACGTCGACGTGGTCGAGGTGGACGCCGGTGAGTGTGGGCCCGGTCGTGGACGGTGTCACGCAGTCCTCCTCTGATGGCGGCTGACGAGGTAGAGCAGGGTGGGGGCACCTATTACCGCGGCGACGACGTTGATCGGCAGTTCCTGGTTGATGACCCTGGTGGCCAGCCGGCACAGGAGATCGACTCCCGAGAGCAGCAGAGCCCCGCACAGTGCGGAAGCGGGAAGGAGCTTGCGATGGTCGGTACCCACGAGGAAGCGGGCGATGTGGGGGATGACGAGCCCGATGAACCCGATCGCACCCGAGAACGCCACCATCACCCCGGTCATCAGGCTGGTGATCACGAACACCTCCGTGCGCACTCGCTTGGGCGAGATCCCGAGCGAATTCGCGGTCTCGTCACCGACGATGAGCGCGTTGAGCGGCCGCGCGAGCGCGAACAGTCCGATCGCCCCTGAGACGACGACCGCTGCGACAATCGGGATCGCGGGCCCGATGGCACCCGAAAGACTGCCCATGAGCCAGTGGAGGATCCCCTGGGTGAGATTGATGTCGTCCGCCTGCAAGACCAGGAAGCTGGTGAACGAGGCGAAGATCTGACCGATGGCCACGCCCGCGAGGATCAACCGCAATGGTGCGACGGCGGCTCCCCGCGCCCCGATGAGCCACACCACCAGGAACGCCGCCATCGCGCCGAGGAACGCGGTGACCGGTAACGCGAAAGTCGTCGACACGAGGGCCGCGGCGGTACTGCCTCCGAGAACCAAAGTGGCGACCGCCCCGAAGGAAGCACCGGACGAGACCCCCAGCAAGTAGGGGTCGGCCAGCGGGTTACGAACGATCGCCTGCACCGCGACGCCCACCACACCGAGCCCCGCCCCGATCAGCGCCGCGAGAACCGGCCGGGGGAACCGGACACGCCAGATGATGATCTCGTGGCTTCCCTCGACCAAAGGGCGTCCGAGCAACTGATCGGTCAGTATTCGCCAAACATCCGACACGGCGATGTCGGTCGACCCGAACGTCACCCCGAGCACCAATAGGGCGATCAGCGCCGGAACGCCCAGACCCCACAGCAGCAGGCGTCGGGACCCTCCCGGTGCCGCGACGGCCATCATCGAAGCTTGGAAAGCTCTTGTGAGAGAGAACGGATGACTGTCGCGTTCTCCACACCCGGGAGTGTGAAGTCCTCGGCGTAGGCGCGCACGAACCTACCCTCTCGGACCGCGCGTAGGCCTGCGATCCGCGGATCACTCTTCAGCTGGTCGAGCAACGCCTGGTAGCTGCGGTCGACGGCGTCCCGAGACGACTGCCGTGTGACGGCGACGACGATCACGTCCGGATCGCCCGCAACCACGTCCTCCCACGAGCTCGCGAACTGCGCCTTATCGACTGCGCGGAAGATGTTCGTTCCACCGGCGAGCTCGATGATCGCGTTTCCGATCTGGCGGTTGCCGATGGTGCTCGCCTGATCGTTGTTGCGGGCCGACGTCAGGTACAGCACCTTAGGGCGAATCGCGTCAGCGGCTACGGGTTCGGTTCGCATCGACTCGACCAGCTTCTCACCCTCCTGCTGCCGCCCGACCAAGGCTGCCAGCGACCGGATATCGGCCATCACACCGTCGAGAGTGGTGACCGGTGCGGTGAGGGACGCTGTGCAGGCGGACGAGCGGAGTACGACCCGCTTCATCCCCGCTGCCTGGAAATCCGCCGCCGTGGGGCCGGTGATACCCATCATGGTCATGCCCTCATAGGGATCGATGTAGACCTGCGCGCCGGACTGCAGGAGCTTCTCCTTATCGGCTGCGCGGGCCCCCAGTGAGGGCACCTTCTCCGCCTGTGCTCGGACGTCGGCGGACAGCGCACCGGCCCCGTCGGACCACGCAGTACCCACAACCTTGTCGGCAGCCCCCAGACGAATGAGCAGTTCCAGTGCTGCGGTGTTGCCGGTAGCGATCTTCTCGACGGGACGATCGAACGAGACTTCCGTACCGTCGCACAACTCCATCACCGCCGGGGGTGCCGCGCTCGACGACTGCGGCCCCGACTCCACTGAGGAACAACCCGCGAGCGCAACTGTCAGTGCGAGTCCGATGGCCGCAGCGCCGACGCCCGTCCTGAAGAAGGTCCGTGTGCTTTGCATAGGTGCATTGAACACCAGCGCGCGCGACGTGTATACCGCGGTGGGGTAGCTGGCACAGAGGCGAAACAATTGGAGCGCCTTGAGGATAGGGCTGAAACTCGTGGGAACTTTTCGGCGCATTCGGACGACGCGGTAAGTTCCCGCGGCAAGTGATCGACGCGGAAATATCTATACCGGTTATGGAAGTGCTTGGTGTGGCCGTTGAGTAGTCATCGATGGCGGCGAGTCGTAAGAGATCCTGCCGGGGAGTTGCTGGACTGAGATTCCGGCGATCGACGCCTGTGATGATTGACTGGACAAACCGGACGCGGCTCGAGCTCGACGACGTCGCCCCCTTGAGGGGCCAAACGTGGTCGCGGCTCGCTCAGCGATTCCGACGATGGCCCCGCGTTGGGTCCGTCTCTGTCAAGGCACGGGTGATCGAAACGATGACCGACGAACGCCTGAACTGCTCGGTGTCGAAGGGGCTGGCAGGGTCGTCGAACCAGACCAGCGACTGGTCTCCAACGCGGGGCCACCGGCTCACTCTCGTGATCCGGTGAGTAATGCCGTCGTAGTCGAATGCCCCCGTCGGGCTGGCAGGGCCAGGGCGACGCGTATACGTCAAGGCGTCCAGATCCCACAGATGCGTCGATCCCTGCGATTCCACCACCCACCTGCCGCGCATACCCGCGGTGAGTTCCCCCACCGTCTCGGAGCTGGGTTCGCTCGGGTTGGATGACCGCGGAAGATTCGCACTGTCTGGCATGGGGCTCCCTTGGATCTCTTTCGTGCTCGTTGTCTCTCCACGGTAAACGGCATGCGAGGAGGATTTATGGCGAGGCAGCCACCGTCGGGGCGACGACATCATGTGGGTGGAGGCGTAGATCTAGTCGACGGGCTCGAGGACGCGAGGATGGATCAATTCGATCCGCGGGACGTGGATATCGACGCCACCGAGGACCCGCACCCGCGGCCACTCGCCGTCGACCATCGTCAGGCCGGCCTGCGTGGGCGTCAGGCCGTCCTCTGTCGGGATCAGGCACGCCTCACCGGGGCCGGCCTTGCACCCGGGGCAACCGGTCTTGACCTCAATGGAGATTCGCGACTTTTCGAGCTCGAGCTTCTCCTCATCGGTGGCGTGGCGCCAGCAGCCGAAACCTTCTTGGTGGCCGACTCCGGCCTGGTACAGCGGCCGCATCTGGCAAGGTTTCCCGTTCGTCTTCGGCCGGAGGCACTTCTGCTTGAGGCTGCGGTCGAGGTCGTCCTTCTTGGCCTTGATCTGCTCGGCGTTGAGAGTCATCTGCGTCAGGTAGTCGGCGGTGTTGTCGCCGGCTGCCTCGTACAGGGCGAACACCTGTCGCGGGGACTGGGGGCCTGTCCAGCGCCGGCTGTCTGACCCGTACACGGCGACCGGCAGCTTGCGTGCGACGATGCCGATCGCGACCTCGATGTACCGCGCCAGATCGGTGTGCATATTGCCCACCCGCTCTGGATAGATCGCGATGCCGTACTCGGTCTCGATCCGTGCGGCCTCGCGGTTGAAGCCGTTGACGGCGATCTCCACCTGCCGCAATGCCGTCATCAGCGGTGTGTGATCCAGCGGTGCGGGTTCGGGCTTGTGGCGCGGGGTGCGGTTGCGATCTGATCTTCGTGACATTGGTACGAGCGTGCCAGTAACCAATTCGGAGGTTGCTCGACGGTGGCGCACTGCTTGGTAGGAGCGGTGTGCGAAATGCGCGCGCGAAATACCAGGGGCATACCCTCGAACCCAAACGAACAGACCATGCCGGGCCGCTTATACCGTGGTGTAGGCGTCCTGGCAGGCTGGTCTGCATGGCCGACGAGGTGAGTGAGGATGACCTGGCGGGGATCCGCGCACGGTTCCTTCCCGGGTGGTACGGGTCCCTGGATGTCGGGCCGGGCTGGTACCGGCTGATCGTCGATCTCGACCAGGAGCTGGGCGCGATCGATCCCGACTACCAGCTAGTGCAGGTCAAGGAGAAGTTCGGTGGGCTGCGGTATTACGTCGAGATCGAACCGGACCGGCCCCGGCCGGGCTTCGATGAACTGATCCGGGCAGCGGAACGACGGTCGGAGCGGACCTGCGAGCAGTGCGGCCGCGGTGGCGGCCTCACGCGCCGCGGAAGCTGGGTCCGGACCCTGTGTGCCGCGGACGCCGCGGCGAGCGGATTCGTCCCCGACGAGGCCGCACCCAAGTAGAAGATCGGTGCGGGTCCGGTGCGCGGCGTTCAGTCGCGAGTGTCACGTAGCGGATGGTCGGCGAACCGGGTCCACGGCACCGTCGCGTCGTGATCATCGAATGTGAGCGTGATGCCTAGCTCGCGCACGCCAGCGGCGGTGAGATGACGCTGGAGTGCGGTGAGCACCTCGGCGGGCGTGCCGGCACCGACTTCTGCGGCCGTCGTGGCCACCGCTTCGTCGAGTTGGAGTGCGGCCGTGCGATACCGCTGATCGATCAGGTCCATCTCGGCGGTGATGGCGTCCACCCGGGCCCGCCGGTCCGGGTCGGCGAGAATCCGCGCCAGCCGCTCATTGCCGGACACGAACCGCACCTCGTCGCCGCTTTCCGTCATGGTCGTCAGTATCCACGCTGGGCGCGACGTTATCCGGGTGGACAAGTGCACCGGGCCGCGCGGATCATCGCCTCCGTGGACGAGACGACAACCGGCGGCGATGCGGGAGCGATACTCGACGAGATCGTCGGGCCCTTCTACGACGCCGACGGTGTCACCGGATACCTCGGTCTGGACGCCGATGACCTGGCGCAGATGGTCGCCGCGGAGCAGGTGATCTGGGTGCCACTGGCCAGTGGCACGCCGGTGTTCCCCGCGTGGCAGTTCCCCGACGGCCGCCGGGTGGACGAGCGACTGCTGACCATCTGGCAAACACTGCGGCGCGCCGCCGAGCCGTGGACGGCGGCCTGCTGGATGTGCGCGCCGTCAGCGGACCTCGACGACCAGACGGCGATCACCTACCTCACCAGCGGCCCGCATGACACCCGCCACCTGGACACCGTCCTGGCACGGGCATCCGAAGACTGCGCCCGCTGGATGCAGTAGCGCGCGGCATCAGAGCGGTTAGCTGCTACCGGTTTCGGCGGACCCTTCCTCGGGGACCTTGGCCGTGAGACCGCGGGCGTGTGCTAGGCGCCAGGCGGCGGCGAGGTTGTCGGCGCGGCTATGCCAGGTCATCTCGCCGAGGTACTCGGAGTACTTCTTCGTCGCATCAGTCCACCGCAGCTCCGCGTACAGGCGCCGGTACTGGCACCGCAGCACCACCCGCCCGAGAGCGTCGGGCGCGGTGCGAATGGCACGGTTGTGGCGGCCACCTGCGGCGTCGTCCTGCTCTTTGGCCTGCACCGCCTTGTTCGAACCGCGCGGGACTCGCCAGTGGTGGTCTTTGACCGCGTCCTTGCGGTTCCAGCCCCACCGTGACATCCCAGGCGGCCCACGGTGTTAAACGACGGTCAGGTGCCGGCTGCCGGCGGTAGCACCGTCAGGTGCACCGAACAGGCAGGTGCGCTTGTCGGGGCTCAGCAGTGTCAGGGCGTCGAGCTCGGTGCTGCTGTAGCCGTCGGTGGCGAGCTGCGCGAGGATATCCCGCGCGAGCTCGGGGGTCTCGGCCGGGATACCGGGCCGGGCGCCGTACATCCGGCCGGTTTCGTTGAGTAGTCGGAACATCGCCCGGTACTGCCGGTCGGAGAGCACGCCGCGCTCGCGTGCTCGGACGACGAGCGAGGACTCGCTCACTCCCCAGTCCAGGCGCAGCTCGTCGAGCTCGTGCACCGTCCGGGTCGAGACACGGTCCAGCGCCGGGCCGATGTCGTCGACCGGGGCGAGGAACTCGGCGGCGAAGACATTTGCCCGTCGCTCGGTTTCGGCGGGGCTGACCAGTGTCATCGCATCCATCACCAGGTGCCCGAGTTCGTGCGCGAGGGTCATGCGCATCCGGTCCGGCGGTAGTGCCGCGTTGACGTACACCAGGTGCGGGTGATGCGCGGTGGCGCGCAGGGTGACCGCGTCGATCTCGCGGTCGTGGAAGTCCTCGACGACGACGAAGACCCCGGCCGCCTCCAGCAGTTCGGTCATCGACCGGATGGGCCCGGCGATGCGCCAGAGCCGGCGTAGGACCTGCGCGACGGTGATCTCACCGAGCTCGGCGGCGTAGTCCCCGGGGTCGAGATCGGGCAGCGCCAGCTCCGGATCGAGGTCGGTGTGGGCCGCGACCCGGCCGAGCCGCATAGCGACCAGGTTGGCGCGCGCCCAGACGCGGTCGCGCTTCCACTCCGCAGTGGTGGCGTTGGCGCGGAAGTGTGTGCCCTGCGCAGGGGAGCGCTCGAACGCAACGCACAGAGCATCCACTGGGCACTGCAACGCCCGCGCGTAGTCGTCGAGCGCCTTACCCGCCAGGGGCAGGGCACCGGCCTCGACTCGGGTGACGTGCGATCCGGAGACCCCGGCCTCCTCAGCGAGCCGCTTCTTCGACCAGCCGTGCGCCAGTCGCGTCAGCGCAACCATCACCGGATTCGCCTCGGCCTGCGAGATGAGTGCCGTCACCCAGATCGCCTCCATATCCTCGATCGATCCTTGTGCTTCACGCTATCGCGCCGCTACCGCATATCCGTGCAGAAACACCGTGTGAACTGCGACTTTCCTACCGGCCCGGTTATCTCCACCTGAAACGCAAGTGGCTGATGTGACGCACGTCTCGGTCGCGAGATCGAGGCGAACCGGTGTGGCTAATTCTGCAGGTCACGGCGTGTTGTCTACCTGAGAACTATACCACGTTAGGCAAAATTCCACGCAAGTAATTACATCGAGAGGAGACAGATCGTGACGACACTCATGGACGACCTCAACCCGCTGCAGGGAACGGTGTCCCGAAAGGAGGCGCAGCGGATCCTGCGTCCGGTGACGATCGGTATCGGCGCGCTGCTGCTGGCCGCAGTCGATCACTGGAACACACTCATGGCGGAGCAACCCGCGCATCTGCAGACGATGCTGCAGCCGCTACTGCGGGGCAGCCATGTCGCGGCGTTCGTCTCCGCCGGCACCAACGTGTGGCTGAGCACCCAGGGGATGCACCCGCCTGGACACCTGGTCAAACGGCCCTACCAGTGGTCGGAAGTCAGCAGCCACGGCCGCACCTACCTGGCGATCCATCACAAGGAGATGGACGGCACCAACTCCCGGCGCAAGGCGTTCATCAAGCAGGACTCCCAGACCCTGCAGCTGGTGGGCGATCCTACGCACTGCGAGCTGACCTGGGACTACGACGCGGCCACCGATTCGCACGTGCGACGGATCTGGGTCAGCGCCCCAGGGGTGCAGTGGGAACGGTTCGAGGTGCCGATGGATCGGGTGCAGGAGAGGTACGCCTCCTGGCGCAAGCGGGACGTACGGTGGCTGCCCGGGCGGCTAACCGCCGACGACCTCGTCGGCACTGAGGATCTCGTACGCGATGAGCAGCATCGGCGGCGTACCGACATCAAGACCCGCCGGCCGCGCCGCGACGACGGCCTCGAGGACCAGCGATGAGGGCCGCCCCGGTCACGGTTCACGGGGTCCGGTCGTGGACGGTCGTCGACGAGAACGGGCTGCCGGTGCCTGAGATCGAGCAGTTCCTGCACTGGCAGCGGGCGATCGGACGTTCCCAGAACACCGTCCGCTCGTACGCGCGGCACCTGAGCCAGTTCTACCGCTGGCTGGCCGCCCGGGGAATCTCCTGGGATGAGCTGGATTTCCAGCAGCTGTGCGACTTCGTCGCTGTCCTCACCGCAGGACTGCCGCCGCTGCCGTCACGGTGCGGGGGCCGCGCACCCGGCACCGTGAAAGCGGTCAGTGCCGCGGTCCGTGAGTTCTACGAGTTCCACCGCGTCGAGGGCCGCGGGCCGCAGGACCTGGTACTGACCCGTAACCCGTCGAAGCTGCCGCGGCGCGCGCACAGCTTCCTCGCCCACCTCGATAAGCGCCGTCCCCGAGAGGTCTCCCGACTGGCCCGGCCCGACCGGCAGCCGGCCGAGACCGTGCAGGTGATCGACTTCGAGACCGACTTCGCCAAGCTGCTCGCCGCGGCGTCGACCGCCCGTGACCGGCTGCTGCTGTCGGCGCAGTACGACCTGGGCCTGCGGGTCGGCCAAGCGCTCGGCCTGCGCCACGGCGACCTGAACCCGATGCGCAGGCAGGTGATGATCTGCCGGCGCGACGACAACGTCAACGGCGCCCTGTCGAAGCAGAAGGCCCAGTTCATCGTCGAGGCTCCGCGGCGGTTCTTCGACCTGTACGCGGCGTACCTGCTTGGTGAGATCGCCTACGTCGACAGTGATTACGTGTTCGTCAACCTCTCCCGCCCACCCGTCGGTGGTCCGATGACCTACTCCAACGCCTACCAGCTCATCGAACGGATCGGCGCCGCCGCCGGGATCGACGACCTCAACCCGCACATGCTCCGCCACACCCACGCCACCGCCCTGGCCAAGGCCGGATGGACCGCGGCCGAAATCGCCGCCCGCCTCGGCCAATCCCACTCGGCCAGCGCCGACGTCTACATCCACCTCGCCAGCGACGACCTCGCCGAAAAGCTCCGCCACACCGAGCATCTGGTCTGGCGAGAACCGCAGCAGCACCGAGTGAAGGGAGACGGCGATGGCGCACGGTAACGGTGAACGCGCCCGGTCCGGGCGCACCGATGTCTCCGCTTTGCAGGTGCCGGACGGGCCCTGGTGCGCAATGACCTGGCCGGTCGTCGATGTCGCCGGCGACCGCCGCCGCGCCGCCACCGACCCCTGCGCCGTCACCGACTGCGACGGCGAACGGTACTGGCTCGGCGGCCCCAGTGGACGCACAGGCGCCACGTCGGGCCTGTGCTACGCCCACTACTTCCAGTGGTTCCGCGCCGGACAGCCCGCCGACTTCGACGCCTGGGCCACCATCAGCGCCCTGCCCGTCGGCGTGCCACGCGGCCGGCCTGCCACCACCCAGGCGGTCGACTTCCGCCCGCTCCCGCAGACCGCCGCCGACGAAATCCGGTTCGTCGCCGCAACCAAGATCGGCCGCGGCGACTGGACCCCCAACGCCGGACTGCGCCGCGTCCTGATCGTCCTCATCGACGTCGCGCACGGGCGCATCACCAGCTCCCTGACCGAACGCCCCGTCGACGACTGGCTGCTGCTGTGCCGGCAATACTGGCCCTACACCAACTTCGACTCCCTCTGCGCCCCCTACATCCGCAGGTTCTTCCGGCTCCTGCACGGGGCCACCGACCCCGACCCATGGGCGGCGGATCACTGGCACTGGCGCGACGGATTCGAGTTCGTCCTCGACACCACCCAAGCCGGGGCGACACGAACTGCCGTCGACTGGGCCACCGTCCCGGTGCCCTGGCTCAAGGACGCCGTCAAACGCCTCGCCCGCCAACAGCTCTCCACCTCCAGCATGTCCTGGGGAACACTCACCCAGTGGCTGCGTGCCACCCGCCAATTCGCCCAGTTCCTCACCCTCGACGGCACCGTCCCCAAACCTCCCGCGGTCACCCGGACGGTGTTCCTGGACTACCTCGAATGGACCCGCCGCCCCGACACCAAGGCGAACCCCCAGCTCGCGAACACCGCCGCCTACCTGCTGGAAACACTCCGCGACTGCGGACTCGTCGACGACCTGGGATCAGCGGTCTTCCTGCGCCGCGGCGAGAACGTCCACCGCAAGACCCGCCGGCCCAGGCCCTTCCCACCCGACGTCATCGAACGCATCGACACCCTGATCGTCGACAACCCGGACACCGATCCCACCCTCCGAGCGATGATCGCCACCACACGGTGGGCAGGGTGCCGCATCTCCGAACTCGTCAGCCTCCCGATCGACTGCCTCCAACACAGCGACCAGGGGTACTGGATCGAATACTGGATGACCAAAACCAGTGCCTGGCGCCGGTTTCCCGTCCCCGACAGTCTCGCCACGATCGTCCGCGACCAGCAGACCCGCGTCCGCGACACCTACGGGCCCGACGCCGAACACCTCTTCCCCGGCGCCCGATCCAGCGCCGTCGCTGGCCGAACCCAGCCCTGGTCCACCAGCGGCCTGCGGCACCGCCTCGCCGCACTGTTCCGCGAGCACGAGATCACCGCCTCCATCACCACCGGCGAGAAGATCTCCGGCGGCGACGTCCACCGCTTCCGCCACACCATCGGGATGAGCCTGCTCAACAACGGATGGACCCAACCGGAAGTCCGCGACTTCCTCGGCCACCACAGCGACACCATGACCGCGACCTACGCCCGCATCACCGACGACACCCTCGCGCGCAAGGCCCGAGAGTTCTGGGATACCAACCCCGACAAAGGCGCTGACGCCACCGTCGAGCGACTGCGAGCCCGCTTCACCACCGCACTGCCCAACGGGTTCTGCACGCTCCCTGCGACGCAACGCTGCGAGTTCCGCCCCAACCCGTGCATCGACTGTTCCTTCCACGACCCCGGCGGTCGCACTTTCCTCGGCGCGCACATCACCCTCCGCGACCAGCTCCACCAGCTCGCCACGCAGGCGCACGAGAATGGTGATAGCCAGGCTGCGGAACTGAACAAGACCATGCTCGACAAGGTCACCAAGCTCATCGACGAAATCGGCTCTGACGCGCAGGAACCCAGGTGAGCGAAGGCGACCGCGATCACCGCACCGCACGCCTCACCGCGGCCGCCGCAGCCCGCACAACGAGCGCGACCGCCCGCGCACGCCGAGCCATCACCCGGCTGCACAACACCGGACAACCCGTCACCTTCGTCGCCGTCGCCCGCGCCGCCGACGTCTCAACCAGCTTCCTCTACAAGCACCACCAGCTCCGACAGGAAATCGACGCGAAACGCGGCACCGCCCCCGCCGGAACCGAACGCTCGACCGCGGCAACCGCAGAATCCCTCCGCACCAAGCTCGCAACCGCAATCGACCGCAACCGCGAACTGACCGAACAGCTCGCGCAACTACGCACCGAGAACGAGGCGCTCCGCAGCCGACTCCTCGACCTGGGAACCCGGCCACGCAAGAAACCCGTCAAGGAGAACCTGCAGATAAACCGACCACCACAGGGCCACAACAGCCACGATGACCCCCGTCAGCCACGTCGTGGACAGTCAGGAGGCTCCTAGAGATATCGAATCTCCTAGGCTCCACCACCACCCTCCATCTCCATTCGCCAAGCACGCGACTGCCTTGGTGAGGTCCTTGTCGTTGATGTCGGAGCGTTTGAATTCGGTCGTGAAGGTCTCTCCACCTGCGATCAGTACGCGTGACTCCATGGACTAATTATGCGTAAGTATGGATCAGACTGGCCCGAGTGATCCTGGAGTCATAACTTTTGAGAAGTATGACGCGCCCCCGCCTGCCCGTGGGTGCCAAAGAGCGGGCAAGGCGGTGCGGGACAGCGCCAGGAGACCTGTGCCCGCGCTGGTCCAGGACCAATTCCAAACATGCCTCACCCACCTCGTCCACCCCAACCTCAATCTGGGTCGTGCGCGACAACGCTGCTGCTGTACCACCCACATTTACCAACACCACCCACATTCAGCGCGTGGCGCAGGGAAGACACGTCCACCCCCCGCCGACGGCGAGGGGTGGACTGGTTTGGTCAGGGGAGGTCTAGCGGCGCGCGGTGACGTACTGCGCGGCGTCGACGGTCATGCCGTTGACGGCGTACAGCACGTGCAGCCCGTTGGGTTGCCCCACGGGTGCACCGTCACAGACGACGTCACCGGCGATGCAGTAACTCTTCGTCTTGCGCGCGTAGAGCGGACCGACATTCATCGGTGGGGCACCGACCTGCCGAATCCATTGCTCCGACGGCGGAGCGAACAGTACGACGGCCTTGACGTGCGACGCGACGTCGGGACTCAACGCCGGCGGCACCCGGTCCTCGTACTGCTGATACTGGGGTTCGAGTTGGATCTTGTTCCCCAGGGCGTAGGTCGCGACGACCCCGCCCTGTGAGTACCCGCCGACGACGATGTCCGTGGACGGACAGGCCGAAGCCAGGTAGTTGACGCGCCGCTGGGTGTCGTTGACACCCTTCACCACACCTTCGACGAAGGCGACGCGATTGTTGAAGTTACTGCCTGCCGGATAGTTCACGCCGTAGACAGCCACCGATTGACCGGGAAGCTGATTACGTAGCGCTGCGACGAACGATTCGCCGGTGACGCCGACAGGAGGTGCGGTTTCAACGGTGCCGCGGGCGAATACGACCTCGACATCGGGACAGTTGGGAGCCGCCGCAGCCTGAGGTGCGGGACCGAGAAGCGCGCCGGCCACCACCATGGCCAGGCCGGACAAAATCAGAAGTGGACGTCTGATCATGAAGCCGATGCTACGGGACAGGTCACTGGTGTGGAGGCCATGAGCCAGATCCGCCGTCGCCGATACGGTCAGGGCCCGGCCAGCAGCGACAGCGGGAACACCCGCGTTCCGGCAAGAACCGCACTGATCGTGGTCACGACCCCGAGGCCATGCGTCGCGAGATGCGACGCCTGTTCCAGGGTGAACCATTCGGCACCGAGAGAGTGACCATTCGGCGCCTTCCGGGGATGGACGCGGTGGTCCAGAGCGCGGGCGGCAAACACCGTGACGAAGTGCGGTTCACCCCTGTCGTCGATCGAATGGTCAAGGCGCAGAACGCCTTCGAGACCAACGCGCAGGCCGGACTCCTCCCAGCAATGTCGCACGGCCGCGTCGGGAACCGATTCACCGGGTGCCACACACCCCGACGGGAATCCCCAGCTGTGTGCCCCGTGCCGGGAGCGAACGAGCAGGACGTGTTCACCGAAGCGGACGACGACGCAGACGGTGGTCCAGGTTCTGAGGGCTTGTCGTGCCGGTGCCGGGAAGTCGGCCGAGGGCTCGGTGGTCCGCGTGCTCGGCCTCTGGTGTGCCGCCGGGCCCCGTAGCGCGTCGGACAGCGCGGTTGCGAAGGTGCCGCAGTCGGTGAACCGCGATGCGGGGTCGACCGCCATCGCCCTCGCCAGGACGGGATCGGCGTGGGCCAGATCGGGTCGGCGCGAGCTGATCAGGGGCGGGAGTTCACCGGACCGGGCCGCGAGGGCGAGTGGCGATCGCCCCGGAAACGGCAGTTCGCCGGTCAGCAGTTCGAACGCGGTAACCGCAAGGGAGTACTGATCCGACAGTCCGGTCGCCGGGTCTCCCTCGATGACCTCCGGTGATACGTAGGCGCGCGTCCCGACGACGATGCCGGCCGCGGTCAGCCGTGTGGACTCCAGCCGCGCGATTCCGAAGTCGAGGATCGTGACGTCGGCGATCTGACCATCGGTGCCGCGGGTGACCATGATGTTGCCGGGTTTGATGTCGCGGTGGACGACACCGTGGCGGTGGGCATAATCGAGGCCGGCGGCCACCGACGACACCACCGTCGCGACATCGGCCGGGGTGAGGTGTTCCTGCTCGAGATCGTCTCCCTCGATCAGTGGCATGGTGAACCACGGGGTGCCGTCGGTGATGCCGAAGTCGTAGATGGCGATGATCGATCGATGGGACAGGCCCGCCGCCGCACGCGCTTCGTTGACGAAGCGTCGTTCCATGGTCGGATCCGCGACCACGAGGTCGGCGATGGTCTTGAGGGCCTGGCGTCGCCCGAGATACATGTGTTCGACCTGATAGACCTTGCCCATCCCGCCGGCACCTATCTGGGACAAGACCCGGTAGGTGGCGAACTCGTCTCCGGGCTTCAGGGACATGATCCGAGAGTGGCTCGGGGAGTCAACCGACGAGCGACAGCGGGTAGACACCGCCACCGTCGAGCAGGTGCCGGGCCAGGTCACCGACGTCGGGACTGCGCAGTGGGAGTTCGCTGAGCTCGTCGAAGGTGAACCACCCAGCGCCCAGGGACTCTTCGTTCGGATAGGTGCGCGGCTGCGCATTACCTACTGGCCGAGCGGTGTAAATGACCCGCAGACGCGCATCACCGTTGGGTGTGGGAGTGTGGACCGCTCCGACCACGCCTTCCAGGACGACGTCGACGCCGGATTCCTCCCGCGTCTCCCGCAGGGCGGCGTCGGTGAGGGCTTCCCCGGCCTCGACTCGGCCCGCAGGAAAGTACCAGGTCTGCCCATGTTGCGTTCGTGGATGAGCAGAAACCTGTCACCGAGACGCGCGATCACGACCACAAAGGTCCACGTCGGAATCGGTGCCCTGACCATGTGAGATTTTTATCATCCAGAACGACATTTACGAATACGAACAGCCGGAATTGACGGGTATTGCCTCAGCGCCGTTATCGCGCGAGAAGTCCTTGGTCCACAATCGGTAATGTCGCATCACAAACAAATTCGCGATAGACCGATCCGAAGTTCACGCAGCCTGTCGTCGGGTCGGATGACACGATCGTCGAACCATCAACCGCAGCTTGCTCAACGAAGGACGAGCAACAAGACATACGCGATGATGGCGACGACCGCTGCGACGATGTACGCCCAACCGACGACGATCGCGACCTGAGCGAAGGCCTCGCCGTACTGGCGAGTCCGACGGATCTGGCCGCGTGCACGGTATCCGAGGTACAGCCCGACCGGCGACACACATCCCAGCACCGACAGCACCATCGCCCAGATGGCCAGGGTGTTGGTCCCCGGAGTGGGACCGGACCTCGGTGCCGCCCCCGACTTAGCGGGTCGTGCGGGCGCGCCGGGACGGCGCGTGCTGGTTCCCTGCCCGGACACGGGCGACTCCTTGGACAGTGACGGCGCCGCGGTGGTCTCCGCGGCCGGCCGCGGTTCGGGCGCCCCCGCGATCGGATCGGCGGGGGTCTTCTCGGTGACAGCCGAGTACGCCAGCGCCGGATTCCCGGGATTGCTCGGTGCGGGATTGTTCTGTGCGGGGTTGTTCGCGTCGGTCGCCTTCTGGGTTTCCGACGGCTCGCCGACGGGGACACCCGGTGGGCGCTGCGGGCCGGCAACACCGGGCGGCGGGCCGGGTCGACGTGCACCGGGCGGGATCGGTGCGCCGGGCGGTGGTCGCCGTCCGGGTGGCGGCGGCATCCGTGTGCCCGCACCGGGGCGTGCGCCGGGTGGCGGGCCACCACGCCACCCCGGACGCGGGCCCTGGCCGGTGGTCGACGGCACCCCGGGGCCCGGTCGTGGGCCCTGCCCCGTCGTCGACGGCACGCCCGGACGCGGGCCCTGACCGGTGGTGGACATCGGCGCCGGACGAGGTCCGGAACCGGTGCCGCCCAACGCTTGTGGGGGTCGCGGTCCCTGGCCCGTCGACGACATCCGATCCGGGCGGGGCGGGACATCGGCATCGGCCACCGGCAACCGTGGGTTCGACGACCCGGGCGCCGTCGACGGCGGAGGAGTACCGGGCGCAGAAGGACCCGGCGCAGAAGTACCCGGCGCCGGCCGACCACGCGGAGAGGACACGTTTCCCGCAGCACCCGGCGGCACCGGACCGGACGGGGCTGAACCGGACGGGGCGGGCGGCGCACTCGGCCGCGGAACCCGCAGCGAGGGATTGGAGCCGCTCAGCGGCGCGGTGGGCGGGCGTTCCCATGGTGCGGACGCCGCGCCGGTGCCCTCGTCTCCGGTGGTCGCGCCACCAGTACTCGGCCGGGGGATCGATGGTGACGATTCGCTCGACGTCGGGCCGGCACTCGGCGTCCGCGTCGGGGAGTCACCGGATCCGGGCACCGACCAGCCGCCGGTGGATCCACTGGACCCGGACGCCGACGATCCGCCGCGCGCATCGTCGCTCGAGGCGCCATCGGGGCGAGGCTCGCCCGGGGGGCGGCTGTCGTCGGAACTCACCGGTCCAAATTACCCTCAGGACGCCTCGGCCGAACCGTTGGCCGAACCGTCGGTCGAGATATCGGGCGTCTGGGCGCCGGCGTCGGGCGCCACGGAGTCCACGGCGTCGTCGCGGGCGAAGTCCTCCACCCGCGGCACGGTTGCCGACACCGGCGGGATCTCGGTGCGACTGCGTCGGAGGAGGATGACAGCCCCGACGGTGGTGGACACCGCGGCCACCGCCGCCCCGACGAGCAACAACACGTACTTCTTCGACATGCCCCACAGGGTGCCAGGTGGAAACGTCCGGTGCTAGTCGCCCACCACGTCGTCACGATTTGGTTGGATGGGTGTGTGAGCACATCAACACAGACCGCAATCATTCACACCAATCGCGGCGACATCAAGGTCGACCTGTTCGGCAATCACGCACCCGAGACCGTGGCCAACTTCGTCGGTCTCGCCGAGGGCACCAAGGAGTACAGCGAACCCAACGCCTCGGGCGGAAACTCCGGTCCGTTCTTCGACGGTTCGGTCTTCCACCGGGTCATCGAGGGCTTCATGATCCAGGGCGGCGATCCCACCGGCACCGGTCGCGGTGGACCGGGGTACCGCTTCAAGGACGAATTCCACCCGGAACTGCAGTTCGACCGCCCCTACCTGCTGGCGATGGCCAACGCCGGACCGGGCACCAACGGATCGCAGTTCTTCATCACCGTCGGCCCCACCCCGCACCTGAACCGCCGGCACACCATCTTCGGTGAGATCACCGATCCCGCGTCGCAGCAGGTGGTCGACGCTATCGCCACCACCTCCACCGACCGCTCCGATCGTCCGCTCGACGCCGTGGTCATCGAGAAGATCGAGGTCGCCTGACCATCCCCACCGCCGGTCCGACGGCGGTCTGCTACCGACATCCAGACCGCCCCACCGCGTTGTCCTGCACGCGGTGCGGGCGGCCGGCCTGTCCGGAGTGCCTGCGACCGGCCGCGGTCGGTGCGCATTGCGTCGACTGCGTCCGCGATCAGGGAACGCAGCAGGTGACGCGGCCCGGCTTCGGCGACCGCGGGGTGCGGCCCGTCGTCGCCCGCGTCCGCACGGCACGGCGCCCCATCGCCACCTACACCCTGATCGCGATCAACGTCGCGGTGTTCGCCTACACCGTGTACGCGGCGGGTTCCTTCGACGTGCAGATCTCCGCCCCGCTGCTGCACGGCGAACTCGTCCGCGGCAACGTCATCCTCGGCGAGTACTGGAGACTGCTCACCGCCGGTTTCCTGCACTACAGCCTGATCCACCTCGCGGTGAACATGGTGTCCCTGTACATCCTGGGTCGTGACCTCGAAATCGCTTTGGGCATAGGGCGTTTCGTCATGGTGTACATGATTGCTCTGTTCGGCGGCAGCGCTGCGGTGATGCTGCTGCAGGGCAACGAGACCCGATCGGCGGGCGCCTCCGGCGCGATCTACGGCCTGATGGGCGCGATGCTCGTGGTGGTCCTGCGCCTGCGGATATCGCCCGCGCCGGTGCTGACGATCATCGCGATCAACCTCGTCATGTCGTTCACCATCCCCGGCATCTCGATGGCCGCCCACGTCGGCGGCCTGATCTTCGGCGCCGCGGCGACGGCCGCCTTCATCTTCGCCCCCCGGCTGCTGCCGGCGTCGGGTCGATCCGAGTCGGCTGCGAACATCGTCGGCTGGTCGGGCGCCGCCCTGTTGTTGGTCACGGCGATCGCCATCAGCGTGATCGTCGCCGTCACCTACAGCGGCCCGATCATGGTCTACATCCGCTGAGACGGCCGCTCATACGGCATCAGCGTGGAGAATCCTCCACCGGATAGCCCGCGTCGGCCAGGGCGTCGACGACGTCGAGTAGGTCGGCGCCCAGATCCCAGCGGCTGAACACGATCAGCTTGGGTTCGGAGTCCGCCGGGCCGTAATCGATCTCCAGCTGGCCCGAGCGCCGACCGATCCGCCGCATCGAGAGAATCCGGATGCGTTCCACCTCGGCGGGAGTCAGGGTGATCTCCCCACCGATCCGCCGGATCGTCAGCGTCGGCGACGGACCGGACGTCACCGACAGGCGCGGCCGGATCAGGGCCGCGTAGGCCCCGAATCCGAGGAGCATCGCCCCGGCGATCGCCATGATCGTGCGACCCGCCGCATCGGTGGAGACGAGGATCGCACACAGCAGCAGCGCGGCGCCGCCGACCAGCAGCGCGGCGACCGCGGGCATGGGCGTCGCCCACGCACGTGTGGAGGAATCGGCAGAGTTATCCACAGGACTTACTCACAGTGGGGATGACTTACACACATGTAATTTACACAGTGTGGATAACCTGAAAACCGCTGTGACCAGCACAGATGCGGTTTCTCGGTGGTCCGTGTCAGCGCCACCGCATGGTCATCAACAGGCCGGCGACCATCAGCGCGAAGCCGATCAGGAAGTTCCACGCACCGAGGTTGGCCATCCAGTGCAGGGCCTGGCCCTCGCCGCCGTAGGTGGTGGCGCTCGCCGCGAGGTAGTACACGATCAGCCAGGCCAGCCCGAGCAGCATGAGACCGAGCATGACGCCGACGTAGATGCTGCTGGAGGGACCGACCTTCACCTTGACCGGCGTGCGGCTGGCCGGGTTGATGGTGTAATCGGTCTTCTTCCGGACTTTTGACTTCGGCATGACTTCCTCGCGTTGTACTGGCGACGTGTACGTCAAGAGGACGTACACGTTTGCCCTCTACGGTATCGCACCAGGTCGGTGCCACGAGACGGGTGAAGGAGGGCGGGTAATCTCACACAGATGACCAGCCCAACACCTGTGTCGTCGTCGACCGGCCGCATACTCGTCATCGACAACTACGACAGCTTCGTCTACAACCTGGTGCAGTACCTCGGCCAGCTCGGCGTCGAGGCGACGGTGTGGCGCAACGACGACCCTCGTCTCACCGACGACGAGGGCGCGTTCACCGACGAGTCACTGCGGGCCGCGGTCGCCGGCTTCGACGGTGTGCTGTTGAGCCCGGGCCCGGGAACCCCGCAGCGTGCCGGTGCGACGATGCCGCTGGTCGGGGTGGCCGCCGACGGCGGGATCCCGCTGCTCGGGGTGTGTCTGGGCCACCAGGCCATCGGGGCGGCGTTCGGCGGGACCGTCGACCGCGCACCGGAACTGCTGCACGGGAAGACATCGAAGGTGTTCCACGATCAGGTCGGCGTACTGCGGGGACTGCCGGATCCGTTCACCGCGACCCGGTATCACTCGCTGACCGTGCTGCCCGAGACCATCCCCGACGACCTCGTCGTCACCGGTCGCACCGAGTCGGGCATCGTGATGGGTCTGCAGCATCGCGAGCTGCCGATCCATGGCGTGCAGTTCCATCCCGAGAGCGTGCTCACCCAGGGCGGTCATCGCATGCTGGCCAACTGGCTGACGATCTGCGGCATCACGATCGACGAGTCCGCGGTGCGGGCGCTGGAGGCGGAGATGGCCGAGGCGATCGGGCCCACGCTCAGCGCGCACTTCGGCTGACGAACGCCGGGATCACCGGATCAGCCGGGCAGCAGACTCGCGCGTCCCACCACGACGGAAACCGAACCGTTCTTGAGGAGCTTGGCCCCGTTCCCCGGACTCTGGGAGAGCACCTTGCCGTCGTCGGGGCTGCCCAGCGCCACATTGCGCGTCGTCTGCGTCAGGGTCCCGTTCCAGCCGGCCCGCTGCAGCGTGGATCGGGCCTGATCGACGGTCTGTCCGGACAGGTTGGGTACGACGATCATGTTGCCGCGGGAGATCGTCAGCTGCACCGTCGATCCCTGCTCGACGGTCGTCCCGCTGGTGGGTGAGGCGTTGACCACCTGGCCCTGCGGCAGATCCGAGTCACCCTCCACGACGGCGACCTCGAGACCGAGCTGCTCCAGTTCGGAGCGGGCGGCCGACTCGAATTGGCCGACCAGGCTGGGAACGGTCACCTCCTTCGGGCCGGTACTGACGCGCACGACCAGCGGATCCCGGATCGGCGCGTCGGTGCCGATCGCCGGATTGGTGTCGACGACCCGCCCCTCGGCGATGTTCCGCGAATCCACCTTGTCCACCCGGACGTTGGTGAAACCGTCGTCCTTGAGCATCGCGACGGCCTCGGCCTCGGTCTTGTTGCGCACGTCGGGAACCCGCTGGCGTTGCCGTCCGCTGGAGATGAACAGCTGAACCGTCGACCCTTCCGCGGTCGGCACGTTCGCGCCGGGCACCGAGCGGGTGGCACTGCCCGCGTCGACGGTCTCACTCGATTCGTCGACCTGGTTCACCGTGAACCCGGCCCGCTCCAGGGCGGTGCGCGCATCGGCCGCAGACAGTCCCGACACCGCGGGCACGGCCACCTTCTGCGCGGCGCTGTCCGACGCCCACGGCGCCCACCACAGCAGCAACCCGAGCAGCAGGACCGCGACCGCCGCCACCGAACCCCCGATGAGCCACGGGGAGCGACGCCGCGACGGCGGGTCGTCGGCGCTGTGCTTGCCGGTGACCGGGACGCGGCCCGAGTCGGCGCGCAGGGCCCGCCGCGGACCCGAGTCGAGCAGGGAGTTGCGGTCGTCCTCGCTCATCAGCAGCGGCGCCGACGGCTTCCCACCGGCGAGCACCTTGATCAGGTCCGAACGCAGTTCCGCCGCCGACTGGTAGCGGTTGTCCTTGTTCTTGCTCATCGCCTTCATGACGATGGAGTCGAGTTCCGGGGGGATCTCCGGGCGCACCTCCGACGGCCACCGCGGGTCCTCGTGGACATGCTGGTGGGCGACGGCGACGGGGGAGTCACCGGTGAACGGCGGCTCGCCGGTGAGCAGCTCGAACAGCACGCAGCCCATCGAGTAGATGTCGCTGCGCGGATCCACCTTGATGCCGCGGGCCTGCTCGGGGGAGAGGTACTGGGCGGTGCCCATCACCGCACTGGTCTGCGTCATCGTCGACGTGGAGTCGTTGATGGCGCGGGCGATGCCGAAGTCCATCACCTTGACCGCCCCGGACGAGTCGATCATCACGTTGGCGGGCTTCATGTCCCGGTGCACGATGCCGTTGCGATGTGAGAAGTCCATCGCCGCGGCCACGTCGGCCATCCACGTCATCGCCTGCCGCGGGGCCACCGGCCCGTTGCGGCGCAACACATCCCGCAGGGTCTCACCGTCGACGTACTCCATCACGATGAACGGCAGCGGACCGTCCTCGGTCTCGGCCTCACCGGTGTCGAAGACCTGCACGATGGTCGGGTGATTGAGCTTGGCGGCGTTCTGCGCCTCCCGGCGGAACCGCAGATAGAACGACGGGTCGCGGGCCAGGTCGGCGCGCAGCACCTTGATCGCGACGTCCCGGTTGAGCAGCAGGTCGCGGGCGTAATGCACCTCGGACATGCCACCGAAACCGAGCGTCTCGCCCAGTTCGTAGCGGTCGGAGAGGTGATGTGGGGTGCTCATCATGCGCTCAGAAGCAGATCGGCGGACAGAACGGGCCGGTTCCGGTCGCCGCCCCGGGGTCGGTCGTCGTCGGCGTCTCGGTCGTCTGGGTGGGCGGGGTCGTGGTCTCCTCGGTGGTGGTCTCTTCGGTGGTGGTGGTCCGCGTGGGACGACGGGTGGTGGTCTCCTCCGTCGTCTCATCGGTGGTCTGCGTGGTCCGCTCGGTGGTGGTCTCGGTGACCGTCGTCGACGACGGCAGCGGCGTGCTCGGTGTGTCGTCGTTGGCGCTGGCGAAGTAGTAGCCGATCAGCGCGATCGCACCGACCAGCAACGCTGCGGCCACCCCGGCGAGCACCTTCTGCCCGGTGGTCCATCCGCTGTCGGAGGTCGCCGCCGCCGCGGTCCGAGGGGGCTGGGTGGGTGTGGCCGCAGCCGTGGTGCCGCCGCTCATCGCGCGGGTGGACGGACGCGCCGCGGCCGCTGCCCCGGCACCGAGTGCGGCCCCCGCCGCTGCCGCGCCGGCGGCACCCGCGGCACCGGGCCGCGGCGGACGATGACCGGCCCGCACCGCGGCCACCGCGTCGGCGAAGGCGCCGCCGTTGGGATAGCGCTGCTTCGGATCCTTCGACATGGTGATGTCGATGAGTTCACGGACGTTGGCCGGAATCGCCTCCGGCAGCGGCGGCGGGGTTTCCCGGATGTGCTTCATCGCCACCGTGATGGCGCCGTCACCGAGGAACGGTCGACGACCCACCAGGGCCTCGTAGCCGACGACGCCCAGCGAGTACACATCCGACGCCGCGGTCGCGTCGTCGCCGGTGGCCTGTTCCGGGGAGATGTACTGGGCGGTGCCCATCACCATGCCGGTCTGCGTCACCGGTGCGGCGTCGACGGCCTTGGCGATGCCGAAGTCGGTGATCTTCACCTGGCCGGTGGGTGTGATGAGGATGTTGCCGGGCTTGACGTCGCGGTGCACCAGGCCCTGACTGTGCGCGGCCTGCAGCGCGCGGCCGGTCTGCTCGAGCATGTCGAGGGTGTTGGTCACCGACAGCCGGCCCATCCGCGAGATCACGGCGTTGAGCGGTTCACCGTCGACGAGTTCCATCACCAGATACGCCAGGGTGCCGCCACCACGATCGGCGGTCTCGCCGTAGTCGAAGACGTTCGCGATGCCCGGATTGTTCAGCTTGGCGGTGGTCTGCGCCTCGGTGCGGAACCGTGCGGCGAACTCGGGGTCGTCGGAGTACTCCGCCTTGAGCACCTTGACCGCGACCCGGCGATTGAGCCGCGTGTCGAGCGCTTCCCAGACCTGTCCCATACCGCCGGTGGCGATGAGACGCATCAGCCGATAGCGGTCGGCGATGATGGAGCCGTTCTGCAACGTCATCGTCCACCTCCTACATACGCATTGATCACCGCTCGGCCGATGGGTCCGGCGACAGTATTACCGACCGAACCCACACCGAACTTCCCATTCTCCACCACGACGGCCACCGCGATCTTCGCGTCATTGGACGGCCCGAAGGCGATGTACCACGTGTAGGGCGTGCTGGTCTCCCGATCACCGTGCTCGGCGGTACCCGTCTTCGACGCGATCTGCACTGAACCACTCGAGGAATTCGAGTTGTTCTCCGAGGCGACCATCATCGTCGTCAGGTCGGCTGCCTGTTGCGCGGTGACCGGCGAGTTGATGCTCGTCGGTGGGGTCGTATAGAGGGTACGCAGGTCCGCCGACTGCAGTTTGTCGACGAGGTAGGGCTGCATGCGCACACCCGCATTCGCGACGGTCGAGGCGACCATCGCGTTCTGCAGGGCGGTCATCGCGACATCCTTCTGGCCGATCGCCGACAGCGCCAGCGACGCCCTGTCGGAAATCGGCCCGACCGTCGAGCGCACCACCGGCATCGGGATGTTCGGCGCCGGCTGATCCAGGCCGAACAGGCTCGCGGTCTCCTTGAGCTTGGCGGTCCCGTCGTCGACCTTGTTGAGCATCAGATCGGCGAAGGCGGTGTTGCACGAGTAGCGGATCGCGTCGGTCAGCGTCACGGTGCCGCCGCCCGGACACGTCTCCCCGCCGTAGTTCGGCAGCGTGGCGTTGCTGTCGGGCAGGCGGAAACCGGGCGCACCGCTCAGTTGCACATTCGGCGACAGGCCGTCACGCAACGCGGTCGCCGCCGTCACGATCTTGAAGGTCGAACCGGGGGCGTAGATCTCCTCGGTCGCCCGGTTCTGCAGTCGCTTGTCCGGTCCGGTGTCGACCGCCCACGCAGCCTCCCGGGTGGTCTGGTCGTGGCTGGACAGCAGATTCGGGTCGTAGCTGGGGGTGGAGACCATCGCCAGGATCTTGCCGGTGCTCGGTTCCAGCGCGACGACCGCGCCGCGGCACGGGCCGTCGCAGGTGGCGCCGCTGTTCATCTGGTCGTAGGCGACCTGCTGCAGTCGCGGGTCGACGGTCGTGAGCACGTTGCCGCCCCGCGGGTCACGCCCGGAGAACATGTCGGTGAACCGCTGACCGAAGAGGCGGTCGTCGTTGCCGGTCAGGATCGAGTTCTCGTACTGCTCGAGTCCCGCCGAGCCGTACTGGATCGAGTAGTAGCCGGTGATCGGCGCGAAGGCCCGCGGGTTCAGCGGATACCGCCGCAGGTACTTGTAGCGGCTGTCGGTGGCCTCCGACATGGCGATGACCTGCCCGCCGGCGATGATCGCACCGCGCTGCCGGGAATACTCGTCGAGCAGCACACGGTCGTTGCGGGTGTCGTTGCGCAGCGAGTCGGCCTTGATGACCTGCACGTAGGTGGCGTTGGCCAGCAGGATGACGATGAGCACGACGACGGCCATCGACACCCGGCGGATCGGTGTGTTCACGCCTTCTTCACCGCCCGCGTCGGCAGCGACTCCACCGACTTCGGTGACGGCCGCCGTTTGGTGGGATCGGGTTCGCGGGCCGCGTTGGAGACGCGGATGAGCAGGGCGACGAGCACGTAGTTGGCCAGCAGCGACGAACCGCCGTAGGAGAGGAACGGTGTGGTCAGACCGGTCAGCGGGATCAGTTTGGTGACGCCGCCGACCACCACGAAGATCTGCACGGCGATGGTGAACGCCAGGCCGGTGGCCAGCAGTTTGCCGAAGCTGTCCCGCACGGCGACGCCGGTGCGCAGACCGCGCATGACGAAGATCAGGTACAGCATCAGGATCGCGGCCAGACCGAACAGGCCGAGTTCTTCACCGATGGTCGAGATGATGAAGTCGGTGTTGGCGAACGGCACCGCGTTGGGCCGCCCCGATCCGAGTCCGGTGCCGAACAGTCCGCCGGTGGCCAGCCCGAACAGGCTCTGGCCGATCTGGTAGCCGGTGTCGTAGAAGTCGGCGAACGGATCGCGCCAGACCGCGACGCGTATCTGCAGGTGACTGAAAAGGTTGTAGGCGACGATCGCCCCGACGGCGAACAGGCTCAGGCCCAGCACCAGCCAGCTGACCCGTTCGGTGGCGACGTACACCATGGTCAGGACCGTGGTGAAGATCAGCAGTGAGGTACCCAGATCCGACTCGAACGCCAGGACCGCGATCGCCAGTGCCCACGCCACCAGCAGGGGCCCGAGGTCGCGGGCCCGGGGGAAGTCGGTGCCGAGGAAGTGTTTGCCCGCGGTGGTGAACAGGTCTCGTTTGGACACCAGGAACGCCGCGGCGAAGATGATGATCAGAATCTTGGAGAACTCGCCGGGCTGAATGTTGAAGAACGGGGTGCGAATCCAGATCTTGGAGCCGTTGATCTCCGACAGCGACGACGGCAGGATCGCCGGGATCGCGAGGAAGATCAGGCCACCGAGGCCGAGGGTGTAGGCGTACCGGGAGAGCGTCCGGTGATCGCGGATGAGGATCAGGATGGCGGCGAACGCGATCATCCCCAGGAACGCCCACAGCAACTGCTGGTCGGCGTTGTTGGTGCGGGTGGTCGGATTGATCGACTCACCGGTGTTGCCGGAGCCGAGGTCGAGCCGGTGAATCAGCACCAGACCGAGCCCGTTGAGCACCGCGACGATCGGCAGGAACACCGGATCGGCGTAAGGCGCATAGCGGCGGATCACGAAGTGCCCCGCACCGAACAGTGCCACGTACGCGGCGACGTACTTGGCGATATCCCAGGTCAGCGACTCGCCCTGGGCGCTCTGGACGATGAGCAGCGCAATCGTCACCAACCCGATGGCACACAGGAGCAGCACCAGTTCGGCGGTGCGTCCGGACTGCTCGGGCTGGCTGGCAGGCGCATGCGTCGAGGCGGCGGTCTGGGTCATCCGCCAACCTGGCGGCAGTTCGGTGGCTCGTTCGGCGTCGTGCTCGGCGGGGCGGGGGTCGCCGGTGACGATTCGCTCGGTGACGACGCGTTCGGTGGGGACGCATCGGGTGTGGTCGTCGCGGGTGCGGGTGCCGGAACCGCCGTCGCCGGCGAGAACGTCGCCTGCTGCGGGGTGGTGGCCGTCGGCGCACTGGTCTCCGGAGCACCCGGCGTGGCGGGTTCCGGTGTCGACTTGTCCTCGACCGGTGGGGCCGGCGGGCACGGATCCTTGAGTTCCAGTTCGGACGTCCTGGTCGGGATGTCGTCGAGCGAGATGCCGGAGATCCCGTGATCACGCACCGCGTTCTGCGACGCCATCTGCAGGTCGACGAGCTTCAGTTCGGTGCACGCATCGGTGCTGTCGGCGGGGATGAACGTGATCTCCGCGTCCTTCGACGCCGGATCGACGATGCAGCCCTTCTGCGACAGATTTTGGACTGTGTAGAACAGCACCGAATCCGGCGAGCCCTGGAACACCACGACGTTGCCGTCCTGTTCGCCGACGTAGTACGTGCGATGCAGGTACGAGCGGATGAAGAAGAAACCGGCGAGCAGGGCGGCCACGACGAGCAGTGCGACGGCACCGGCGATCCAGCGTCCCTTGTGGCCGCGACGAGCGACCGGTTCCTCATCGGGCAGGATCGTCGGTTGCTGTGGTGCCGCGAGGGGCGGGCGCAGGGCCGCGGCCCGGCCGGCCGCGGTCTTGGGATCGGGGGTGTAGGCGTCCGCGCCGTGCCCGGCGGCGCCGCCGACGATGGGCCGGGAGTCGCCGTAGTCGGTGTCGACGATGTCGGCGAGGACGACGGTGACGTTGTCGGGTCCGCCGCCGCGCAACGCCAGCTCGATGAGGCGGTCGGCACATTCGCGGTAGTCGGTGATCGAACCGAGGGTTTCGGCGAGGGTCTCCTCGCTGACCACATCGGACAAGCCGTCGCTGCACAGCAGGTAGCGGTCACCGGCGCGGGCCTCCCGCACGGTCAGGGTCGGTTCGACCTCGGCGCCGGTCAATGCCCGCATGATCAGCGAGCGCTGCGGATGGGTGTGTGCCTGCTCCGGTGTGATGCGCCCCTCGTCGACGAGGGTCTGAACGAACGTGTCGTCGCGGGTGATCTGCGTCAGTTCCCCGTCGCGGTAGAGGTAACCGCGCGAGTCGCCGATGTGGCAGAGGCCAATTCGATTGCCCGCGAACAGGATTGCGGTGAGCGTGGTGCCCATGCCGTCGAGTTCGGGTTTCTCCTCGACCTGCGCGGCGATGGCGTGGTTACCGACCTGGGTGGCGTGATTGAGCGCGCCGAGCAGGTCGCTGCTCGCGTCGTCGTCGTCGAGGGAGCGCAGCGCCTCGATGACGAGTCGGCTCGCCACCTCACCCGCGGCGTGGCCACCCATACCGTCGGCGAGGGCGAGCAGGCGCGGACCCGCGTACGCGGAGTCCTCGTTGTTGGCTCGGACCAGACCTTGGTCGCTGCGCGCGATATAGCGCAATACGAGTGTCACGGGCGGAGCTCGATCACGGTCTTGCCGATGCGGATCGGCGTGGACAACGGCACCTTCACCGCCGTGGTCACCTTGGACCGGTCCAGGTAGGTGCCGTTGGTGGAGCCCAGGTCTTCGACATACCAGTCATCCCCCCGACGGGACAGGCGTGCGTGGCGTTCTGAGGCGTAATCGTCGGTGAGGACGAGGGTGGAGTCGTCGGCGCGACCCAGCAGCACCGGTTGGGTGCCCAGCGTGATGCGGGTGTTGGCGAGGTTGCCCTGCGTCACCACCAGATACTTCGCCGCCCCGCGGGTCGTCGGCTTGCCCCTGTTCTTGTCACCACTCGAACGGAACCGGGGCATCCGCGAACCGGATGCGGTCGCGATGTCGGCACGCACGGTACGGATCACGGCGTAGACGAACAGCCAGAGCAGAATCAAGAACCCCAGCCGGGTCAGTTGCAGCACCAACCCCTGCATGTCGTCATCCACCTCCGTGCGTTCGTCGTCACTTGTGCGTTGTCGTCACCGATCGGCAATCGGCCCCCCAGGATACGAGGGCAGGCCGACAGGGGACCGCACAACGGACCCGAGTGCATCTTATGGGCTGGATCCCGGTCTTCGGCCATTCGGATGTGTCAGTTACATATCAACGATCGACGGCAACGCGGGTTGCCGTGATCGTTCTCCGACGTCGACCGGGGTATTGCCGCTACTGGAAACGGACGGTGATGTCGGAGTGTCCGACGCGGATGCGATCGCCGTCGGCGAGCTCCCAGCTGTTGACCTGAACGTCGTTGACGGTGGTGCCGTTGGTGGAGTTGAGGTCGGTCAGCATCGCGGTGCTGCCGTCCCAGCGGATCTCCAGGTGACGACGCGACACGCCGGTGTCGGGGAGACGGAACTGGGCGTCCTGGCCGCGGCCGACGACGTTGGAGCCCTCCCGCAGCTGGAAAGTCCGGTTGCTGCCGTCCTCGAGCAGAAGGGTGATCGCGGTCGGCGCGTAGCCGGCGGCCGGGCGTCCGTAGCCCTGGTCGTATCCGTAGCCACCTTGCTGGCCGTAGCCGCCCTGCTCGTACCCCTGCTGGGCGTAACCCTGGTCGTAGCCACCCTGCTGGCCGTAGCCCTGCTGGTCGTATCCGTAGCCGCCCTGCTGGCCGTAGCCGCCCTGGTCGTAGCCCTGCTGGCCGTAACCCGGCTGAGGCTGCGCGTAACCCTGGTCGTAACCGCCCTGCTGGCCGTAGCCGCCCTGGTCGTACCCCTGCTGCTCATAGCCCTGCTGGCCGTAACCCGGCTGCGAGCCGTATCCGGGCTGCGACGCGTGGCCCGGCTGCTGGCCGTAGCCGGCCTGGTCGTAGCCCTGCTGACCGTAGGCCTGCGGGTCGTAGCCGCCCTGCTGGCCGTACCCCTGCTGGTCGTAGCCCTGGTAGTCATACCCGCCCTGCTGGCCGTAGCCGCCCTGGTCATAGGCCGGATCCGGGCCCCTGCGCTGGTCGTATCCGGGGTTCTGGGTCATTTCTGGGGCTCCTACTTCTCGGGCCGCACCGTCGGGATGCGGTTGTGACTGGGGACGTGGCGCGGGGCCTCCCGTCGCCGGCCGGGGCCGGGCGTCCGGGTTGACCGTGCCGCGCGCACGAAAGATACCTGTATGCAACGAGGGCGATTGATCGAACTCGACGACCACCTCACCGTATGTCTGCCACCCGTTGTCTTTGACGTAGTTCTCCAGATGCTTGGAGAAACGTTTGCGATTCAGTTCGTACTCGGCCGCGATGTGCTCGTGATCGGTCGGACTGAACAGCAAGGTGTAGCTGTTGGCGGCGAGAACGGTACCGCCGCCGAGATCTTCCAATGACTCCTCGGCTTCGCGCTGTAAGCCGCTCTCGATCTCCTGCGGAGCGACCTCGCCACCGAAGACGCGGGCGAAGCCGTCATCGACAGCTCCCTCGAGCTTGCGCTCGAAGCGTTGCAATATCCCCACCGTCGACCTCCCTTCGCGGCTGTTGTCTGGCGTGTCGCCGTGCGTATGGCCTTCATGGATGATACCGATACTGACGGCCAGGGCTGTCATCAAGCAACTGCAGTACCGTCCGCATCACGCGCACCACGGTGCCCGACGTCTCGCCCGTGTCCTGGAAATCATCCCTGACCAGCACTTTGACGTCCACCCCCGACATGCCCTCCGCTCGAATGACAATCCGCGGGATTCGGGTCGGACGGAACGATTTTTCTTTCCGGGTGGGGTGCGTGCTATCGTTCTCCAGGCCGTTGATCGAACCCAACGATCGATGGTCATGCCAGTCGAGAAATCGGCGGTCACGGGCGAGTGGCGGAATGGCAGACGCGCTGGCTTCAGGTGCCAGTGTCCTTCGGGACGTGGGGGTTCAAGTCCCCCTTCGCCCACCACGAGCGGTTCAGCTCACACACAACGCGGTCGGTTCTCACCGACGCGGTGGCTCTATCTTCACGCTTGCTTTGCAGTGACCGCGTGTATGCGGGAGCGCCGCGTCGACGAGAACCTCCCGCGTCAACGCTCGACGAGATCGACGCTTCTGCCGCTTCGCGCGGGTCCCGTTCGCTCACGCGGCGCCTGCCCACCCGCGCGGTCATTGCAAAGCAAGCGCGAGCACGGCAGCACCGCGTCGACGAGAACCACCCGCGCCGCCACGAAGTCCCGGGCCAACGACGCGAATCGCCGGATCAACCCACGACGATTGAGGCTGTGCGTCCACAGCTCGCGCGCAGAGGGCAAAGTGCGGAGTGCAGAGGGCAGAGTGCAGGCCACCCCGAAGGCGAACCGGTACGCCACTATCGCAGACCTCCCGTGCGCCGTCACGGAGGCCCGTTCGCGAACCGAGGTCAGCCGCCGTCGGGCGGTCAGGAGTGATCGTAGAACCCGCGGCCGGTCTTCTTGCCCAGCCGCCCGGCGCTGACCATGCGCTTCAGCAGCGGCGGCGGCGCGAGGTGCGGTTCGCGGAACTCCTGGTACAGCGATTCGGCGGTATCGAGGACGATGTCGAGTCCGACGGTGTCGCAGAGGGTGAACGGCCCCATCGGGTACGCGCAGCCGTTGTTCATGCCGGAGTCGATGTCTTCCATTGTCGCGTAACCGCTATCGAGCATGCGGATGGCATTGACAAGGTAGGGCACCAGAAGGGCGTTGACGACGAAGCCACCGCGGTCGCCGGCCTTTGCGTGGGTCTGCGGCGTGCACGCCACCCAGTTCCGCTCGCGGCGGTGCGCAGAACCTCGGCGTGGCAGTCGACGTCGGTGAACTCGGAGAAGGCCCGGCGATGGACGTGCCGGTGTATGCCGCTTCGTGCGGCCGCGGATCAGCGCCATGCGCCGACGGTAGACAGCGAGAGCGCAGCTGCGTTGGACCCGCGCGTGAAGCCGGTACGCCATACTGTGTGTCCGACGTGTATTTCGTTCTGTGGAGGTTCCCATGGCCGGCGGCCTCGTTGCTCTGCTCGACGACATCGCAACCCTGACGAAAGCGGCCGCGGCGTCGATCGACGACGTCAGCGCTGCTGCAGGTAGGGCCAGTGTCAAGGCGGCCGGCGTGGTCGTCGACGACACCGCCGTAACGCCACGGTATGTGGATGGTTTCACCCCGGACCGTGAGCTGCCGATCGTCCGGAAGATCGCCATCGGGTCGATCCGCAACAAGCTGCTGATCATTCTGCCGGTGGCGATGATCCTCAGTCAGTTCCTGCCCGCGGCGCTGCCGTATCTGCTGATCGCCGGTGGCCTGTTCCTGTGTTATGAAGGTGCCGAGAAGGTGTACGAGGCACTCGGCGGTGGGCACGGCCACGACGATCCCGACGCCGCCGAGCCGGCCGCGGAGAAGGGTCCGGAGTTCGAGAAGTCGATGGTCAACGGTGCGATTCGCACGGACCTCATCTTGTCGGCGGAGATCATGGTGATCTCGCTGTCGTCGGTCGAATCAGAACCGTTCCTGACGCGGCTGGTGGTGCTCATCATCGTGGCCATCCTCATCACGATCCTCGTGTACGGAGTGGTCGCAGTGATCGTCAAGATGGACGACGTCGGGCTGTCGCTGGCGCAGCGTGAATCCTCGGTGAGTCAGCGCATCGGACGAGGTCTGGTCAAGGCGATGCCGAAGATCATGTCCACGCTCACCGTCGTCGGCATCGCCGCCATGCTGTGGGTCGGCGGTCACATTCTGATCGTCAACGTCGGTGAGGCCGGATTCCACTGGCCGGCCGACCGTCTACACGACATCGAGCATTGGTTCGAAGAACTCGCCCACGGATTCGGCGGCGTGCTGAGTTGGACGGCGGGGACGGTCGTCTCGGCGCTCGTCGGATTGGTGGTCGGTGCCGTCATCGTGGCGATCATGCACCTCGTTCCACGGCGCCGGCGCCGCCAGGCCAAAGACGTGGTCACCGATCCATCGGCGTGATCGACGTTCGGCCCCGCCGACCGTGGGGTCGTCCATCCCGCGGCTCCGTGTCGCAGCCATGCGGCTGACGTCCGCGACGAGACAACTCACAGCAGGAGTCAGCTTTCGGCGCCGCCCAGATGCTCACCGAAGAACGCGAACACGCGCTCGTACGCATCGGCGGTGGCCTGGGCGTCGTAACCGAATCCGACGATCCGGGCGATCGGCTGCCCGGGCATCTGATTGGCGAAGCTGTGCCCAACGCCCTTGTACACCTTGACGTCGTTGGGAATCCCCCTGCGGTCCAACGCTTTCGCGAGGCGCTTGCCGTTGCCGATGTTGAGCGGATCGCGGCTGCCGAAGCTCGCGACGATCGGGCACGCCCCCTCCACCAGCGTGTCGTAACGCGGAAGGATCGACGGATAGAACGGCGCCGACGCCCCAAAACCCCTCGGTGACACCAGAAGTGCGAATCCACCGCCCATGCAGAAGCCGGCGACGCCGATCTGTCCGGTGCAGTCGTCGGTCATGTCGGCGAGATGATCACGGGCGGCAAGGATGTCGTCGACGGACCGGCCGTTGCCGGCGATCAGATCCCGCATCACCGACCGTATGCACCGCGCGCGTCCGCCCCGCGAATACATATCCGGCGCGATGGCCAGATAGCCGGCATCGGCGAAACGCCGGGCGGTGTCGCGCAGGTCGTCGGTGACACCGAGGGCGTCGTGCACGATCACCACGCCGGGCCACGGACCGGGCGTCGACGGTGTCGCCAGCACCGCGTCGATGCTGCCGTTCGGCGTGGTCACCTGTGTGTCGGGCATGCCTTCTCCCACTCCGCTGAGGACTTGGTCAGTGCTCGCCGATCGTAATCGACATGGATGCACGGTCGGCGTGCTTTGCGGGACCGCCGGCGCCGCGATGCGACACACTCTTCATCGGAGCGCCTGGCGCGTGCCTCCCTGCGACATCAGTGCATCCCTGTCCACCAACCCATCCCGCGCATCGGGCAATCGCCGTGGTCGTTCGACCGCAGTAGCCGAACATCGTGCCGCCGGATTCGCTGATAGCTTCCCCGCATGGCCGCCCTTCACATCGACCAACCCACACCCGAGTCCCTGCGTCAACGGTGCCAAAGCCTGGCCATGCTGGACGCCGTGCTGGGCGCGAGCGCTGGGACCTCACGTTTCAGTGGACCAATCGACTACCTCGAACGATGGCGCCCGGGTGCCGCGCTCGTTCGCTGGGATGCGCAGATGGGTGCGGAATTCTCGATCGTCTTCGACGACACCGGTGTCTTCGTCCGGGGATTCGACCGCGACTCGTCCCACAATCCGTTCTGGGAGGGCAGGGAGAACGAGAGCATCGTTCCCGCAGTCCTCGAGGCCCTTCCCGCGCAGTTCGCCGGCTACCTCACCGATCCGGACGTTGATTCCTCACAGCGGTACGTGCCCGCAGAACAGCGAGTCCCGAACGTCACGGTCTGCAGCTGGTGGCTCGCCGGCACCCGTCGCTGGCAAGGCCTCGGAGATGAGTACCTCGACAGCTGGGACGACCCGTTCCGCGATGTCACCGACGACGACGAGGAAGTGGTCCAGGACTACCTCGACGTCCACTCGGCCGAGGTGGATCCGGACGTCGCGCTGCAGATCCTGAACCGAAAGCCGCTGACGTCGAGTCTCATTCGAGAGGTCAACCCCGATGCCGACATCGACGCGGTCTTCGCGGCGTGCATCGTCATCGGGTATCCGAGCTGAGATCGGATGGTCGTGGTGTCCCACGTGTTCCACGAGGCCACGGCGATATCGGTCACCACACGAGACAACACCACGCACCGCGGCCGCTTCGATCACCCCGAGATTTAGGAGTGCCTCACCTATAGTCTGACTTGACAGATATCGATAAGTCAGCGGAACCACCAGGTGGTGCACGTGAGCGTCGACACCGCGGAACCTGCGGCGCGGCCATCCGCGCCCTCATCCCCGGGCGCCCGGCTGGGATCGCTGTCGCATGCGGCGATCCTGCTCATCCTGATCGGCGTCGCGGTCGGCCTCACGTTCGTCGGCTTCTTCGTCGGATCCGCACGGTGCTCGACGCCCCGACCAACCCCGAAGGCTCCCAAAGCCATCCGACACCGAGCACCGCACCACGAATCACCCTCGAGGGGGTCGGTTTTCACTACGGCGATCCCGAGCAGCCGGTCATCGACAACCTCGACCTGGTCATCGAACCCGGATCCACGACGGCCATCGTCGGACCGTCCGGTTCCGGTAAGTCGACGATCCTCGGCCTGATCGCCGGCCTGTATCAGCCGACGTCGGGCCGGATCCTGTTCGACGACGTCGACGCCGCCGACCTCGATCACGATGCGCGGCAGGCACTGTCCAGTGTGGTCTTCCAACGTCCCTATCTGATCGAGGGAAGCATCTCGGCGAACATCAACGCCGGTGACCCAGCAGCTGATGGTGCCGCGGTCGACGCCGCGGCGCGACTCTCGCGGGTTGACGAGATCGTCGGCCGCCTACCCGACGGCGCGGAATCGGCAGTGGGGGAGGGCGGTTCGGTGCTCTCCGGCGGGGAGCGTCAACGCATCAGCATCGCCCGTGCGCTCCTCAAACCGGCGCCGGTCCTGCTCATCGACGAGGCCACGAGCGCACTCGACAACGAGAACGAACGAGCCGTCGTCGACGCGTTGTCGGCGGAGGACCGTCCCCGCACGCGGGTGATTGTCGCCCACCGACAAGCCGGAATCCGCCACGCCGACCGGGTGGTCGTCCTCGACCGGGGCCGCATCATCGAGGACGGTTCCCCCACCGAACTCCTCGCCGCCGGTGGCCTTTTCGCCCGCTTCGCCGAACACCAAGCCGCCGCGACACGCTGGAAACTCACCGACGCCACAACCTGAGCGCCGCCGACGTCGCTCCCGTTGGTCGACCAACCCGCGCTGGTCGAGCCGTCCCCACCCGCTGGCGAGCCGTCCCCACCCGCTGGTCGAGCCGCCTCGTGCGAGCTTGCGAGCCCGTGGCGTGTCCGCCGGGCCGAGCTTGTCGAGGTCGAGACCTCCGCAACGCGACAGCGAAACCAGCCAACCGCCAACCGAACACAGCTCAGCCGACAGTGACAGCATTCACCCCCAACCGATTCCGCGTCGGAGAAAGTTGTCGGTGGCCGTCGCTACACTTGACTCAGTTCAGTTGATCCGACCGAGCAGAGGAGGTGATCATTATGGCCACCAACACAATTGCCAGCTGCAAGGCGCCAGAACTGTCGATGACCCCCGACGACGCCGCCATGATCGATCACCTCCCCGCCGAAGCCGCCACCGCACTCGCCCGATCGTTGCAACGCCTTGAACGACAGGTCATCGCACGGAAAGTGTTGTCCGCGGCGCGGATCGGGCAGAGCGTCTTCCTCGACATGCTGACCTCGGGTCACGAAATCAAACTGCCACACCGACGACGGCGCCGACAAAGCCGCCACCAGCAAGATATCGACTGCCCTTGGGGTATCGGTCGCCAAGGCGAAAGCGTGGATGGCACTGAGCTCGGCGCTGTCGACGCTCCCGACGGTGACCGCAGCGTTCCTCGACGGTGACCACTCGTTGGAACGCATCCGCATCATCGCCGACGAGATCGTCGTCCTCTCCGACGACGACGTCCGCGCCTTCGCCGAAACCCGGGCGTTGGAGAGCGCCGAACGTAATCAGGCCGATACGACCCTGCGGGATCAGGTCGTCGAGATGGTGATCGCGCTCGATCCCGACGGTGCCGCGGACCGACGAGAAGAAGCCGCCGAACGTGACCAGAACGTACGGGTCAGTCGAGACACCAACGGGCACTGCAGCATCTCCGTCTACGCGCCCGGCGAAATGGGTGCACACCTGGCGGCACGGATCGCGAAGATGATCAACGCCCGCATCTGCGCTCGTGATCCGCGTCGTCGCGGTCAGCAGCGGGTCGCGGCGTTCGCCGAGATCCAAGGATTGCCCGGCGCGCATCTGTCGTGTGAGTGCGGACTCGACGATTGCCCGCGCGCGGTTCCGTTGCCGGAGGAACCTGCCGATCTCGACCCCGCCGGCGATCTGCCCGACGATGTCGATGCTGATCGCGCTGCGCAACTGGACTTCTCCGAACTCGACACCACTGGCAACGACGCCGACGAAGAGTCCGAGAGCGGCACCGACGGCGAGGCGGACTCGGACGACGATACCGATGCGCAGTTGCTTCTGGATCTGGCCATCGATCCGGTCGGGCAGCGCGAAGCCCGGTTGGCGGGCTTTGGGGTGATCGATGATTCCCATGCCGCTCACCTGATCCGCTCGGGATTGGTCAAGGTGTTCGAGTTCCCCGGGCTGGAGATCCCCCGGACCGCCGGCATCGTCACCTCGTTGGATCGGGTGCCCGCAGCGTTGCGCCGCCCCGACATCCCGTTCCCCGCGACACCGATCGACCCGACCGGACACGGCGGCTACCTCACCCCACCGAAGGGTGCACTCACCTACCGGATACCAGCCTGGTTGCGGGAGAAGATCATCGAACTCGATGGCACCTGCCGGTACCCACATTGCGGCCGGCCGGCCAGTGAATGCCAGATCGATCACGTGGTGAAGTTCGTGCACCGCGATCCGAGAACCGGTGGCTGGACCGTGGAATTCAACCTGATGCCGTTGTGCACCGCGTGCCATCAGCGAAAACATATGGGGTTGTTGATCCCCACCATGCTCACCGATCGGGCTGTCATCTGGCGTGACCCGATCACCGGGGACACCATCACGACCTATCCGCGGTAGGCGGCTTGCTGTCGGGTGGTGCTGTGCTCAATCGAGTTCCAGCGTCGTGGTGCGAAGTCTCGAGGCTCGTCGCCCAGGGGCTCCTCGCACCTCGACCGGCGGGAGTCATGTTGCGCTGCAGTCGGTTTCCAGCGTCACGTTGTGTGGTCTCGACCTCGACGAGCTCGGCCCGGCGGACACGCCACGGGCCCGCAAGCTCGCACGAGGCGGCTCGACCGGCGGGAGGGGTGCTGCTGCGCTATGGTCGGCTTCCACCGTCAAGTTGCGAGGTCTCGACGCTCGCCGTTTCGACGGAGTTCAACGCAAGGCCCCATGGGCGCCTCGCTTCTCCGGCCTTTTCGCTGGTCGAGCCGTCGCGAGCCCCCAAGGGCGAGCGGCGTGTCGAGGCCTCCGCAACGTGCGCTGCGATCGGTGTCCAGCTCCATGTTGCGAGGTCTCGAGGCTCGTCGCCCTATGGGCTCCTCGCACCTCGACCGGCGAGGAGTCACGTTGCGCTGCAATCGGTTTCCAGTGGGTTGCGTGCCTTGACCTCGCCCGGTGGATGGGGTCGCCTTGTCGGATGGGTCGCCTCGACTGGCGTGATGGGTCACCTGGACCGAGAGAGCTCACCCCCGCCGCGCGGCCCACACCCGCTCGGTCTCCCTCTTCCCGATCACCTTGACCAGTGGGATCCGGTCGATCTGGTCGACCGTCAGGACCGACTCGGGTCGCCCGATCCGGGACAGGTCCGCCGGCGACGGTTGTCGCACGTCGGCGGCGGCCTCGCAGAAGTCCCAGCCGGTGATGCTGTCGTGTACCCAGGTCCGGTCGTCCTCGGCGCGTTGATGATCCTCGGATACGAACCAATTCGCCACCAGCACCGCAGAATCCGGCAGCAGTGTCCACATCTTGATCCGGTCGATCCGCGGACGGGCATCCGGGCGGGAGATCGCCAGCCAGTGCACCGACTCGTCGTCGCGATCCAGGATCTGCCAGTACCGCCATTTGATGTCCACCACACGGCCAGCGTATTCACCTCACCATCTGGCACCCTGACTCCCATGCCCCCGCACGTGCCCATCCCCGACAACCCGGTCATCTTCGAGATCAACACCTGGCCGTGGCTGACCGGACTCGCCGCGACACTGGGCCGGCCGGTCACCCTCGCCACCGTGCCGGACAGCGTCTGGGATTCCATCGCCGCCGGGCCCGTCGACGTCGTGTGGTTCATGGGAGTGTGGCAGCGCAGTCCGGCGGGTGTTGCGATCGCCCTCGCCGACGAGCCGCTCATGCAGTCCTTTCGCGCCGCCCTTCCCGACCTCACTGACGCCGACGTGGTCGGATCTCCGTACTGCATCCGGGACTACACCGTCGACGACCACCTCGGTGGCCCTGATGGTCTCGCCGCCGCCCGCCGCGCCCTCGCCGACCGGGGCATCGCCCTGCTCCTCGACTTCGTCCCCAACCACCTCGCGACCGACCACCACTGGACCGTCGATCACCCGGAACGCTTCATCGCCGGAACCGACGCCGACATCGACGCACATCCCACCGAGTTCGTCCGCGTCGCCGCCGACGTGCTGGCCAACGGCCGCGATCCCTACTTCGCACCCTGGCGAGACGTGGTGCAGATCAACGCCTTTGACCCCGGTGCCCGGGCAGGTGCCATCGACATCCTGCACCGTGTCGCCGATCAGTGCGACGGCGTGCGCTGTGACATGGCCATGTTGATGTGCACCGACATCTTCGCGCGGACGTGGTCGGGCCGGGCGGGCGAGACCCCCGCCACCGAGTATTGGACCGAGATCATCCCCGCCATCCGTGCCGATCATCCGGAGTTCCGGTTCATTGCCGAAGCCTATTGGGGCACAGAGGGATTACTCCGCTCGCAAGGGTTCGACCAGTGCTACGACAAGGCATTCACCGACGCCCTCGAACACCACCCACGTGACATCGCCCGCATCATCGCCGACGCCTCTGACCGCGACGGCAAGGTGCACTTCATCGAGAATCACGACGAACCACGAGCGCAGGCGGTATTCGGCCAACGTCACCGGACTGCGGCGATCACCGCGCTCACCCAGCCCGGCGCGCGGCTGATCTACGACGGTCAGGCCGACGGCCGCACCATCCGCCTGCCCGTCCAGCTGCGCCGCGAACCCGACCACACCCCCGACACCGAACTCCGGGAGTTCTACCGGCGACTTCTCACGATCCTGTCCGAAACAGTGCTGTACACAGGCGATTTCACCGCGCTGCAGGTTCTGGGCTGGCCCGATGATCCCCCCGGACCGGGATTGGCCGCCTGGTCATGGAGCGGAGAAGACGCCCGCTGGCTGTTCGTGGTGAACCTCGACGACGCGCCCGGAGCGGGTCGCGTGCAGACGGCGTGGCCAGACCTCGCCGGGACCGCGGCCACACTCGTCGACCCGATCCACGAAGAGTCATTCGACCGTCCTGCCGATCCCGATCAGAACATCTTCGTCATGCTCGCCCCCTGGGCCGCCCACGTCCTGCGCGTCGACATCGAGAGCTGACCTCAGCTCCACCAGACGGGCACTGCGCGAGCACTCAGCAAGCCCCCGGAACGGAACTGTGATGCCCACCACCACGTGGGTGTACAGTCGTGCACACAAGCCACGCCGAGGGGAGCCCGATGAACCTTCTCCGCTGGAGCAAGCGGCCCGCGGCAGACGTCAGTGCCAAGAAACCGCAGGTCAACATCGTGCGGGGGCTGGTCGCGCGCGCCACCACGCCGCTACTGCCGGACGACTATCTGCACCTGATCAACCCGCTGTGGTCGGCGCGGGAACTGCGGGGACGCATCGTCGACGTCCGCAAGGAAACCGACGTCTCGGCCACCGTCACCATCAAGACGGGCTGGGGATTCCCCGCCGACTACAAGGCCGGGCAATATGTCGGCATCGGACTGGAGGTCGACGGCCGCTGGCACTGGCGCTCGTACTCGCTGACCTCGTTCGGGACCAACACCGACGACACCATCTCCATCACGGTCAAGGCCAACCCCGACGGCTTCCTCTCCACCCACCTCGTCGACGGCGTCGCACCCGGCACCGTCATCCGGCTGGCCGCACCGAAGGGCGATTTCCACCTGCCGGACCCGGTGCCCGACTCGATCCTGTTCCTCACCGCCGGCAGCGGCATCACCCCGGTGATGGGCATGCTGCGTTCGATGCGGGCCCACGCGCAAAGCCCCGACGTCGTGCACATCCACTCCGCACCCACCCGCGACGAGGTCATCTTCCTCGACGAACTCACCGATCTGCACGAGCAGGTGCCCACCTACGAACTCCAACTCCAACTCACCCGCGAGGACGGCAAGTTCTCCCTCGCCGACATCGACGCCCAGGTCCCCGACTGGCGGGAACGGACCTGCTGGGCGTGCGGACCGGTGGCCTTCCTCGACGACGTCGAATCCACCTACGAGGACGCCGGACTGCGCGAGCAACTCCACATCGAACGATTCGCCATCGCGCGCACCGACGTCGGCGGCGAAGGTGGCACCGTCACCTTCGCGAAGTCCGGAAAGACTGCCGAGATCGACGGCGCCACAACCCTTCTGGAAGCCGGCGAGAACCTGGGGATCCAGATGCCGTTCGGCTGCCGGATGGGCATCTGCCAGACCTGCGTCGTCCCGCTGGCGCAAGGGTATGCCCGCGACCTGCGCAACGGCGAGGAACGCCGCGAAGGGGAGCGCGTGCAGACCTGCGTCAGCTCCGTGTCGGGGGAGTGCACCCTCGACCTGTAGACCTCACCCGAGGGTGACGGTCCAGCCCACGGCCGTCGCGCCTCATCGTCCACCGAACCACACCCGAGGAGTCACATGGCGATCACCGACATCGACGAATACGCCCACCTCACCGAGGCCGACGTGGAAGCACTCGGCGCCGAACTCGACGCCATCCGCCGCGACATCGAGGAGTCCCGCGGCGACGCCGATGCGCGATACATCAAACGCATCATCACCATTCAACGATCTCTCGCCGCCGGCGGGCGGGTCGCCCTGCTGTTCAGCAACCGGAAACCGGCCTGGCTGCTGGGCACCGCGATGCTCGGCGTCGCCAAGATCGTCGAGAACATGGAACTCGGCCACAACGTCATGCACGGCCAATGGGATTGGATGAACGACCCCGAGATCCACTCGTCGTCGTGGGAATGGGACACCACCTGCCCGAGCGTGCAGTGGAAACACTCGCACAACTTCGTCCACCACAAGTACACCAACGTGGTCGGCATGGACGACGACGTGGGCTACGGCATCCTGCGCGTCACCCGCGATCAGCCGTGGGAATGGTGGAACATCGGCAACCCGATCTACAACCTGACCCTCGGCACGTTCTTCGAATACGGTGTGGCACTGCATCATCTGGAGACGCAGAAGCTGCGCAACAAGGAGAAGAGCTGGCGGCAGGCGGCCAAGGACCTGCGCATCATCGGACGCAAGGTCGGCAAGCAGGCCGCCAAGGACTACCTGATCTTCCCGGCACTGTCCGGGCCGAACTGGCGCACCACCATCACCGCGAACTTCACCGCCAACATCATCCGCAACTACTGGTCGTACATGGTGATCTTCTGTGGTCACTTCCCCGACGGCGCCGAGAAATTCACCGTCGCCGAGTACGAGGAAGAGGATCAGCCGCGCTGGTATCTGCGACAGATGTTGGGATCGGCCAACTTCCGGGCCGGCACCCTGATGCGGTTCATGAGCGGCAACCTCAGTCATCAGATCGAGCATCACCTGTTCCCGGACCTGCCGAGCAATCGGTACGAGGAGATCGGTGTGCGGGTGCGGGAACTGTGCGACAAGTACGACCTGCCCTACACCACCGGAAGTCTGCTGCATCAGTACGGCCAGTCGTTCCGCACGATCCTCAAACTCGCCCTGCCCAACGCGTTGCTCAAGGCGACGTCCGACGACGCCCCGGAAACCGCGTCGGAGTTGCGTTTCGCCGTACTCGACGGGATGAAACTGCACTTCGGTGTCGATCCGGACACCGGAAAGCGGCGCGGACTGCGAACGGCGTTGCGCGAATTGAAGAATGCTCCGTTGCACAGCACGCCGACATAACCTGGGGTGATGATCACCGGCGCCCACGTCGTCATCTCCAGCACCGACGCCGAGGCCGATCGCGCGTTCCTGCGTGACGTCCTCGGCTGGTCTCACGTCGACGCCGGCGGCGGATGGCTGATCTTCGCGCTGCCACCGGCCGAGGTCGCGGTGCATCCCGCCGAGTCGGCCGCCCACGAGCTCTATCTGATGTGCGACGACGTCGAGGCCACGATCACCGATCTCGCCGGCAAGGGCGTCACCTGCGGTCCGGTCAGCGATCAGGGCTGGGGATTGCTCACCGGTATCCCGCTGCCCGGCGGTGGGACGGTCGGACTCTACGAGCCGCGGCATCCGACCGCCGCCCATCCCTGATCGGGCCCGGGACCGGCAGCGTTCGTTGACGGGCGAGCTCACAACATGTGCACCTTGCGGTAGATCTTCGCCGCCGCCGGGGTGAGCAGCCCCACCTCGTCGAGGAACTCCATCAGGTGCGCACACCCGGTGCGCACCATCGACTGGAAGTGATGATTGCGGCGCATCTCGGCGATCGCCCGGTGATGGTCTAGGCCGGCATCCCTGTAGGCCTGCGGCCGAACCAGACTGGTGAAGATGTACGACGCGGACAGCGCGATGTAGAAGGCGCTCCACCGTCGGCGGATCGGGCCGACCTCACGCATCGCCACGCGCACCTGTTCACGCGCGAACTTCATGTGCCGGGACTCCTCGAGCACATGGATCTCGTTGACCGTGCGGATGAACGGCAGCACCCGTTCGTCGCGCATGCAGCCCCGCTGGAACACATCCAGGATCTCCTCGGCCACCAGGATGCCGGTGTAGGCGACCTCGTCGGACACCGTCGCCATGAAGAGCTTCCCGAACCGGCCCAGGCGAGGATGCGGTTTGTAGGACGTTCCGACCATCTTCTCGCTCGCCCTGGCGAACATGATCGAATGTCGGCACTCGTCGGCGATCTCGGTGAGTGCGAACTGGAACTCGGGCGTGTGATAGTCGCCGAGGTACTGATCGCGGATCACCACGGCCTGCAGCATCATCTCGAACCAGATGCCGATGGACATGATGGACGCGAACTCGTGGCGGGTGAGCGTGACGCGTTGGTCCTCGCTCAATTCGTCCCAGTAGGGCGTGCCGTAGAGCGTGGACCATTCCGGGCTGCAGCCGTACTTGGTGGGGTCCATCGGAGCCGACCAGTCGATTTCGGTCATCGCGTTGCGTGACAACCGCGCGGCCGAGTCCAGGAGCCGGGCGGAGACCTCGTCGGGACCGATGTCCACTCGGGACGTGGGAGTGACAGTCATCCCGCAATGACACCACCAACCGTGCCATTGGTCAATGGCGAAGAATGATCCGGTCTTCCCGTCCGATTATCGGCGGCCGACGGTCAGCGGCCGGTAGGTGCCGAGAGCCAGCCCGATCACCGCGGCGATCCCCACCGCCGTCATGATCTGCCGAGGCTCCGGGTAGGAGGTCCCGACCAGGATCGCGCTGCTGATGACGGTGAACACCCACGCCAGCGCGCGCAACGCGATCGCACCGCGCGGCGCGGGAGTCGCCGCGTACGGATCGGGCAGCAGGGCACCGAGCCCGATCACGATGAGCACCGAGATGACGATGTCGCTGGGACGATGCCAGCCGTCGGCGATCAGGCCGAAGGTGATCACCGACGCCCACGTTCCGCCGAGCGCGATCACGAACGGCCGCAGCCACTTCGGTGCGGCCGCGACGAGGACGACCACACACGAGGTCACCGCGGCGGCGTGGCCGCTGGGTGCGGAGTTCGACGTCTCGAGGATCCAGTCATGCAATTGTGGGCGGATCAGCACGACGTCGCGCAACACGCGTGCGATCACGGCGATGAGCAGGGGAAAGAGCAGAAGCGTCGCGGTTGTCGCGATCGACCGGCCCCAGCGCACCCGCCCGGTGAGCGTCGGTAGCGACGAGCCGACGATCACCAGCACGGCAGCGGCGAACCACACCCGGACGTCGGTCACCACGGCCACCGTCACCGGATAGGGCACGTGCGCCACCGCCGACGACCGCCGCACCGCGTCGAGGACGTACTGGTCGACGATCTGTCCCCACGACGTCCACACGGCCACCCAGTAGACGGCCGCCGCGAGGGTGAGCGCGACCACCGCAATGCCGACGGCGCCCCACGGCCGTGACGGCGCGGCGGCGTCGTTGCGCGGTTCCGCCTCGGGGGGCGCGGCCAGGACACTCATATGTCCACGGTAGGTCAGGTTTCTGGGAAGAGGCTGGGCGACAGGCCGAGCGTCCGAGGGAGGCGTAGATCTCACCTCAAGAAACATGTTTCGTGTGAATCAACACCGCGGTAATGCTCGCGTAACGCCTCAGGGGTCTACTAACAGGCAACAAGTTTCCTCTAGTGATCCAAACCGGGTCGCAGACCGATGAAAAGGAGAACACCATGACCGTCGACGCCACGAGTGCACTGGCCTTCCGGGTCACCAGCGACGCCTGGACGAACCTGCCGAAGATGCCCGACGCAGACTACCCCGGTACCGAGGGCTTCATCGGCGACGTGTACGAGAATCCCGACGGCAGCGAGATGTGCTCGGGCTACTTCGAACTGCGCCACACCGACGCCCCCCTCTACTACGAATACGAGTACGACGAGATGAAGGTCGTGCTCGAGGGTGAGTTCCTGCTGGAGAACAAGGAAACCGGTCAGAAGACCGTCGCCAAGGCCAAGGACGCCATCTTCTTCCCCAAGGGCTCCAAGATCTACTTCTCCACCCCGAGCTACGCGCTGGCCTTCTACGCCGGACACCGCGACTCCACCCTGCTCTGAACCATGACCTCCGAGCTCTCCGCCGGCACCGCCGCGCAACTCCCGTTCACCAGCCTGCCGGTGTGGGCGCGGCCCGCCCCGGATGACCCGCAGCGGGCGACGACCACGGGGCCGACCGTCACCGGCACGTCCTACGTGCTCGTGGGAGTGGGCGATGCCGCCCACGACGCGCAGGATCGCCGGGTTCCGGCGTTGCCTGCCCGGGCATCGATCAGCCGGATCCGAGCCGAGGATGCCGCAGACGCCGCCGAGCGCCTGCAGCAGGCGCTGGCGACCGCAACCGTCGGGGTGCGGGTGCTCATCGCCGGACCGGTCGGCGCGTGCCTCAAGGTGCGTGCCGCGGCGGTGGCGGCGGGACTCGAGGACGACGAGATCAGTGTCGACGTGGTCGGATCCGGGCCGATCGACGTGTTCTGCTCCCATTGCCGCACCGTCACCACCGCCGACGCCGGAATGGATGACCTCGTCGACTGCGCCGGATGTGGCCGAGAACTCCTCGTCTACTACCACGTGTCCCGGCGTAAGGGTGCCTTCCTCGGTTTCATGGCCGACGCCGAATCGATTCCGAACCCCACCACACCGACCTCCCAGGAGCTACCGGTATGACCACCGCCGCAGAACCTGCCGTGGACAGCCCGTCCCGCATGGCAGACGACGGCACCATGACGCTGACCGTCACCTCGATCACGCAGTCCGCGAGTGACATTCGGACGTTCACCTTCGCCGCCTCGGAGGGCGCGACGCTGCCGGGCTTTGTCCCCGGCAGCCATCTGGTGGTGCAGGCCGGCGAGCACGCCAACGCCTACAGCCTCGTCTCCGACGGCACCGCACCCACCGAGTACGCCATCTCGGTGCTGCGGGTCGCCGACGGCAACGGCGGATCACGGTGGATGCACGACGTCCTCGCCGAGGGCGACACCATCGCGGTTCACCTGCCGCGCAACGCCTTCGCGCCGATCGCCCGCGCTGCCAAACATCTGCTGATCGCCGGCGGTATCGGCATCACCCCGATGGTGTCGCATCTGCGGGCCGCCCGGCGGTGGCATCGCGCCACCCAGGTGCTCTACACCCACCGCGCCGACAACGCCGCCCACCTCGACGACATCACCGCGCTGACCGACGGTGCCTGCGAACTCTTCACCGCCCGAGACGCTTTCACCACCCGACTCGACGAAGTCCTCCGCGATCAGCCGATCGGCACCCACCTCTACGTCTGCGGCCCCGGCCCGATGATCGACGCCGTCGTCGACGCGGCCACTGCGGCCGGCTGGCCCGACTCCCGAATCCACTTCGAGCGCTTCGGCATCGACGCTCTCGATGCCGGCGATCCCTTCCGCGTGCACCTGTCGGGCAGCGACACCATCGTCGATGTGCCGTCCGGCACCAGCATGCTCACCGCGATCGAGAACGCCGGTGTCGCCGTTCCCAATCGATGCCGTCAGGGTGTGTGCGGCGAATGCCGCATCCCGCTGTCCGGCGGCACCCCGATCCACCGCGACCTGTACCTCACCGACGAGGAGAAGACCGCGGGAGACTGCGTGATGCCATGCGTCTCCCGTGCCGATGCCGGCGCCATCCTGGAGATCCCCCTGTGACCATCGAACTCACCGCACCCTCGGCCGCCACCGCGGAACTCATCGCCGGGTTCCCCTTTCCGTTCCCCGAGGACCGCTACCGCTACAGCACCAACGTGGAACCCGCCGGTGCGCCGACCACCACCCCGGCCGGCCAGTGGGGCGCCACCCTCGTCGACATCGACTCCGAGTACCACCACGAACTCCGTTCGCGCGCGGAGGTTCTCGCGTCCGACCCGACCCGCCACGCGATCCTGCCGCATATGGTGCCGGCCGCCTGGGACGCGATGCTGACGCTGATGCGGGAGCTGTCGACGGCCTACCCGGCCGAGATGCATCTGGACGCCACCGGTCCCGACACGTGGCACTGGCGCAATGATCTGCTCGGCATCGACCTCGACTTCACCTACGGCGACCCCGACACGCTGCCGGACGAACCGTTGCGCTACATCGCCTCCCAGGTGCAGGAGGACATCGCGCTGCTCGACCAGCGCGACGGACAGCTGTTCGTCGACGCCGGCGTGATCACCTTCGCCGCCGACTGGAGCTTCGGCTTCGACGTCGGGATGAGCTTCCTGGAGATCCACGGACCGGTGCCGCGGGTGAAGAAGCTCGGCGTCGTCACCCGCGCCCACGAATTCCTCAAGCGACTCCAACCGCACGAACCGTACCGTCGTACCAACTGGACGTTGACCATCGGACGCAGACTCGACGTGTCCACCGAGATCTATCCCGAGTGGGGCCCGGACCGCGAACGCATCCAGCACGTCGACGACGCCGAGTTCGGCAAGCTCGTCCACCTGCGCGTGGAGGTCCAGCACCTCATCCGCCTACCCGACTCGGGCGCGCTGATGTTCCTGATACGCACCTACATGCTCGCACTGGAAGACCTCGCCACCATCGAACCGTGGCGGCGTCGTGCCGCCGAGGTGATCGCCGAGTTGCCGGACGACATGGCCGATTACAAGGGCATCATCAAGTACCGGGAACGTGCCGCGGCATGGCTGCGCGCAGCCGCGCCGACCGTTCCCGCCGCCCAGGGTCTGCCGGACTGGCCGACCACACCACCCGCCGTCGACACCGACGCCGCGGCGTTCCTGATCGTCGCCGCCGGACACGACGACCACGCGTCGCACGTGGCGCGCACCTGGATCAACCAGGCATCCGAGGTCGGCCCGACCCGCATGCTCGTGCTCGATTCGCTTACCGACACCGCCGACGCGGACACCCTTCGGCAGGCGTTGGCGCAGGCCGTCACCGGAACCCGGTTCATGGTGACCGGTGGGCAGTTCGACGTGATGACGACGCTGGCCATCGCCCGTGCGGCCGGTGCGATCGCCGACGAACTCACCGCCTTCGTCACCCACACCGACGACCTGCCGATGTACTGCGCGCACTGCACCACCACCGCGCGCGTCGAGGGGCATCCCGGCGAGGTCGTCACTTGCCCGGGATGCGGGACGAGAGTCGAGATCCACGAGCATCATTCCTCCTCCCGCGGCAGCTTCCTCGCCTCCGCCGCCGAAGCCCGGGAACTGTCATGACCATCATCGACGAGCCCGGCCTGTCCGCCGAACTGCTCAATGGGCATCGGCACCCGGGCTATCGCACCGATGTCCGTCCGATGCGTGTCGTCGAGAAGCGCTCGCTGACAGCGGATATCACGCACTTCCGGTTCGTGCCGGCCGACGATCCGTCGACCGGAGCGGTCTCGCCGATGCTGACGCCGTTTCAGCCGGGAAGCCACGTCATCGTCTCCACCGGAGACGGACACCGCAACGCCTACTCTCTCGTCGACGACGGACTCTATCCCACCGACTACGGCATCTCGGTGCTCCGACGAGGAGCCGGCGGCGGCTCGGACTGGTTGCACGACACCATCTCCGAGGGTGACATCGTCGAGATCGAAGGTCCCCGTGCGATGTTCGCACCGATCCTCGATCAGCGTCACGCCCTATTGGTGGCCGGCGGCATCGGGATCACCCCGATCCTGTCGCACGCACGGGCCATCGCCCGCGATGCGGCGATCACCGGCGTCGGCGCCGAGATCATCTACTCGTATCGGCCGGGCGCGGCCGCCCACCTCGAGGACCTGCGCACACTGGCCGCACACGAGGCGATCACCCTCCACGAGGCGACCGGCGTCGAGGAGACGATCGCCACCCTGCGTGCACGACTTGCCGTGCAGCCCCTGGGCACCCACGCCTACGCCTGCGGTCCGGCGGCCCTGCTGGAGACCTATCAACTCCTCGCCACCGAGGCCGGATGGCCCGCGGCCCGCGTGCATCTGGAGCGATTCACCGCACCTGAACAGGATCCCGGCGACCCGTTCTCCGTGCGTGTGGCCTCCACCGGCGAGCGGATCGACGTTCCGTCGGGTGTCTCACTGCTGGAGAGGCTGCTCGAACACGATGTGGCCGTGCCCAATCTGTGCCGGCAGGGCGTGTGCGGCGAGTGCCGCATCACGGTCCGCTCCGGACCGATCCTGCACCGCGACTTCGTCCTCACCGACGAGGAGAAGGCCTGCGGCGACGCGATGATGAGCTGTGTGTCGCGCGCCGTTCCCACCACCGACACCACGACCGACTGCGATCTCGAGGTGGACCTATGACACTGACGACACCCGCCCGCACCGCCGAAGAGCTGACCCCGGCAGCGCAGCACTTCCTGTCCCAACCCGTCGATCATCTCGCCAACATCCCGTGGCCCTTCCCCGACGAACTCGAGGAGTTCTCCTACACCGTCAACGTCGAACCCGCACGCGTTCCACGACGCACCCGCGGCGGCGAGTGGGGCCGCAACCTGGTGGATCTCGGTGGGGCGGAATACCTCACGTACATGACCGAGCGTCGGCGGATTCTCGACGACGACCCGTCCCGGGCGCGCATCCGCCCGGGCATGGATGTGGCGTGCTGGGATCTGCTGCTCTACTACCTGCGCGACCTCGCGGCCGTCCACCCGGGCGTGATGCACCTCGAGGAGCTGCCCGGCCGCCGATTCCATTGGCGTAACGACCTTCTGGGCACCGATCAGGAGTTCGTGCTCGGCGACCTCACGACGCTGCCATATCACCCGATGGAGTTTCTGGCCCGTGAGGTACCCGACGATCTGCTGCTGATCGTCGAACGCGACGGCCGACTGTACTTCGACGCGGGCATTGTCACCTTCGCCGCCGCCTGGTCGGTGGCCTTCGACGTCGGCATGGACATGGATGAGATCCACGCTCCGGTACCGGGTCTGATCCGCAAGGGCATCGTCGCGCGTGCCGAGCAATTCCTCCGCCGACTCCCCGCCGACCAGGTGTATCGGCGCGTCAACTGGACGTTGTCGGCATCGGATTCACACCTTCTCGACGTCAGTCTCGAAAAGCTGCCGGCGTGGGGTCGTGATATCCCGCAGATGGTCGCCGACGGCGACTACTCCCGCGCCCGCCTGCGCATCGAACTCGAACACTTCGTGCGGCTGCCCACCTCCGGCGCGGTGACCTTCAACATCCGCACGTTCATGGCGTCGCTCGCCGACGTCCGGCGCATCCCGGAGTGGGCCGGGCAGCTGGCCACGGTCATCGAGAACCTCGACGACGACATCGCCGCCTACAAGGGATTTCTGGACTACCGCGACGACGTCGTCGCCTACCTCCGCGGGTAAACCACCCATCAGCGCAACTGCGTAACCACCTCTACTGCAAGGAAAGTCATGGATGTCCTCGCCGCGCACGCGGATCTCGCCTGGATGCTCGCCGCATTCGCATTTCTAGTCCTGATGATCCCCGGACTCGGGCTCTACTACGGCGGCATGCTGGGCGGACGCAACGTCCTCAACATGATGTCGATGGTGTTCGCGACCCTCGGCATCACCTGCGTCATCTACGTCCTCTACGGTTACGGCCTGGTGTCCGGGCCGTCGGTGAAGGGATGGGGAATCATCGGCAACCCCGCCGACTACATCGGTCTGGGCAATCACCTCACCGACGACGGCTCTGGCGGCATCCAGGTGCTCTACATCGCGGCCTGGTTCATCATGTTCGCCGCGATCACCGTGGCCATCGTCGCCAGTGGTGCCGCCGGCCGAATGAAGTTCAGTGCCTGGCTGGTGTTCGTCCCGATCTGGCTGACCCTGGTGTACTTCCCGGTGGCGCACTGGGTGTTCGCCGCCGACTCCGACGCGGGCGCCGGTGGCTTCCTGCTGAACAAGATCCACATCCACGATTTCGCGGGCGGCACCGCGGTGCATATGAACTCCGGAGTGGCGGCGCTCGCTCTGGCCATGGTCCTGGGAGCGCGACGTCGTCGCGCCGAACGCCCCCACAATGTTCCGTTGGTCCTGCTCGGCGGTGGTCTGCTCTGGTTCGGCTGGTTCGGGTTCAACGGCAGCTGCGCGGGTGGTGCGAACTTTCTGACCCAGTACGTCGTCCTCAACACCCTGCTCGCGGGCGGCGCCGGAATGCTCGGCTTCTGGGCCATCGAGAAGTGGCGGGAAGGTCACGTGACCGGTCTGGGTTCCATCACCGGTGCCATTGCCGGGCTCGTCGGTATCACCCCGTCGGCCAACACGATGACACCGATCGGAGCCCTCCTCGTCGGTCTCATCGCCGCCGGTGTGGTCGCGTTCTTCCTCAGTTTCAAGCCGAAGTTCAAGGTCGATGACAGCCTGGACGCCTTCGTCGTGCACGGTATCGGCGGCATCGTCGGCACCCTGTGCATCGTGTTGTTCGCCGCGGGCAGTGCCCCGGCCGGCATCACCGGCATCCTCTTCGGCGGCGACGCCGACATCGTCTGGCGTGAACTCGCCGGCATCGTCATCACCTGCAGCTTCTCCTTCGTGATGACCTGGCTGATCGCGAAGGCCCTCGACAAGACGATCGGTCTGCGCGTCGACCCGGAGACCGAGACGCAGGGCCTGGACTCGAGCATCCACGCCGAATCCGCCTACGAGATCCCCGCAGCCGGCGTCGGACACGGTGGACTGTCGGGCATGTCAACCGCCCAGGCATCACGATCGGTCGAGAAGAAGCTCGCCGAGTCGGTCGACGACGACCTCGCCGACTCCCGCGCCTGATAACCACGGACAGCGCTCCTCGCATCCCGCCGGTCGGGGTGCGGGGAGCGCTGTCCTTCCGCCGGTCGAGAACCCCACCTTCCCGCTGGTCGGGCGACCTACCTTCCGCCGGTCGAGAACCCCACCTTCCCGCTGGTCGGGCGACCTACCTTCCGCCGGTCGAGAACCCACCTCCCCGCTGGTCGGGCGACCTACCTTCCGCTGGTCGAGAACCCCACCTCCTGCTGGTCGAGAACCCCACCTTCCCGCTGGTCGAGGTGCGAGGAGCGCTAGCGACGAGCCTCGAGACCTCTTGTGCCGAAAGCATTCCGGGCACCCACGGCTGCGTCGACAGCGCTCTCGCTCACACTGACAGCGCCCTCCCCATCACCGACAGCGCTCTGTGCAACGTCACCACCGACCCCCTACCACCCCGACCAACCATCGAGCGTCAACGGCGTCTCACTCGTGGGCCCCTGAACGTAGCGCTGCATGTACGCGGTCTGCCACCGGCCGTTCCACTGCGGCAAGGGCAGCGGGAACCAGTAGCCGCTGTCGAGCCACATCTGCCCGAGCAGAGGAACCGGCTGACGCGAGATGTCGTACCAGGTCCCGATGGGCGGATTGGTGAAGGTGCCGTACTTGGAACCCGGTCCACCGACCGTCTTTCCGTCGACGACGAACGGCGCCATGTCTGTGCCCGCCTCCTTGCCGTCGATGTAGAACGTGACGTCCTTGGTGCCCAGGACGACCGAGTAGTCGTGCGGCTGACGCAAGATGCTCGTCGGCAGCAACCGCACCTGGGGCACGATCTCACCGGCACGCTTGGTCATCAGGAAGAACCCGCGCGGAAAATCCATGCCCAGCAGATCGAACACCGGCTTGGTGATGGTGCTGGTGTCGGCCATGTACGGGTTGCCGTCGTTCCACATGAACCACGCGATCTCCAGTCCCAGCGGATCGATCGACCGGTTGGACACACCCCATCCGGTGGTACCGGCCCAGGGAACGGTGTTCGCATCGCCGGGGATCTTCTCGGTTCCACCGACGCGCATCGTCATGGTCCAGCCGGGTGTGAACGTCGGCTTGGCAAGCATTTCCGCGTTGTTGTACGGGAACAATGCGTGCACGGTATCCGGGATGCCGAACGTGACACCGTGGGCCTTGTCGAACCAGAGGCGGCTGTAACCGACCGAGGTGTTGCACCAGTCGGGCGGTGGCGTCGCGAACCTCTCGTCCATCTTGCGTGCGGGCTGCGGATCGTTGGTTCCGATGTAGCCGGCGAACGCGCGTGGTGCGAGCACCGCGCAGTTGGCGACGCCGTCGTCGACGCCGGGCAGCTGAATGTTGGGATCAGCTGTTGCACTGCCTATTCCGGCGCCCAGAAGTGCGGTGGCGGCGCCCGTGACCAGCGCGCTCCGCAGACAACGATTTCTCATGCTCGCTCCTTCGTGTCCATCCCCTACGCGTTGTGGTACCACAATCGGTCAGCCGTGACCGGTTACGCGAAAGAATTGGTAACGGGTGTTACCAGAGGGGCTGTTCGCGCAGTGCTCGCCGCCCCATATCCGCCCCGATACCCGCCTCTCACAACCGCGAAACACGATCGCAACAAACCGAGGGTCTACTACAAGTAGACAAAAGTTCATCCGAGTAGACATACTGGTAACACCCCACCCCGACCGGAGCATCGCAATGACTGATACCAACCACGATCTCGCCGCCCTCTGCCAGGCCAGCGGAACCAAGTTCATCCTCGCGATGTTCGTCGACCTGCGCGGCAAGCCCTGCGCCAAGCTGGTGCCGGTCGAGGCGATCGACGAACTGGCCACCGACGGAGTGGGATTCGCGGGCTACGCGGTCGGCGCCATCGGTCAGGAGCCGCGCGATCCCGACCTGATCGCCGTCCCGGACCCGAGCTCCTTCCTGCCGATCCCGTTCATCAAGGAAGGCCTCGCGCTCGTCCACTGCGACCCGCACGTCGAGGGCAAGCCGTGGCCGTTCGCGCCGCGCAACATCCTCAAGGCCCTGATCGCGCAGGCCGAGGACGCCGGCTTCGAGCCGTGGGTCGGCGCCGAGGTCGAGTACTTCCTGCTCAAGCGGGCCGCCGACGGCTCGCTGGTCACCGCCGACGACGCCGACGACTCCGATCAGCCCTGCTACGACGTGCGCGGCCTCACCCGGATGTACGAACATCTCACCGCAGTGTCCACCGCGATGAACCAACTCGGCTGGGGCAACTACGCCAACGACCACGAGGACGGCAACGGCCAGTTCGAGCAGAACTTCGCCTACTCCGATGCCCTGACGACCGCCGATCGCGTCATCACGCTGCGCTACCTGCTGTCGGTCATCGCCGCCGAAAGCGGGATGGTCGCCACCTTCATGCCCAAGCCGTTCGCCGAGCGCACCGGCTCCGGTCTGCACCTGCACCTGTCGCTGACCGCCAACGGCCGACCGGTGTTCCCGACGGAGTTCGACGACGAGCGCGGCCTCGGAATCTCCGACACCGCCTACGGCTTCGTCGCCGGAGTCCTCGAGCACGCCTCCGCGCTGCAATCGGTGATGGCGCCGACGGTCAACTCCTACAAGCGAACCGGCGCGACCGCCACCCGATCGGGAGCATCGTGGGCGCCGCGCGTTCCGACCTACGGCGGCAATGACCGTACCCACTACATCCGCATCCCCGACGACCAGCGGGTCGAGTTGCGTGGCGGCGACGGTTCGGCCAATCCGTACCTCGCGATCGCCTCGGCCCTCGGCGCCGGACTCGACGGGATCAAGCGGAGCCTCGACCCGGGCGCGCTGGGCTCCGGACCCGATCACATGAGTCCGCTTCCGCTGACCCTCCTGCACGCGGTCGAGGCGCTCGAAGCCGATCCCGTCGTGACCGCCTCGCTCGACGCCGCCATGCCCGAGGAGTGGCCGGCCGACAAGCCCAGCGTCTCAACCTACTTCAGCAAGCTCAAGCGCGAGGAGTTCTTCGCCTGGCATTCGGCGGTCTCCCCCTGGGAGATCGACCAGTACCTCACGGCGTTCTGACCTCGCGGCCCACCACCCTCATCACCCACCAGAAAGGACCACACCATGTGCGGAATCGTCGGGTTGCATCTGCGCAACCCGGATCTGTATCCCCGACTCGGCGAACTGCTCGCCACCATGCTCGGCGAAATGCAGGACCGCGGAGCCGATTCGGCCGGTATCGCCGTCTACGGCAACACCGACTGGGCACCGGCCGGCCACGGCTGCGTCAGCCTGCTCGATCTCGATGTCGACGCCGCCGATGCCGCGGCGGCACTGAGCGAGTCGCTCGGCACCCCGGTCTCGGCCCAGTACGTCGACAACACCCTGGTGATCAGCGCCGAACTGCCGTCCGAAGAGCTGCTGGCCGCCGCCCGCGCCGCCTACCCGGGTGCTCTCGTAGCCGGCTTCGGCTCCGACCTCACCGTGCTGAAAGGCGTTGGCGCACCCCGCGATCTGACCAAGCGTTGGGATCTCGCCTCGGCCCAGGGCTGGCAGGGTGTCGGACACACCCGGATGGCCACCGAGTCGGCCGTCACCCCCGCCGGCGCCCACCCCTACGCCGTCGGACCCGAACAGTGCCTGGTGCACAACGGATCGTTCTCCAATCATGCGACCATCCGTCGCGAACTCCGCGCCGCCGGAGTCGAATTCGACAGCGAGAACGACACCGAGGTCGGTGCCCGATTCGTCGCCCACCAGCTCGCGCAGGGCAAGGACGTCGAGACCGCCCTCAAAGAGGTGTGCGCCACCTTCGACGGCTTCTACACCCTGGTCGTCTCCAACCGCGACTCGTTCGCGGTGGTGCGCGACGCCATCGCCTGCAAGCCCGCCGTCATCGCCGAGACCGACGACTGGGTGGCCATGGCCAGTGAATACCGCGCCCTGGCAGACCTGCCGGGCGTCGAGAACGCTCGTATCTGGGAACCGGAACCGGAGGTCGTGTACGCATGGACACGCTGAACAACACCGACACGCAGGTCTTCGACCTGGCCTCCACCCCGCTGCGTGAGGTCAATTCGACTCTGCACAAAGAGATCTCGGGAGAATTCGAGATCAACAACCCGGCCGGCGCGCACAGCGTCGCAGCCGGAGTCAACGCCCCCGTCAAGATCACCGTCAACGGCCATGTCGGCTACTACGCGGCCGGCATGAACCAGCAGGCCGAGATCGTCATCAACGGCAACGCCGGCACCGGCGTCGCCGAGAACATGATGAGCGGCACGGTCGTCGTCAAGGGCAACGCCTCGCAGTCGGCCGGCGCCACCGCGCACGGCGGACTGCTCGTCATCGAGGGCGACGCGGCCGCACGCTGCGGCATCTCGATGAAGGGCGTCGACATCGTCGTCGGCGGAAACGTCGGCCACAACAGCGCGTTCATGGCGCAGGCCGGCCGGCTGGTCGTCCGCGGCAACGCCGGTGCCGGACTGGGAGATTCGATCTACGAGACCCGGATGTACGTGCGCGGCACCGTCGAAGGCCTGGGTGCGGACTGCATCGCCAAGCCGATGGAGGCCGAGCATCTCGAAGAGCTCGCCGGCCTGCTCAAGGCCGCCGGTTTCAAGGACGACGACCCGAAGACCTACACCCGCTACGGCTCCGCGCGGAAGTTGTACCACTTCCACAGCGACCACTCGTCGGCGTACTGAGTCGGCGTACCTCGCCGACCCACCGAGCCAGGGCCCACCACCCACACCCGCCTCATCCACCTCCACCAGGAGCCCGCCATGACCGAACTCACCAACGAGCAACGCGGACTGCGTGAGTCCGCGACGTTCGACCGCACCACCATCGCCGCCATCCAGCGTGCCGCCGACACCGGCATCTACGACATCCGCGGCTGGGGCGCCAAGCGCAAACTGCCCCACTTCGACGACCTGCTGTTCCTCGGCGCGTCGATGTCGCGCTACCCGCTCGAGGGCTACCGCGAGCGCTGCGACACCGATGTCGTCCTCGGATCGCGTAACGCCAAGTACCCCTTGCATCTCGACACCCCGGTCACCATCGCGGGTATGAGCTTCGGTGCACTGTCCGCCGGTGCCAAGGAGGCACTGGGCCGCGGTGCCTCCGAGGTGGGCACCTCCACCACCACCGGCGACGGCGGGATGACCCCCGAAGAGCGTGGACAGTCGAAGAACCTCGTCTACCAGTACCTTCCGTCGCGTTACGGGATGAACCCCGACGACCTGCGCAAGGCCGACGCGATCGAGGTCGTGCTGGGGCAGGGCGCCAAGCCGGGTGGAGGCGGAATGCTGCTGGGGCAGAAGATCTCCGAGCGTGTGGCGGCCATGCGGACGCTGCCCCAGGGCATCGATCAGCGCAGCGCCTCGCGCCACCCGGACTGGACCGGCCCCGATGACCTCGCCATCAAGATCAACGAGTTGCGCGAGATCACCGACTGGGAGAAGCCCATCTACATCAAGGTGGGCGCCACCCGCACCTATTACGACGTGAAGCTCGCGGTGCACGCCGGCGCCGACGTCGTGGTGGTCGACGGCATGCAGGGCGGCACCGCCGCCACCCAGGACGTGTTCATCGAGCACGTCGGCATCCCGACGCTGGCCGCCATTCCGCAAGCGGTGCAGGCACTTCAGGAGCTCGGAGTGCATCGCAAGGGGGCGAGCGGAGCGACGGGGGATGGTGGAGTACAGCTCATCGTCTCCGGCGGCATCCGTAACGGTGCCGACGTCGCCAAGGCGATGGCACTCGGCGCCGACGCCGTCGCGATCGGTACCGCCGCCCTGATCGCCCTCGGCGACAACGATCCTCGCTGGTCGGCGGAGTACGAGGCGCTCGGTTCGGCCGCCGGTTTCTACGACGACTTCCAGGACGGGAAGGACCCGGCGGGCATCTCCACGCAGGACCCGGAACTGTCGGCACGCTTCGATCCGATCGAGGGTGGTCGTCGCCTGGCCAACTTCCTGCGCGTCATGACCATGGAGGCCCAGACCATCGCCCGCGCCTGCGGCAAGGCACACCTGCAGCACCTCGAGCCCGAGGACCTCGTCGCCATCACCATGGAGGCCGCCGCGATGGCGCGCGTCCCGCTCGCCGGTACCTCCTGGATTCCCGGAACGGGAGCAGGACTGTGAGTCAGAGCGCATCCGTCGTCATCATCGGTGGCGGGCTGGAAGGCGCCGCCACCGCATGGGCCCTGGCGCAACGCGGCATCACCGATGTCGTTGTGTGCGAACGAGATACCGTCGGCGGCGGCATGACCGGCAAGTCGTCAGGCATTGTCCGCTGCCACTACGGGGTCAGCTCGCTGGCCGCGATGGCCGCCGTCGGCCTCGAGGTCTTCGAGAAGGCCGAGGAGATCTTCGGCACCGACATCGGGTTCCGGCAGACCGGCTACGTCGTCGGCGTTGGCGAACCCAACGTCGACAACCTCCGCAAGAGCATGGCCGCGCAACGTGAGGTCGGGGTGCAGACCGAGGAGATCGGTCGCGACGAGGTGGCCACGATGTGGCCGGCCGCCGACCTCGAACCGTTCGCGGCGTTCGGCTGGGAGGAGCGCGGCGGATACGGCGACGCCTATCAGACCGCGCAGGCCTTCGCGGCGTCCGCCCGCGCCGGTGCTGTCCGAATCCGGCAGGGCACCAGCGTCTCCGGGCTGCTCGTCGACGGTGATCGGGTCACCGGGGTGACCCTGGCCGACGGTGACACCATCTCCGCCGACACCGTCGTCGTCGCCACCGGTGTGTGGACCCGCCCGTTCCTGCAGGCATACGGCATCGATGTGCCGATCCAGGTGCACCGCGAGCAGATCGTGATGATCCATCCCGGCGTCGAGATCGGCGAGGTCCCGGTGTTCTCCGACCTCGTGTCCCTGCAGTACGTCCGCCCCGATGTGCGCGGCGAGATCCTGTTCGGCAACAGCGATCTGCAGGAACTGGAGATCGCCGACCCGGACGGCTACCTCAACCGCGCCGACGAGGCCTTCCTCGATCTGACCGTCGACAAGGTGGGCACCCGCTTCCCGGACTTCACCGAGGCGGCCATCACCGCCAGCTACGCCGGTTGCTACGACGTCACCCCGGACTGGAATCCGATCATCTCCCGCGGACCGCTCGACGGACTGGTGATCGCCGCCGGCTTCAGCGGCCACGGGTTCAAGATCTCGCCGGCCGTCGGTCGTCTCGTCGCCGACCTCGTCGTCGACGGCCGCAGCAGCGACCCACGGATTCCCGAATCCGACTTCCGGTTCACGCGTTTCGCGGAGAACGACCTGCTCAAGACCCGTTTCCCGTATGTCGGGGCGGGCGAGATGAGGTGAGTGCGTGTGCGCACGCAACCGCGGTGAGCGAGGCGACGGTGTGGTCGCCGAGTTCCCGCGGTTCCTTCTGGCCGACTCCTCCGGGTTACCGTCAGTGGACGACGTTTCCCGATATGCTGTCGGGATGGACCAGACCGACGACGCGATCACCGTCGATCCGGCGACGACCGACGCGGATTCGGGGTCGTCCGCGGATGCCCTGATCCGCAACCAGTCGGGAACCGCGCGCGATCGCACTCCCGATCAGTCCGTCGAGGAACTCGAACTCGAGACCGCGATCGCCACCAACGTCCGCCGGCTGCGTCAGCAATTGGGGCTCACGGTGGGCGAGATGGCCATCCGTGTCGGCATCTCCAAGGCGATGCTGTCGAAGATCGAGAACGCGCAGACCTCCTGCAGTCTGGCCACCCTGGCCCGGCTGGCGACGGCCTTCGACATCTCGGTGACCTCGCTGTTCCGTGGCGCCGACGTCGAACGCTCGGCCGTATTCGTGAAGTCGGGGGAGGGCTCGCGGATCGTGCGCGCCGGCTCGCGGGAGGGCCACGACTACGAACTGCTGGGGTCGCTCCGCGGCGAGCACAAGCGCCTGGAATGCCTGATGGTCACCCTCAACGAGGACTCCGTCACCCAGCCGCTGTTCCAGCATCCGGGCACCGAGTTCCTGTACATGATCGAAGGCGTCATGGAGTACGCGCACAGCCGGTCGGTGTATCGCCTGTCACCGGGTGATTCCATGCAACTCGACGGCGAGGCCCCGCACGGTCCGGTCGCACTGATCGAACTCCCGGTGCGCTTCCTGTCGGTCATCGCGTTCCCCGATTCGGCGGTCTGACACTTTCCACCCGCCGTTCGAGTCGGCCCGCAGAATAATCCGTTGTGTCCGCGCGTCCGGACATGTCACAGTGAGTCGCTGGCGAAAACCCCACTCCCGCAAGGAGGACTGACCCACTGGAGACTCCGATGATCCCGGACGGCCCGATGCCCGACGCCGACGTGCCCGCGACCGCCCCCACCGACCGGGGCTCCACGCTGGCGGATCTGCTTGCCGCAGAAGACTACTGGGTCCGCAAGACCGTGACGTTCCTCGGTCGGCTCCTGTCGGAGACGAGCGAGACTCGGGCGCAGGGATTCTCGGAGTTCCTCGCCGAGCATCTGGGTCATCGTCGGCACGAACTGGTGGCGCACATGCTTCCGCTGGCACCGGCCACCGTGGTGGCCGCCGGCCTGGTGCTCGCCGATCTGATCGAGGAGGGCCGGCCGCGGATCGGTCCGGACGAGGACGACGGTCCGCCGAGCTGGGCTCATCATCGGGTCGGTTCGTCGGAGTACTCGGCGCCGGCCGACGCCACCTTGATCTTCCTCGGCGACAACCCCTTCGGGGACACCGCACTCGCGATCGCCTGCTCGGTCAACACGGACCGTCCGAGCTCGAGCCTCACCGTGCTCGTCGCCCCGGGCCACGACGAGGTGGCACGGGCGGCGATGTCGGAGATCCGGCGTCGCATCGCGGAGCGTAACCCGCTGCGGGGCCGGGTGCTGTCGGTCGGACAACACTACGGTGCCCTGACATTCAGTGTTGTGGAATCCATCTCGGCCGGCCGTGCGCGGGTCTCGGTTCCCGAATCGGTGTGGCGGGAAATCGATCTGGCCGTCGACGCGGTGACCGAACGCAGCGACGCGCTGCGCGCCGCCGGCCTGTCCACCAGCTATGGCGTCCTGATCGCCGGGCGGCCGGGTGTCGGCAAGACCGCGGTCTCACGAGTGGTGGCAACCGAACTCGCCGGTGACTTCACGATCCTGATCCCGACGGCCACGGCCGCATCACAGGCGCTCGCCGAGATCTACGAACAGGCAGCGACTTTCGGTCCGTCGGTGATCATCCTCGACGACATCGACCTGTACGTGCGCCGCCGCGGTGACGGCGACGACGCCGGGCTGGGCGCGTTGCTCGCCGCCCTGGACGGTGCGGCCAAGTCCGATCGTGTCCTCACCTTGGCGACGACCAACGATCCCCGTGCCCTCGACGGCGCGGCCACCCGGGCGGCGCGCTTCGACAGCATCATCGAACTCGATGCGCCGTCGGATGCGGCGGCCGCCACCATTGTGCGTGGACTCCTCGACAAGGTGCCGGGTTCCGACGTCGACGTCGAGCGGGTGATCGCGGCATTTCCGGACGGCCGCAACGGAGCCGACATCGTCGAGACGGTCCGGCGCGCCATCCTGCTCGCCGGCGCGCCCGTCACGACGGGCTCGCTGCTGTCGGTGATCGATCGGCAGGAGTACGCGTCGTCGCTGCCGATCGGCACGTACCTGTGAGCGGGTCCGGCGCGGAAATCGGCCGCAGCGCAAGGGCAATGGTCCCGGTGGCCACCACGTTGGCCGGCAGCTCGGCGGGTACGGTGCGGCGGTGACCGTTGAGGTCGACGACGGTCACGTCCATCATCCGCGCACCGGCCAGGGTGTTGCCCGGAAACGCGAGGTCCGCGACGGCGGTGGGCAGCGGCACGGCCGCGTCGACATGAAGGATCGCCCGGCCGCCGGTGATCTGGGCGGAGCGCACCCGGGTCACCAGCACCGGGAACCACTGTGTTGGCGCACATAGTGATTGGCACACCGGCTGACCGTCGTCGTCAAGGTAGAACGCGAGCTTGCGGCGGCATGACTCCTCGCGCAGGTCGAGTTCGCCGACGCGAATGTCGGCTCCCGTCGAGGTCATCGGGAGCGGCCAGGTCAGGGGATCGAACGAGCGGGTCACCAGAACCCCTTTCAGCGAGGGCAGTAGATCGAACAGACTCACCGTTCCGGTCTACCCCCGGTAATCCACTCGCCGTAAGCCCTCGACGCGACAAGAGTTCGTCAAAACTCATCGGTCGGTGACCCCCCTCACATGCGCAATCCCGACAGCAGTCTGACAGCGCACGGCCATCGTGCGGGCAGACCGGCCGGTCATGGTGGAGCACGTCAGAGAGAAACGCACACAGCCGATCTCACCCCGAGTACCGAGAAGGAGCTCCCCATGGCCGCACCGCGCCGCACCACCAATCAAGCCCACGCCACGCGTCGTCGCCGCGTTCGTCGCTACGACCCGCGCAGCCGTCAATGGCTGTGGATGTGGGTGTGATCCGACGCCGGCCCCCCCCCGATGTGATGACCCCGAAGTGATGACCCCGATGTGATGGCCCCACCCGATCTCGGGTGGGGTCATCGTCGTCGAAACGCTCAGAGGCGCAACCTCACCCGGCCGAGGCCGCCACGATCATCAGAATGAACATGATCAGCAACAGGAACATGCTGACCGCGAAGATCGCGATGGTCGCGCCCATGCCGTTGTACTTCTGCGGTGCGGGGCCCAGCGATCCGCCGCTGAACACCCACACCGGCGCGCGGTATTCGAGTTCCACCGGCTGACCGGGATGGACCATGACCGGCAGGTCCGCCGGCCCGATGCGCGGCGGCAGCAAGTAGGGCACGTGCACGTGCAGATGATGCTGGCCGGGTGGCAACGGGATCTCGTTGCGGCCCCACGACGTCACCGGCAACTCGTGGCCGTCGACGCTGATCTTCGGCTTGAAGAATGCCAGCATCCACGACAGCGGGAAGTACTTGGTGGTCAGCGCGATTCCTTGCTGCTGACCCGCGACTCCCTGGGGTCCGGGATGGGCCGGCGGGGCGGCGTGACCGGCCGCCGGATAAGACTGCTGCGCGGGCTGTTGCGCGGGAGCGCCGTAACCGGCCGGCGCCGCGCCATATGCGGGGGATGCCGGTGGCTGTCCGTACTCCTGCCCGGGCTGCCTGTACTGGGGTTGCCCGTGCTGGGGCTGTCCGTGCTGTGGTTGACCGTACTGAGGCTGTCCGTACTGGGGCGGCGGCCCGTACTGCGGTTGTCCCTGCTGGGGTTGACCGTACTGGGGTTGACCGTACTGGGGCTGGCCATACGGGGACTGGCCCTGCGGTGGTTGCGGACTGTTCACGGTTGTTCCCCGCTCCTGTGTGATACCTCGAGCGCGGACCCGGCACCCGGCCCGCAGTGGACCCAATGTAGCGCGCAGCGCGTCGAACTCAACCCGGACGCTGGAACTGCCGGAATTGTCGTGTCACCAGGGTCATTCGGAAGACCCACCACGGAAGACCCACCACGGAAGACCCACCACGGAAGACCGCGAGTACGTCGGGTCAGGGCGACGCCTGCGCCGCGCGGAAGGCGGCAACCACCTCGGCGGAGATCCGGCCCCGATCGGACACGGCGATCCCCGCCGCCCGTGCCCACGACCGCACGACGGCCGGAGCGGGCGGGCGATCCGCGCCGGAGGCGTCAACCAGGGACGCAGCCGCCGTCTCACTCAACGCCGTCTCACTCAGCGCCGTCTCACTCAGCGCCGTCTCACTCAGCGCCGTCTGACTCAGCGCCGTCTCCGACGACTCCGCGGTCCGGTGCAGACGCCACTCGCTCAGGCACGCACCGAACCAGCGGTACAACCACTCCTGCGCCAACGCGCGCGTCTCACAGAAGACGATGGGTACGGATGGAAACCGGGCCTGCGCCTCGCCGACCGCATCGGCCACCGCGGACGCCGACACGTGTTCGAGTTTGAACAGGGCCGAGTACCCGGAGTCGACGATCACCGCCCCGCGGGGTTGTGCGGAGAGGTCGGCGAGCACGTAGGTGAGCTTGCCCGACAACAGGCTTGACGCGAGATCGTCGATGCTCTTGCGTTCGGCGGTGGCCACCAGCGCGTCGTCGTCGAACACGGCGTAGTCACCCACCGGCAGGCTGCGGCGAACCACCTGGGCCTGCTGCGCGGAGAATTTGTAGGCATAGCGTTCCCGGGTGTCGACGACGATGTCGAGCGCCAGGCCGTGCGCCCGAGCGGTCGGCGTGGTGACGTTCGGCCGCGCCTGCTTCGCAGTGCGGCGGGACTGCCAGAACACCATCTCGCGTCCCCGCGCGCGGGTGAGGACGAACTGGGAGCGGTTCTCGCGACCACGATCGAGGACGAGGTCGATCGCTGCACCACGCCGCGTGATGGACCGGATGGCGACCCGTTCGATGATCTCGGCGTCGTCGGGCCACCCGACCACGCGGTGGCAATACACCTTGGACGTGCGCGGCCAGGTCTCGCGCGTCTTCAGCACGATTCCGTCGTCACCGAGCGGCAGCCGCACGAGGTAGGGCAGCGTGGTGCCTTCCTCCGGGTTGTGCGCGATCAGCAGTTCGTCGGACATCGCCTCCAGCATGCCTCACACACCACCCGCCGACCTGCCTCGACGCGACGCCGGGCACACCGGATACCTCACCGGCAACTCCTTAGGCTAACCTAAGCACTCGTTGGACCCAGTGCCAGTGCGTCGAGTGATCTCCTCGACCTCGCGCCGACGATGACGAAGGGGGGACCTGCCACGTGCTTCGCAAATGGGTGGTGGTCTTGAGTGTGTTGCTGATCGGGTTGATCCCATTCGTGGGTACCCCCACCGCGTCGGCCGCCCCGCAGCCGACCACCACCGCCAAGCCCGGTGCCGGCACGGTGATCAGCTCCACCGACATCACCGACCAGCCCGATGCGCGCATGACCGGCGCCAAGAAGGTCATCGCCGTCACCTACCTCTCCGAGAACGCCCAGGGCGACCTCGTCCCGGTGAAGGCCACGGTGTCGATCCCCGAGACCAACCCGCACGGCCGGTACCGCATCTTCGCGTGGGCCCACGGCACCGCCGGACTCGGCGACGAGTGCACCGTGACCGACCGGATGGGTGTGCGCATCAACGGCAAGGAACGCTGGCACGACTGGATGGGACCGTGGTTGAGTGACGGCTACGTCATCGTCGCCTCCGAGTACGCAGGTGTCGGCGGACCCGGTGTGCACGCCTACTCCGACGGACAGATGCAGGGCAAGAACGTCATCGACTCCGTCCGCGCCGCGCGCACCGTGGTCGAGCGGTACGGCGACGGAAACACCGCCGGCACCGGATACCTCACGTCGGGTGGCTCGCAGGGCGGGCAGAGCGCCATCTTCGCTGGCCATCTCGCCCCGACCTACGCACCGGAACTGCGCAATGTGGGTGTCAGTGCCCAGTCGGTGCCCGTCGACATCGCCGAGATGCTGGCGGTTGTCGCGCCCGGCGTGCCCCCGATCGCCATCCCCGACTACGTCACCTACGTCTCCTATGTGCTGGCCGGCCTCAAGGTGTCGCGTCCCGACATCGACGTCGACTCCTACCTGACGCCGCTGGGCAAACGACTCGTCGACCAGGCCGCCACCGCCTGCTACCCCGAGTTCAGCCCGGCGACAAGCCAATACAACGTCGGCCAGATGGTGTCCCGGCCGCTGTCGGAAGGACCGCTGCTCGACGCGGTCCGTGCCAACTCCAACGTTCCCGACTCGGGGTATGAGGCCCCGATGCTGATCCAGCAGGGGTTGCTCGACCCGATTGCACCGGCCGCGTTCACCTCGGCGTGGGTGGATCGTGCGCGGGCCAACGGTGCCCGCATCGACTACCGGACATACCCGGGGGCCACGCACGGTCTCGGTGCCTACGCGGAAACCGAGGCACACAAGTGGGCCGACACGCTGGCATGGCCGACGAACTGACTTGCTGAACGAACTGACGCCGCGGGTGTGAGACCCGCGGCGTCAGCTCGGACGAGGCGACGTCAGTGCGCCGTCGGATGCTGGTCGGTGCCCCGTTCGGCGACGTGATCACCGGTCAGGGCGATCACCCGCAGCGCCGCACGGAGTTGGCGTGCGGTGTCCGCCCACGCCTCCCATTCGGCGCGACACTCGCCTTCCTGGGACCCGTCGCGGTCGATCGCGGCCCGATCGGCGGCGTGGGCCCAGATCGCGTACTGCTCCTCGGCGATGCCCAGGTACTCGAGGATGGCGGCGGCATCGTCATCGCAGATTGCGGCCACCTGTTCCGGTTCGAGCGGGCACTCGTCGCTGTCGAGTTCGATGAGCCGGATGAGTGTCTCGGGGAGGTCGGCGTCGAGCAGGGTCCCGTCGGTGTCGGCGAACCCGGACCCACCCGTCAACGACGCGGTGTCGGCCGGGATCGTGTCGTCGGCCAACGCCGCCTGGATCTGGGCGCGGCCGAAGTCCATGAAGTTCAGCCATTGGGCTATCCCGGCCGCCAGGTTCTGTCGGGAGAAGGCGGAGACCTCGACGGTGAGCACCGCGACCATGCACCGGTCATGCATGATCAGTTTGATCCCGGTGAACGGCAGGGTGCTGGTCGCGATGAACTCGTAGGCGCGCCCGAGGTCGGGGGCGGAGTCGACGACAGTCCCGAAGAACTCGACCGTGGGGCGATCGGTGAGGACCCGCAGCCACGACGAGGTCTCGCCCGTCGGCATCGGGATGTCACCGTCGGGGTCGACGACCACCGGATAGCCCGACATCGATTCCAGTGCCGCGTGCACCATGGCGCGCAGTTCGCTGTGGTTGTGGGCGATGGTGACCACCTCGCGGGCCCATTCGCGGGGAGCGGTGTGCGGGTCGTCGAGGAAGGCGGGGTGCACGACATCCCACACCTCGCGGAACGTCGCGATCACCCGGGCGGCGAGGTCGTCGACATCGTCGCGGCCGACGGCGGATCGGAAGTGGTTGTCGCCGGTCCGGGTCCAGCCGAGCACGCCGAGACCCCAGATCTGCTCGGTTTGTGTCTCCGGATGCGAGTGCAGGTCCCCGGAGTTGATGGTCGCGCAGATCCGGTCGTCGTCGGTGACGGTGAACTCGACGACGCCGTGGGCGCCCTCGGGGATGGAGTGGTTCTGTTCGGCGAGCAGCGATGCACCCGGGGCGAGCTGGGTCAGGCGGTCGGCGAGCTTGGCGCGGTACTCGGTCCAGGCCGTTCCGATGGTGCCGTCGAAATCACCCATGTCATTACCCCTTCGGACCTGTCGCTAGGGCGAGGCTACGGTCCGACCGTGAGCTGTGGAGTGTTGCGACGCAGGATCCCACTGTTTGTATGACCCGTATGTCGGGGACATCGCGCCGATCGTTACCCGAATGTCGCGGACGACCGTCACAGGGATGAATCAGCCGGTGGGGTCGATGTCGCTGCGCAGGTGCCCGGTGATCTCGTCGATCTTGGCGCCGGTGGTCGGGGCGAACGACGACTCGTCGAATCGTGGCCGGCCGTCGACCTCGAGGTGATAGCGGGTGAGCTGATCACGCACCGGGTCCTTCATCTCCGCCAGCACGAGGTTCATCTCCTGGGACCGGAGGAAGTCGTCGAGTTCCACCAACTCGTCGACGGCGGTCGAGTCGATCTCGGTGATGGGTTCGGCGGCGATGATGACGGTGTGCACGCTGCGTCCGTCGGCCAGCGCCGCGACCACCCGCGACCGCACGTAGTCGTCGAACATGCCGCCGTTGGCGAAGAACAGCGGTGCGTCGAAGCGGACGATGACGACGCCGTCGACGGGTCTGGCCTCGGGATGCCGGGTGAGGTCGTGGTATCCCCGCAGGCCGGGCACGCGGCCGAGTTCGGTGCGATACGGCCGCCACGCCAGGTTGACGAACGCCACCAGCGACAGCACCACGGCGACGATGATGCCCTGGAGCACGCCGACCAGCGCCACTCCGAGGAACGCGACGACGCTCAGCGCCCCGTCGACCCGGTTGATGCGGAACAACGCCGCGGTGCCGGGGATGTCGACGAGGGAGACGGCCGCGGCGATGACGACCGCCGCCAGCGCCGCCGACGGTAGGTAGGCGGTGACATTCGGGGCCACCAGAATGAAGACGACGATCAGCACCGCGCCGACGAGGGACGCCAATTGTGTTCGCGCCCCGGCCTGTTCGGCGACCGGGGTGCGAGACGACGACGCGGAGACGGCGAAACCACCGAGGAATCCACCGGCGATGTTCGCCGCGCCGACCGCACCCATCTCCTGATTGGGATTGACCGCGGTGCCGGCGCGGGCGGCGAAGGTCCGCGACAGCACGCTCGTGTCGGCGAAGGCGATGAGCGCGATGCCGGCGGCCGGTCCGAGCAGGGACAGGGCGTCGTGCCAACTCACCCCACCCAGGTGCGGCGACGGTAGTCCACGGGGCATCGCACCGGCCACCGGAAGACGGTCCTGCCATCCGAAGGCCGCGACGACGATGATCGCGCCGACGACGGCGACGAGTACTCCGGGAATGGACTTGCGCCAGCGTTTGAGGCCGAAGATCACCGCCAGACAGACGATGCCGATGACCGCGGGCAACCACTCGATCTCGGAATGCGTCACCGCGTACACGATGTCGCGGACCTGCTCGATCACCGAATCGCCCTCGATGCTGAAGCCGAGGAGTTTGGGGAGTTGGCCGAGCAGCACGATCAAGGCGATGCCGTTGAGGTAGCCGATGCGGATCGGTTTGCTCAGCAGGTCGGTGACGAATCCGAGCCGCAGCACGGCCGCGACCAGCAGCACCAGACCGACCTCGATCGCCAGCACCCCGGCCAGCGCGATCCGGTCCTCGTCGACGACGGCGAGGGGGATGATCGCCGCGGCGATGATCGGGGCGAGTGAGGAGTCCGGCCCCAACACCAGGATCCGGGAGGGGCCGACGAACGCGTAGACCAGCAACGGGACGATCGTCGCGTACAGGCCGGTGACCGGTGGAAGACCGGCGACCTCGGCGTACCCCATACCGGCCGGGATCAGCAGGGCGGTCACCACGATCCCGGCGACGAGGTCACCGCGGAGCCACGACCGGTCGTAGTGCAGCAGGGTGTGCAGACCCGGGAAGAGCCGCGCGAGCCCCGACAGCGATGCCATGCCGAGGATTATCGGTCCTCGCCGCGTCGAGTGGGCGCCGATTCCCGTCGAGTGGGCACCCTTTCGCGTCGAGTGGGCGCTGTTCCGCGTCGAGTGTGCGCTGTTCTCCGTCGAGTGGGCGTCCGCCGGTCGGTCAGACCGGGCTCAGACCCACCAGCCGGCACAGGCGGTGCTCATCGATCACGTGGATGGTCTGGCCGCGGCGCTTGCGTTCACGCACCGAGAACAGCTTCCGTCCCTCGAATCCGCCGACCGTGTTGTCGATCTGATGTGCCCGCACCAACACCGACGTGTCGTCGCTGACCGCCGACTGCACGACGCCGCCCGCGTCCTCGATGAGATCGCGGAGTTCATCCTGGGTGCCGGTCTCGAAGCGGCCGGTGACCACCACCCGCTGATCACGCAGCGACGCGGGGCCACGCGTGCCGCCCATGTCGACGGCGCGGAGGGACCCGATCGCCTCGAGCGCGGCGGTGCCGTCGACGTAACGCAGACCCCGCGCCGCCGTCGCATGCCAGATCCAGCACTTGAGATCATCCGGAGCAGTCAGATCACGGATCCGGGAGACGTCATCGTTGGTCCAATCCCGTCCGGTGAGCAGGGTGCAGGCCAGCAGCCCGACCTGATAGATGTCGAGCCAGGTCCCCCAGTGCCGGTACTGGTCGACGTCGGCCGGCATGTAGGCGGGGGTGTAGGCGTCCAACGACGACCCGCCGGGTGTCAACGAGTGCTTGGCGATCCCGAAGTCGCCGAGAGCCAGACGCCCATCGCGCAGGAATACGTTGGTGGGCTTGATGTCCCGATGGGTCACCCCGGCCGCGTGCATCAGTTTGAGTACCCCGAGAAGATCACGCAGTTCGCGGCGCACTCGCGCCGGTGGCCATCCGTGCCACTCGGGATCGTCGACGAGATCGCCGACCGTGCCCTCCCGCATCAGCTCGGACACGATCACATACCGGGTCACCCCGCGCGAGCCGGTGCCGAAGGCAAACGCGTCGACGATCTCGACGACCTCGCGGCGCCCGGCGAGAAGGTTCCCCATATGCGCCTCGCCGTGCCAGTCCGCGGCACTGGCACAGACTTTCACGCAGACGTGCCGGACCACCCGATCGCTGGTCTGGGCCAGCCGGGCCGCTCGGTACACGACGCCGAAACCGCCGCCGTCGAGTGCACCGTCGATGCGATAGCGGTGACCGGTATCGCCGGTGATGATCTGGCCCACGCGAAGCGGCTGCCGTGCTCCTGCCACCGCTCCACGGTACGACTCGATGATGGTGCCCGTGTCGCGCGGTCCACCGCATGGCCGCGTCTCGGGCCGACCCGGACCGACCCGACGGGAGTGACAATGATGACGCACGCTTTCCCCTTCGATTCCACTCCTATTTCTGGGCATTCAAGAAATCGCCGGACGCTTTGCCCGAAATGGGGTTACCGTCATCCACATGAAACGGCCGAGAAGGTCACATACAGCCCGCATTCTTCTCTGTGTTTCGACGGTGTTCTTTGTCAGTGCTGCGGCAATTCTGGCTGTCGGTACCGCGTCCGCCGCCGACACCACCTACACGGTCAAGGCGAACCTGAATGGGCAGTGACTCGACAATTCCGGTGCGATCGCGCGCGCCGGTAACGGGGTGCTGTTGTACTCGTGCAACGGCCAGGCGAACCAACGATGGACGATGGACTCGTCCGGTCGGGCGGTGGTGCAAGGGTTCTGTCTGCAGCCCGTCGGAGGTGTGATCGCCAACGGCCGAAACCTGCAAATCGCAAACTGCTCAACATCTTCCGCGCAGAAGTGGAAGCAAGGAGCGAACAGCTCACTGAGGCCCGGCGGGACCTCCTACTGTCTGACCGCGGCGTCCGGAGCGGTATCCCTGCGCACCTGTAGCGGAGCGACGAACCAGAAGTGGACGCTGAGCGCTGTCACCACGAGCACCACCACAACCACGACTACGGCAGCGCCGGCGACGACGACGCCGTCGACCACGACGACCGCACCACCGACGACGACGTCTGCGGCGGTGACCAATCCGTCCGGGCAGGCGGCACCGTCGGGAGATCTCACCGGGTGGCGACACATCTTCGTCGATGAATTCACCAAGGATGCCGCAATCGGTTCCTGGGCGAATTCCTGTGAACCGGACAAGATCGTTTACACCGGAGCACAGGGCCAGAAGTGGCGCACCTACCCGCAGTGCTATCTCGACACCTATCAGAAACGTCCCTACCGACCCGACGCCGTGCTCAGCGTGACGGGCGGCACCTTGGACTTCTACCTCCATCAGGTCGACGGCAAACCCGCCGGTGCCAACCCGTCACCGCTGATCACCGGATCCAGTCAGTACCAGTCCTATGGCCGGTACTCGGTCCGCATGCGCGTCGACCGTCCCGGCCTGAACGAGTACTACGTGGCCTTCCTGCTGTGGCCGCAGTCGGAGGTGTGGCCACGAGACGGCGAGTTCGACTTCCCCGAAGGTGGCCTGGCCGGCAACGCCGGAGGCTTCCACCACTATTCGGGCGTGGGCGCCTGCAACGGATGCCAAGCGGTGGCGACCGACATCGGTGCCTCCTTCACCCAGTGGCACACCTACACCATGGAGTGGAGTCCGGGCCGCATCCGCTACCTCCTGGACAACACCGTCGTCCTCGACAGCTCCTTGTTCGTCCCGAGCGGTCCGATGCGCTGGCAATTGCAGGCCGAGACCAACGGCAACGGCAACAGCGCCGGCCACCTTCAGGTCGACTGGGTGTCGGTGTGGGCCTACAACGGCTGACGGCCTCACACTCCCGTTGGGCGAGGTCTCGACCCTATCCCGCTGGCCGGCCACCTTTCCGCTGGTAGCCCCCTTCCGCTGGTAGCCCCCTTCCGCTGGTAGCCCCCTTTCGCTGGAAGCCTCCTTCCGCCGGTAGACCCCTTTCGCTGGAAGCCTCCTTCCGCCGGTCGAGGAGTGAGGAGCGCCAGCGACGAGCCTCGAGACCTGGTGGGGTGTGGCTGGTGCGTGCGTTGGGTTTTCGGCTTGCGAGGTCTCGATACGCGACGAGCTCGCTTCGCTCGCGCGGCGCACTCGACCGGCGGGGTGGGGGCGCTCACCGGCGGCGGTCGGCGGCGGTCTGGGTATGAGGAGCGAAAGCCTTGCGGTGAGCCTCGTCGAAACCCTTTTCGCCGGTCGAGGAGTGAGGAGCGCCAGCGACGAGCCTCGAGACCTGGTGGGGTGTGGCTGGTGCGTGCGTTGGGTTTTCGGCTTGCGAGGTCTCGATACGCGACGAGCTCGCTTCGCTCGCGCGGCGCACTCGACCGGCGGGGTGGGGGCGCTCACCGGCGGCGGTCGGCGGCGGTCTGGGTATGAGGAGCGAAAGCCTTGCGATGAGCCTCGTCGAAACCCTTTTCGCCGGTCGAGGAGTGAGGAGCGCCAGCGACGAGCCTCGAGACCTGGTGGGGTGTGGCTGGTGCGTGCGTTGGGTTTTCGGCTTGCGAGGTCACGATACGCGACGAGCTCGCTTCGCTCGCGCGGCGCACTCGACCGGCGGGGTGGGGGCGCTCACCGGCGGCGGTGGGCGGCGGTCTGGGTATGAGGAGCGAAAGCCTTGCGATGAGCCTCGTCGAAACCCTTTTCGCCGGTCGAGGAGTGAGGAGCGCCAGCGACGAGCCTCGAGACCTGTTGAGGTGCAGCTGGTTCCGTCCCCACGGTGTGCAGAGATGACAACGCAACCCAACGTAACGGGCTCGGACACCAAAGTGTCCGAGCCCGCCGCCGGAACAGCCGTCCAGCGATCACGAAGTTCGCGTCAGCCCTTCAACACCCGGTAGAACGCCGTCTCGAACTCCATGTACTTGGTGAACGAGGTCGGATCGCCGAACGGCAGGATCTGGGTGGCCCAGTATCCGCCGTAACCGTTCTCACGGTCGATCCAATAGAAGAGATTCGCCAACCCTGCCCAGCCGAGCGCGCCCGCCGGCCGCCCGGTCGGTGCCTCCTCGTTGTTGATCATGAACGGCAATGACCACGACTTCGACTGCCCGGGAAAGAATTCCGCATCGTTGGACAGTGACGGGATGACGCCTGGCAGCATGGTCACCGGCAGATCGCCGAGATGATTGCGCACGGCCATCTCGACGGTGTCCTCGCGCAGCACCCGGCCGTGCTCCCCGGCACCGTCGTTGAGCCACATGCGGATGAACTTCATGTAGTCGCCGACGGTGCCGTAGAGGCCGTGTCCACCGAAGTCGATCTCCGGCGGTGACGGCAACTCGAAGTCCATCGGCGTCAGCGACCCGTCGGCGTTGCGGGCGTGCATCTCGGCGAGTCGGGAACGGAAGTCGTCGCGCAGGACGAAGCTCATGTTCTCGATGCCGAGCGGGCCGAAGATCCGCTCGGCGAAGACGTCGCCGAGTCGTTGCCCGCGAAGACGTTCCACCACCTGACCGACCCAGTCGATGTTGGTGCCGTACTGCCACCGCTCACCCGGATCGAACAGCAGTGGCGTGGTCAGCGCCGCCTTCGACGCAGTGATGACGCTCGGCTGTCCCTTCTCCCCGGCGAGCCGCGCGTACTTCTCGTCGAAGAAGTCGTAGCCGAATCCTCCTGTGTGGGTGAGAAGTTGACGTGTCGTCGGATAGGACCGCGGGGCCCGCAGGATCGGTTCTGAGTCGGCGTCGAAACCCTCGATCACCTGCAGGTCGCCGATCTCGGGTGCGTACTCGGACGCGGGCCGGTCGAGGTCGAGCAGTCCTTCTTCGACGAGTTGGAGCGCGGCGGTCGCCGTGATGGCCTTGGTGGTGGAGAAGATCGCGAACACGTCATCGGTGGTGATCTCCGCGTCGCCGCCGAGCCGGCGCCGGCCGGCGGCGCCCTCGTACACGGTGCCGTCACGGTCGGTGACCATCGCCACGACGCCGGCGACCGGTTGCTCGGCGTCGACCGCGGACCGGAGTATGCCGTCGGCGGCGCGCTGAAACACTGCCCTGTCGAAAGCTGTTGCTGTGGTGGACATGTCAATGAGCCTTTCGTGGATTTCCTGGAGTGTGGCCGGTCATCAGGACAGTGCGAAGCCCTTGTAGCCGGCGGCCGCGGCCTCGAGCGTGGCGGCCCGGTAGGCGCCCACGCCGCCGACGTAGGACAACACCCGCCGCGGCTTGCCGGGCACGTTGGAGCCGGTGTACCAGGAGTTGGTCTTGGAGATCAGGTTGGCGTCGGCGAGTTCGTCGTGGTGTGCCACCCAGGCCTCCTCGCCCTCCTCCGTCGGCTCGATGACGGTCTTGTCGTGGGCGCGCATGTACGCGATGGCGTCGGCGATCCACTCGGTCTGCTGTTGCAGGCAGGTGGTCATGTTGCACAGGGCGGCCGACGGTGCGAGCGGCACCGCGGTGGTCAGCATGTTGGGGTAGCCGTGCACCATCAGGCCCATCGTGGTGCGGATGTCGCGGCCCCAGTCCTCGGCCAGTGACCGGCCGCCGCGGCCACGGATGTCGATGCGGGTCAGCGCGCCGGTTCCGGCGTCGAAGCCGGTCGCCATGACGATGACGTCGAGTTCGTAGACGGTGCCGTCGGCCAGGACGATGCCCTCGGGCGCGATCCGCGTGATGGGGTTGTTCTTGACCGGGACGGCGTCGACATTGTCGCGGTGGAAGACCTCGAGGAAGTTGGTCTCCAGCGGAACGCGGTGGGTGCCGAAACCGTAGTCGGTGGGGATCAGCAGTTCCTCGAGTTCCGGGTCCTGCAGCCGGGCCCGCATCTTCTGCCGGACGAACTCCGAGATCTCCTCACTGACCTCCTCGTCGGAGAACAATTCGGCGAACGACGCCAGCCACAGCTTGAGCGAGCCGTTCTCGTAGTCGTCCTCGAGCCGGGCCAGGCGCTGCTCGGGGGTGAGGTCGTCCCACGCGTCGGTGAAGTCGTATTCGAAACCGGTGAAGGTGTTGGGCAGATTCTGCTGGAACTCAGGCAACCGCGACTTGTACCAGGCGACCTCGTCGGGGCCGTAGCTCGGGTTCTTCATCGGCAATGCGTACTGCGGAGTGCGGATGAAGACGTCGAGGTGACCCACCTCGTCGGCGATGGTCTGGATGACCTGAATGCCGGTGGCACCGTTACCGATGACGCCGACGCGTTTGCCGGCGAGGTCGACGCCGTCGCGCGGCCAGCGCGCGGTGTGGAAGATCTGTCCCGCGAAGTCCTGCTGGCCCGGGAACATGTCGGACATCGGTGCCGAGAGCATCCCGCAGCAGGTGATCAGATACTGGGTGTCGATGGTCTCACCGGAGTCGGTGGTCACGGTCCATCGGTTGGTGTCCTCGTCGAACTCGGCGCGCTCGATGGTGGTGTTGAACGAGATGTCTCGGCGGAGGTCGAGTGCGTCGGCGACATAGTTGAGCCACTGCTCGATCTCGGCCTGACCGGGAAATCGTTGGCTCCAACTCCAGCCGTTGTAGAGGTCCTCGTCGAAGAGATACTGGTAGATGTAGGCTTCGGAGTCGAACTTCGCGCCGGGGTATCGGTTCCAGTACCAGGTGCCACCCACACCGGATGCGGTGTCGTAGGCGCGTACCCGCAGGCCCTGTTCGCGGAGTTGATGCAGTTCGTACAGTCCGGCGACGCCGGCTCCGATCACCATCGCGTCGAGTGTCGTATCGGCCATTGTTTCCTCCAGTGAGTGTGAGAGCGATCACGTGAATACCGATGGTTGACCTGTCTCACACCGTGGCGATGTCCCAAATTGGGACGCTCAACCTGTCCGATCGGCGGTGGTCGAGCCGTGGACGGCAAGGAATAATCGGGTGTGGCATGGGTCACATGAGGTGTGGCCGCGACGAGAGGAGCCGAGTGGCCGACCCGCGAGACCAGCAACTGCGAATCGCCGCCGCTCGCGCAGACTTCCTGGAGTACGGACCCGAGGGCGCGGCCGGAGTGGGCGACGTGGTCGCGGCCTCCTGGGCGCGCAGTCGCTCCGCGGGGCTGGACGCCGACCGCTATCGGGTGAAGTACCACGACGACATCGATTTCGATTCCCGGCTCTCGCGGTGTGCTCGCCCCGTCCTGGCACGGCTTGCCGACGACATGTCCGACGTCCCGGTGACGATCGCGTTGACGGATGCGCGGGCGCGGATCGTGGAGCGCCGCGACTGTTCCGCCGCGGTCGGCCGCGTCCTCGACCGCGTCGATTTCGATCGGGGTTTCTCCTTCGAGGAGAGTGGTGTCGGGACCAACGGGGTGGGGACGGTGTTCGAGGTGGGAGCGCCGGTCAGCGTCGTCGGGTCTGAGCACTTCAACCAGTCCCTGGTGCAGTTCGCGTGTACTGGCGCCCCGATCCTGGATCCGATGACCGGCCGGGTCGCCGGGGTGCTGGACGTGAGCATGCTGGTGCAGAGCTGGAACGGTCTGGTGGAGGCGCTCGTGCGCTCCGCTGCCGCCGATATCGGTCGCAACCTGTTGCTCGATCGCAGTGCGTCGACGCGCGCGTTGTTCGAGTTGTACCTGCGGGCGAGTGCCCGATCCGGGCAGGCCGTGATGGCGGTCGGCGAGACGGTGATGGTCAACGAATCGGCCCGGGCACTGCTCGGTCCCGAGGAACAGAACACCATCGGCCAGTACGCACAGTTCCTGATGACCAAGCAGGAGAACGCCATTCACACGGTCACCCTCGACAACGGTCGGCTTATCCGGATGCGGGCGTCCCACGTCGGCGCCGGTGACTCCGCGGGGGTGGTGCTGCTGCTCGACGAGGTGCGCACCACGGTGACGCCGTCCCGTGGTGACCGTGCGGTGACCGCAGGACCCGCGGCGCCGTCGGACGCCGGTGCCGGGCGGCCGCACCGGATGCGTAGTCCCGCGTGGGTGACGGCCTATCGGGATGTGGCCCGGGCGCTCGCCGACGGCGAGGCGACGATCGTCATCGGCGAACCCGGGTCGGGGCGCCGGTCCATTCTCATCGAGGCCTACCAGAACGCCGACACCACACATCCGGTGGTCGTCGTGGACACCGAGGCGCCGCATGACATCGAGACCCTCACGCGCGCGGTCACGGCATCGCCGGGTGGGCTGATGGTGATCCGTCACCTCGAGCGGCTGTCCACCGAGGCGCTGCCCGGCGTGCGCACACTACTCGAGGCGGCGGATCGGTCAGGGACCGTCGTCGGTGCGACCATCGACACGTTGCATGACGACGCGGTCGGCCCGTACACCGATCTGCTAGGCCGCTTCGTTCGCGCCGTGCACCTGCCGCCGCTCCGGCTGCGCGGACCGGACCTGGAAGTCCTGATCGACGACATACTCAAAGGCATTGCACCACAACGCAACACCAGGGTCAGTCCGCAGGCGCTGCGCGTGCTGGCCGCCTTCTCCTGGCCGCAGAACCTGACTCAGCTGCGCACCGCGCTCGAGTGGGCGGTGCGGGTGCGCCCGGTCGGAGAGATTCAGCCGGAAGACCTCCCCGGATTCTGCCGCACCACCGCGCGTCGCGTGCTCACGCCCATCGAGGTCACCGAGCGTGACGCGATCATCGCGGCCCTCGGTGAGGCGGGCGGGAACCGGGTACGCGCGGCTCAGGCGCTGGGAATGTCGCGCAGTTCGATCTACCGCAAGATCCACGGGTACGGCATAGTCGGCCTGTGAACCGTTGCCCGATCACACCCCACCGGCATGCACCGCGAGCATCCGGGTGACCGAGTCAGGCCACTGGAATCGGGTGGCGCGTTCGCGTGCGGCACGTTCCCGGTCATGTCGGGGGATGGTGAGCACCCGTTCGATGGCGTCGGCGAATCCGCTGCCGGAATTGTCGGCGAGGGCACCACACGACTCGTCGACCATGCCGGCCACCGCCGACGACCGTGACCCCACGACCGGTGTGCCCGATGCCAACGACTCCAGCGCTGAGAGACAAAAGGTTTCGTGCGGGCCGGGCGCCAGTGAGATGTCGGCACTGGCGAGCAGCGCGGCCACCCGGTGGCGGTCGGCGAGGTGACCGAGGAAGGTCACCGGCAGTCCGCGGGCCGTGTGCTGGAGGGCGCCACGCATCGGTCCGTCCCCGGCGACCACCAGGTGAACGGGCATCCCGGCGCGATGCAGGCGGCCCACCGCGGTGACCGATCGGTCGGCGCGCTTCTCCACCGAGAGGCGTCCGCAATGGGTGAGCAGCGTCGCGGTTCCGTCGGTCCAGCGCGCACTGAGCTGCGGGTCGAGGTGACGGGGCGCGAACTGGTCGAGGTCGACGCCGAGCGGTGCGCGCACCAGGTTGTTCGCGCCGATGCGTTCGAACTCCGCGGCCGCGAAATCGGTTGTGCAGACCACGGAATCGTAGGAGCGGACGGTGTCGGCATTGGCGCGATCGGCCAGCGCCCGGGCGATCGCGGCCGGAAGGAACAGCGACAGCAGGCGGTCCAGTCGCTCATGGGAGACCATCGTCGAGTGGATGTCGCGGCGGCGTGCCCAGGCGCCGAATCCGCGCAGCGTCAACCGATCCGACACCTCGAGGGCATCCGGACGCAGATGCTCCAGCACGTCGGCGACCCGACGCGCCGAGGCCAGCCGGTAGCCGCCGAAGAACGGGATTCGTGGTGCCGGTACCGAGATCTTGACGACACCCGAGGGCATGATCTGTTCGTCGGGTGCCGAGCCCGGGACGACGAGGACGACCTCGTGTCCGGCGGCGAGGTATCCCGCACCCCAGCGGTCCACGGCCGTGCGCAACCCACCCGAGCGCTCACCGTAGAAGTTCGCCAGTTGGACGATGCGCACCCGCCCAGTGAGCCGGGTGTCGGTGAACGCAGCGCAGCGCCTCGTCGAGGGTGGGGTGAACGGCGGCTGTACTCTTGCGCCGAACCGATCTCCGACGACGAATCCGGTGCTGCCGCAGCAGAATCCTCACGGATTCACGCAGTGCCTCACCCGGCGGCGTCGAGCCCGCGCAGCGCGTCGACCGGGTCGAGACTTTCCGGCGACAGGTGTTCGCGCACCACGCGAGCGGTTTCGGATTGCACCAGCGCGTTGACCGGTGTCGGCACCCCGTGCAGGCGGCCGAGTAACACGATCTCACCGGACAGGTAGTCGATCTCACTGGTGCCGCCGCCGCGCACGACGCTCTGCCACGTCGAGTTGCCACCGCCCTCGGCACCGCTGCGACGACGCTGAATGTGGTTGCCGCGCCGCTCTTTGTCGGTGGCGTCGCTGACCGCCGCGATTCCGGCGGCGGCCAGGACGGACTCCCCTTCGGCACGGGCCAGACGTGTCAGTTCGGCACGGGCGTTCCCGTCGTCGCGGTAGCACGCGTCGACGCCGTTGCCCAGGTTGGTGATCAGTTTGCGGTACTTCCAGGCGGTGATGTCGGGTCGGGTCCGCGACGGGAACGACGCCGCCCGAAACCGTTCGGACAGTTCGTCGGCGACGGCGTCGACGCCACCGGGGAAGCGGCCCACGTCGAGGATGCCCGGTGCCGCCGACGACCCCTGCACCACCACACCGGGATCCACGTGCCAGGCCGGCAGCATGACGCACACCGAGTACACGCGCGGGAACACCCGGAGGAGGGCCGGTTCGTTGGCCACCCCGTTCTGCGCCGACACGATCGGGATGTCCGACGGCGCGTGCGCCCGCAGGTCGTCCAGAGCCGCGGCGGTCTGCTGACTCTTGACGCACACCAGGACCACGGAGTCGTCGGTCCAGTCGACTTCGGCGGCGCTGCGGGCGCTCGGGATCGGCTGCACCAGAAGACCACCGTCGGTGTCGAGGATCAGCCCCTTCCCCCGGATCGCCTGCAGATGCGTGCCGCGCGCCACCAGCGTGGTCGGCGTGCCGGAGGCGAACAGGTGAGCGCCGATGACCCCGCCGATCGCGCCGGCGCCATAGATGACCACATGCATGCACCCCAGCCTAGGGCGGGCGGCCGGCCGGTCAGCCGGTCGGTCGCTCGAGCAGCAGGATGGCCTCGGTGAGCACGGTTGCGAAGATGGTGAGGTCGGCGGCCATCGTGGCGCACAACTGCACGTCCTCCACTGGGGCGTGACGATTCCGGGATTCGTTCTCCCTTGTCCGCCATTCTTCGATCATCTCCGCACACACCGCCGCGTACTCGCGGAGCCGATCGACCTTGCCGCTGACCAGATGCGCGGTGCGTTCGGCGGACAACCCGTCCTCGATGAAGATCCTGAGCAGGGTCTGCATGCCGATGGGCACCGAGCTGTGGGCGCACTCGTGGGTGCCGGGACCACCTCCGTTCAGCAACGACACGATGTCGCGCCCAACGGAATTGACGAAATCCATCCACAGCTGCCAGGCGGCCTGGAGATTGTCGGGGTGGAACACCGCGCACTCGAGGGAGTACCGGGCGAACAGATGTCCGTTGTCGATCACCAGCGTGACGTGCGAGAGCCGCGCGCTGTAGTCGGTGACCAGTTGCGCGAGTACCGCAGCAGGTGGAATCCGGTGACCGAGAGTGGCGACGAACTCCAGACGCGGCCCCGCCTCGCAGACCACGACACGCGACGCGATCTCGTCCGTCAAGGGCAGTTCGATCATCTCGTGATCATCGATCTCGAGTTCCCGATGCACCAACGCCGACAGCACATCCCGGGCAAGGGTGATCAGCTGATCCGGGGCGGTGATCCGGATGGCCGTCGTTGTGGGACAGCTACATTCATCGTCGAGGGGACCGGCGTTGTCGTGGGCGTCGGCGTGCCCGTGTTCCGGTTGCGCGCTCGGCAGATCGGGGACGCTGCTCAGGTGGCGTTTCGGAGCATCGGGCACCGCCGGCGGGGGCGCCGGTGCGTCACGCGGCCCGAACGGATCGTGGACCGTGACGAACGACGGATGCGGAAGGTCCCACAGGCCGCGGAGTGCGGCGATGATCTGCGCGATCAGGTCATCGATTGTTCGCCGACCCACCTCATACACGACCTGGTGCCGGATCTTCTTCCATTCGCCCGCACCGGTCTCGCGGAGGCGATTGGCGATGGCGTTGAGGGGGAGCATGGGCTGAAAGGCGGGACTGCCGATGCCGGCGCGCACCCGTTTCGACCCGGTGACCGTGACCTCGATGAGGGTGCGCCACTTGGTCGCGTCGGAGAGTGCGAACTCGATGGACTGCCCGCGTTCCAACTCGGCGAAACGCACACGCAGCGTGGCGGCGAACTCCTCCCATGCCTGCTCGACCAGTGCGTCGTAACCGGATGTGGTCATCGTGCCCCCAAGGTGTCGTCGTAGAACGTGTGTTCGATGAAGACGGTACGGGATGCCACCGACAGAGTGGCGTGGCCGAGCTGCACCCGTGCACAACCGCACCGACACCCTCGGCAACCCATCACGCTTCGGCAACCCATCACGCCGCAGCCTCGCCGTGACGCCGCACCCGACGGCGCTCGGGTGGCCGCCGCGCCGCATCATCCAGGGCGACGAGCAGGCGCTGCGCATCGTGGCGCAGGAACTCATTCCAATTGCCCAGCGCCGATTCGAGATTCTCGCGATGGAAGACCGTCGACTCGAGCAGGAGGTGGGCGTAGATCCGCGTGCCGCGGGCGACGAGACAGACGTACGGATTCGACGTCCGCTGCCGCGCCACCAGCATGGCGGCGTCGTCGGGATGGGTGGCGGCGTCGTTCAGCGAGGCCCACAGCTCGATGCGCGGAGCGTCGGCGTGGATGCTCATCGACGTGGGTACGGGCAGCGTCGGGAGGTGCAGATCGCCCAGGTCGTCGACGTCGGGGGCAACCCCGGCGATCGCCTCCAGCGCGTCCACCACCAGACCGCGCAGATGAGCCGAACTCCGGGTGCGCTGCCCGACCTCGATGAGGGGTTCGGCGAGGCACGGCGGCTTCTCACCCGGCTGCGACAGCATCGACGGGTGCAACACGTCGCCGACCTCACGCAGCGTGACGACGATCAGGGCCGCCAACTCGTCCGCGCGCTGCGTGTCACCCTCGGCGATGAAGTCGCCGTCGAACTGATGCCGCCAGCCCAGCGAGTTCATCGCCTCGAGCTGGCGCGGGAATCGTCCGCTGTCCCGATACAGGTCAAAGGGGTGCACCGTGAGCCGGACGCGCCGCGTCACCGTTGCCGAGATCTCGATGCGAATCTGCGCCGCGGTCCCCTCGGGGTCGGCGCTCACCGCGAAGCCGGACGTGGGTGTCACGTCGTGCAATCGGTCGGCGAGGTCGATGCGGTAGCGGCGCCAGGCGTCGTCGATGGCCGTGTCGAACTCGCTGCTGTCGAACTCGGTGTTGTCGAAATCGTTGTCGCTCATGGTGTTCCCCCAGGATCGCGATCGGTGTGCGCCGAGCGTACGGACTCGTACCCCTCACCTGCGCCGATGCCGGTCGATGCGGCGGCGACCCTGTGGATGAAACCAGGTCTGTGGATGGTGAATCGCCACGAGCGTCCTCCGGACCCGCGTAGTGTGGGCGAACGGGGTCAACACAATTCGACATCAACCACTGGAGGTCCGAGATGTCCGATGCCCGTGACACCGTTCTCGCCTACGCGCCGAACGCCGATACCGCCGTCATCGACAAGATGGCATCCACCTATGCACTCGCACTTCGCAATCGAGATGCGGCGCTGGTGTCGGCGAGTGATCCCGCAGAACTGAAGACCGTGCGGGAGAACTTCCTCAAGAAGAAGCTCGGTCTCACCGACAGCGACGCCGATCTCGACAAGGCCATCGCCGACGTGTTGGCCGGCATGAAGGACGGCAAGTCCAATCCGCGCCTGGCGGTGTACTACCTGCTGGCCGAGAAGTTCGGCAAGCTCGACGTCTTCAAGTAGCACGTCGCAATGGCGGACGGCCCGCGGATCTCACCGCGGGTCGTCCACCGCCGCGAGGAGGGCTTGCGCACGCTGATCGTCGATGAAGGACGCGCGAAAGGAATTGCGCGCCAATCCGATCAGGGTCGCGTCGTCGATTCCCAGGGCATCCCGGACCTCGCGGTACGTGTCGGCGACGTAGCCACCGAAGTAGGCCGGGTCGTCGGAGTTGAGGGTCACCATCAGGCCCGCCTCGAGCATCGCGGGCAGCGGATGTTCGCGCAGGTCATCGACCGCACGTAGCCGGACATTCGACAGCGGACACGCCGTCAGTGGGGTCCGATCGGCAGCCAATCGTCGCACCAGGGCGGTGTCCTCCATGCACCGAATCCCGTGATCGACGCGTTCGACGCCGAGAACGTCGAGGGCCTCCCAGATGTAACTCGGCGGTCCTTCTTCGCCGGCATGAGCCACCACATGCAGGCCGGCCTCCCGCGCCCGGGTGAACACCTCCGCGAATTGTCCTGGCGGATAACCGACCTCGGCCGAATCCAGTCCGACGCCGATGACGGTGCCGACGTAGGGTTCCAGCGCGTCGAGGGTGGCATGGGCCTCGGCGACCGGTCGATCGCGCAGGAGGCACGCGATCAGTTCTGCGTGTGTGCCGGTCCCGGCCGATGCCGCGTCCAGGCCCCGGCGCAGCCCGGTGATCACCGCCGACAACGGGACACCCCGCGATGTGTGGGCCTGCGGGTCGAAGAAGATCTCGGCATGCCGGACACCCTGCGTCGCGGCGGTCCGCAGATACGCCGACGCCAGATCGGCGAAGTCCTCCTCGGTTCTCAGGACCGCCATGCAGGCGTAGTAGAGGTCGAGAAAGTCGGGCAGATCGGTGAAGGCATGCGCCCGCCGGAGCTCGTCGACGTCGGCGTAGGGCAACGTGACCCCGTTGCGATGGGCGAGAGTGAACGCCATCTCCGGTTCGAGCGTGCCCTCGATGTGCAGATGCAACTCCGCCTTGGGCAACCGCATGAGCGTGGCGTCGTCCATGGTGGTCCATCCTGTCACCGTGTGTGACGACGTACCGGTGGTTCAGGCGGCGCCGCCCACACCTTGACTTCAAGTGAAGTTGAACTCCTACCGTCGTCGGGTATGACCCGACAGATGCAACCGGCCCGTCGTCAACCCATCGGATTCTGGACCGCGCGGGTGGGATCGGCGATCCGCACCCGTACGCGCTCCCGGCTCGCCGAGGTCGGTGTGTCGCAACCCGAATGGTGGCTCCTGCACCAACTCTCGCTGCACGACGGCGGGATCGGCGTGGACGAGGTGATCACGATCATCGGACCCAACGACACAGATCAGGCCATTCGCCACGCCATCGTCGACGCCCGGTCCAAGGGCTGGATACACGACGACGACGGGCGGTTGGCACTCACCGAATCCGGCGCAGAACGCTTCCGGCACGCGGCCGAGGTGCAACGCGAGTTGGAGATCGAGCGACGGCAAGGAATCTCCGACTCCGACTACGAGACCACCATCCGGGTGCTGCAACGCACCGCCCGCAATGTCGGGTCGGATGCGTGGCATTGGTGACGCGAGGGCGATCGCCGAGCGTGGCCGTCGGCGTCAGCTCCCCTTCTGCAGGCTGACGCTGCGATTGGCTCGTGCGAGATGTGCGAGCGCAATCTGTTTGGCGGCGCGGAACTCGTCCGCGTCGAGCAGGCCCCGCTCATAAAGACCGGCAAGCCGTTCGATCTCGTCGGCGATGCCCGAGCCGGTGCCGGTCTCTGCCGGCGGCTGCGCACCAGCCGGAACCGAACCGACGTGTGATGAGTCCGCGGCGGGAGTTGGGTCCGGAGCTGTGGGCACGGCAAACGAAGAAGGCATGGCCGGGGCCTGCATGGTTCGTACGACGGGCGCGCTGCCGGCCGGGTGGCTTCCCTGTCTCTGGAGATAGGTGAGGTAGTGGCGGATGAAGGCCTCTTCCTCGCTGTCGAAGCCGCCGAAGTTCACCTCGCCCTCCGGCGTGGTGACGACGAGTTGGGGCATCCCGCCCTTCTTGCCGGTCAGCTCGAATGAGGCGATGTCCGCGGCCGAGACCTCGTAGATGACCTGCTTGTCGGGCTTTCCGTAGGTCACGAAACCGACGACTCGGGTGTTGGTGATGGCCGTGCCTTCGGACATCGGCTTGAAGCGGCTGGCGGTCACGAACGCCCAGACCAACTCGCCGGGACCGAGGACGGGTGCGAGCTTCTCCGACCACTTCTCGGCCCGCTTGGGCTTCACCTTCGGGCTCAACTCGGTCACGACGCTCCCCTCGCCTCACGCTGCTCCATCAAACGCCGATCCTCGCACGCGGACGGATCGGCGCTCATCCACCCTTCTTCAGGCTCGTCGACCGTCCGCGGCTCGCCATCGCGGTGATCGCGGCCTGCTTGGCGGCGCGGAACTCATCGTCGTCGAGAATGCCCTGCTGATGCAGTTCGGCGAGCTGGGCGATCTCCTGCGCGAGACTCGGTGCCGAGGCCGCGGGAGAGGACTGAGGCGCCGACGCCGCCGCTGGAAGGTCCGGCGATTCGTCGACATCACTCCCCGCAGAGGGACTGAGCTCGGCGGCTGAGGAGTCGACGCGGTGTCGCGGTGGCAGCGGCACCACCGGATCGGTTCCCCGACGATGCAGTTCGGTGAGGACGTGATGGAGGTACGCGGCTTCGCCGGGCTGGAACTTCCCGAAGTCGGTCTCACCGAAGCCGGCGGTCACCACCAGAGATGGCAGCAGGCCCTGCCGGACCGACAGGTCGAAGCCCACGATGTCATCCGCCCGTACCTCGCTGGTGACTCGTTGAAGCGGGTCGCCCGAGGTGGTGAAGCCGATGACGCGTGCATTGGTGATCGCCGTGGCGACGGAGAACGGGTTGTACCGACTCGCGGTCGCGAAGGCCCAGACGATCTCTCCGGGGAACAGCACCGGGGCCAGGGCTCGTGCCCACGCCTCGCCCTGTGCGGGTGTCACCTTCGGACTTCTCTCGGTCATGCGCCGCTCCTCGGGCCGAGTCCTGGTGGACGTGACGGATCATCCCACGTGGTTGTGGCGTTGGCGCCGGTCGTGGCCGGGTTTCATCCGACTGGGGGGCGCAGGTCAACGTGTTGTGCCGCTGACGTCGGCGTGCGCGGCCGAGCAGTGAGCGCACCCACCGAGAACGATCTGTGAGGTTCGGTAACGAAATCGCAGGCAACCGGCGATGCACTTGTCGTGACGCGGGTTACGCAAAGCGGAACTATGCGACAACCTCACATGTCGTGGTCCGCGGCCCGCCTCACAAGGAACTGCCGCGAACTCGCTCGAGCTGGACAGAGGGCATCGAGTCGAACATCGGGCGCCAGGCTCAGATGTCGAAGCCGTTGCATCGCCGCCGCACGTAGCGCGGTATGAGCCGCAAGAACCTCGGAGTCGCAACGATGCGACCCGGCGTGAAAGGAACACTCCCGTGACCGATCCCAACAATCCGCAACAGCCCGGCGCCGGCGAGCCATATGGGCAGGGGCAGCCATATCAGGGCGGGCAGCCGTTTGGCGCGAACCAACCGTATGGCGGCGGACAGCCGTATCCCCAGCAGCCCTATGCCGGCCAAGGATATCCACCGCCGCAGCCGCCGAAGAAGCGGAAGATCTGGCCGTGGATTCTGCTGGCGGTCGTCATCGTGATCATCGCGTTCGTCGGCGGATGCGTCGCGCTCATCGGAGGAGCGGCTGAGTCGATCGACAACGAATCGAATCGCACCGTGACGGTCACCTACGAGGTCACCGGCGAAGGTCAGGCGTCCAGCGTCACCTACACGACCAACGATGTGAACGTGTCGCAAGACACCAACGCCGCGCTGCCGTGGACGAAGGACGTCCAGATCAGTGGTCTGGGCAAGTTCGTCTCCCTGACAGCGACCAATGACTTCGACGCTTCGGGTTCGATCACCTGCACGATCAAGCAGGGCGAGAAGGTGATCAGCACCAATACGAGCTCTGGTCCCGCCGCAACCGCATCATGCTCCGGAACTGCTGACTAGTCCCGCCGCCCTCTGGCACGTACGGTTCCCCGGTTCTTCCCAACGAAGGGCCGGGGAACGTCGTCCTGGTGGCTCAGAAGTGCTGAAAATACGCGTCTGACCAGGCGATTTGTAAAACGGCACGGTGGTGCGTAACTTATATCGAGTCAGCGCGCCGCGGCGCCGCCCCGGAGGGCCCGAGAGGGACTCACCAGGGGAGAGGAAACCGGGCCTGCGCAGACCGCCCCCGAGAAATTTCTCGAGCACAGTCACGTGCCAGGGAAATGGACGGGAACCGCCCGACAGGGCACGAACCAAGCCTTCACCGAGGCTGCTTCCTCTGGGAGTAGTTCGGGTGGGTGTGTGTTCTTTGAGAACTCGATAGTGTGTTGGTGGATTGTTTGATGCCATTTTTTTGAATGGTATGAAACGAATCTTATTTGTGATGCCGCCCCGCGTGTTGTGGGGTGGTGTTTGTGAGTTTGTTTTTTTGCCAGTTTTTTGGATTGTTTTTTGGTCAGGTTCTTTTTGTCTCTCTGGCTGAGATTGTGTTGAAACTTTGGTTTCAGTGTTTTTTC